>NZ_CP007441.1:1577119-1892543 GCF_000590475.1 Stutzerimonas stutzeri | reverse complement strand
GATTGCTCGTCATCGCCGAGATATGGGTAGTGCCGACAGGCGACCCCCATCCTTCCCGCCCGATGCCAAGGGGGAAGGTATGCACCACATTTTCCCCTTTCGGGTAGTAATACAGCCGGTATTCGGCCAGGTTGATGACAATACCTTCGCGTGGCCCTGACGGAAGGATGTAGCGAGTCGGCAGGATGATGTCGGTCCCTTCACCGGGTAACCAGGGGTCCACCCCCGGATTAGCCGCAACGAGTTCCAGATAGCCCAGATCATGCGTCTCGCCCAGTGCCGCGAACGTGTCTTCGTATTTGGCCTTGATGACTTGAATCTGCCCAACCACGTCCTCGCCTTCTGGAGGTAGCGGCAACTCGAGCGCAGCGGACTGTCCGGCCAGCAGCAAAGCAGCAAATGACACACAGGAGGCGACTGCAGACGCACGCGAGAGCATTCAGGGATTCCTTGGTAATAGTGAGCGTGTTGCCCGCGATTGTACTCGAAGCACCAGCGGCCGCCGAGCTACCAGACGCTGACGGCAGACGGAAGGCCCTTGCGCTGCGCGCTGAGCGTATCACGGCAGGCCGGGCAGAGTCGGCGGTCCTTGAGCATCGCTCGCTCCAGATCCTGCCAGTGCGGTCGAGCAGGTAGAAAACCGCCGCAGAGCGTGCGATCAACTCGACCGTTCAGTTCCAGTTGCCGTAGCGCCAGGTGCAGACGATTCTCGCGACAGGCGAACAGGTCGAACTGCTCGTCCGGCACGATGAGGCGATAGGCGAATAGGGTCCAGGCTGGGCGTGGCATTTGAGGCTCCGATCGTGGGGCGCGACAGTAGCCGCGCGCACGCATCAAAGCAAGGGTTCGAGCACCGGCCAGACGTTATCCAACAATCGTTGCTGCGCGCCGGCTGCCGGATGGATGCGGTCGGCCTGCATCATGCCTTCGACCCCGCCGACGCCTTCCAAAAAAAACGGGACGTAAGGCAGCGCCTGTTCCTTGGCAAGCGAGTCGAACGCCTGGGCAAATGCCGTTGTGTACCGCTGCCCCAGATTGGGGGGCAAACGCATGCCAAGCAGCAGCACTTTGGCGTCCGCCTGACGCGACCGCTCAACCATGGCGGCAAGGTTCTGCTTCAATTGGGTAGGCGACTGGCCGCGCAATCCATCGTTGCCGCCAAGCTCCAGAATGACCACTTCGGGTTCATGCTCTTCGAGCAGAGTGGGCAATCTTGCCAACCCGCCGGCGCTGGTGTCGCCACTGATCGAGGCGTTCACCACCCGATGATCCTGCCCTTGTGTATCAAGGCGTTGCTGAAGCAGCTGCACCCATCCCTGGCTGGTTTCCAGGCCGAAAGCGGCGCTGATACTATCCCCGACCACCAGTACCGTTCCCGCCCAGGCACCCTGGGTCCAGCACAGCAGTACCAGAACCCCACTTTTCAGCCAATTTCGCATCGGAACCTCCATGAGCGCCAGCATTCTCTCTGCCCGGAACCTTAGCAAAGCGGTACCCAGCGCGGAAGGCGAGCTGGCGATACTCGACGATGTGTCCCTGAGCCTGAGCAAGGGAGAAAGCCTGGCGATCATCGGGACTTCCGGATCCGGCAAGTCGACCCTGCTCGGTCTGCTGGCCGGACTGGATCTGCCCAGCTCGGGCGAAGTGCACTTGGCTGGCCATCCGCTCGGAGAACTGGACGAAGATCAGCGCGCCCGGGTGCGCGCCGAGCATGTCGGCTTCGTTTTTCAATCGTTCCAGCTGCTCGACAGCCTAAACGCCTTGGAGAACGTCATGCTGCCTCTCGAACTGCACGGCCGCCGCGATGCTCAAGCGAAAGCCACCGAGCTGCTCGGGCGCGTCGGCCTGGGTGCTCGTTTGCATCACTATCCCAGGCAGCTATCCGGCGGCGAACAACAGCGCGTAGCGGTGGCCCGCGCATTCGCCGCCGAGCCCGAGGTGCTGTTCGCCGACGAGCCAACCGGAAACCTCGATAGCCACACGGGTGCGAATATCACCGAATTGCTCTTCGAGCTGAACCGTGAACGCGGCACCACCCTGGTGCTGGTTACTCATGACGAACGCCTGGCGAAGCGCTGCCAGCATCTGCTACGGCTGGAAGGTGGGCGCCAGCTTCGCGACGAGCAGATTCGATGAAGCGCGTGCCTACCAGCCGACTGGCTGTGCTCGCACTGCGTCAGCTAATGCGGGATGCACGCGCCGGCGAGCTGCGTGTGCTTTTCCTCGCGCTGTTGATCGCCGTCGCGGCAAGCACCGCCATCGGCTACTTCGGTGCCCGTCTGAACGATGCCATGTTGCTGCGCGCCACCGAATTCCTCGGCGCCGACCTCGTGTTGCGCGGCAGCGCACCCGCCGAGCCCGAACAGGTCGAAGCGGGCAGTCGGCTTCAGCTCGACCATGCCCGGGTGGTGGAATTCTCCAGCGTCGTCGCCACCGATGACAATCTGCAGCTAACCAGCGTCAAGGCAGCCGACGACGCCTATCCGTTGCGCGGAGAATTGCGCAGCGCAGCCGCGCCCTATCAACCGGAACAACCCGGATCCGGCCCACAGCCCGGCGAAGCCTGGGCCGAAGCACGCCTGTTCGCCGCCCTCGACCTGCAGATCGGCGACCATATCGAAGTCGGCAACAAGCAGCTCAAACTGACGCGTGTGCTGACGTACGAACCCGATCGGGTCGGCGATTTCTACAGCCTGACGCCACATGTCCTGATGCATCTCGACGACCTCGCAGCCACCGGCGTCGTGCAGCCTGGCAGCCGCGTGCGCTATCGCGAGCTCTGGCGTGGCCCGGCGGAGCAGTTGCGCGCATACGAAGAAGCGGTCAAACCGGAATTGCAGGCGCATCAGCGTATCGAGACGGCCAAGGATGGCAATCGTCAGATTGGCGGCGCATTGGGGCGCGCCGAACGCTACCTGAACCTGGCGAGCCTGGCGGCCGTGTTACTGGCAGGTGTCGCCGTGGCGCTCTCGGCAGCGCGTTTCGCCGCACGCCGCTTCGATGCCAGCGCCCTGCTGCGCTGCCTGGGGCTGTCAAGACGCGAAGCGCTGGTGCTCTATACCTTGCAGCTCGGCTATCTAGGCGTGGCCGCCAGCGCGGTAGGCGCCTTGCTGGGCTGGGCCGCGCAGCATGGATTGTTTTTCCTGCTGCGCGAGCTGGTGGTCAGCGAAGTACCGCCCGCCACTCTTTGGCCCGCGTTGACAGGCATTGCGACAGGACTGGTCGCTCTGGCCGGGTTCGCCTTGCCGCCACTGGCGGCGTTGGGGCGCGTGCCGCCGTTACGGGTGCTGCGCCGCGACATCCTTCCCGTCCCGCCGAGCTCTTGGCTGGTGTACGGCGCAGCGGTGATCGCCCTTGGCCTGATCATGTGGCGCCTGAGCCTGGACTTGAAGATCACCCTTGCGCTACTGGGCGGCGGCCTGCTCGCCACCGTCCTGCTTGGCGGACTGCTGTTACTGGCATTGCAGGGATTACGTCGCGCATTGTCGGGCGCCTCGCTGACATGGCGTCTTGGCCTCGGACAGCTGCTCCGTCACCCGTTGGCGGCAGCCGGTCAAGCGTTGGCCTTTGGCCTGATACTGCTTGCCATGGCGTTGATCGCCCTGTTGCGCGGCGAACTGCTCGACACCTGGCAAAACCAGCTCCCGGACGACGCCCCCAACCATTTCGTGCTGAATATTCTGCCGACGGATCGGGATGCGTTCGCCGACCGTATCGAAGCGCTGTCGGATCACGCTGCGCCGCTGTATCCCGTGGTTCCGGGCCGGCTGGTGGCTATCAACGGGGAGCCGGTGCGCCAGTTGGTCAGCAAGGACAGCCAGGGTGAACGGGCGATTCGCCGGGACTTGAGCCTGACCTGGGCACGCAATCTGCCTTCCGACAACCAGCTGACCGCTGGCCACTGGTGGGATGGCGAGCGCGGCGATCTACCCGGCGTATCGGTGGAAGCCGAGTTGGCCGAAAGTCTTCAGGTCGGGCTGGGTGATCGGCTCAGCTTTACTGTCGGAGGGCTGACTCGCGACGTCATTGTGACAAGCCTGCGTGAGGTGAACTGGGACAGCTTCCAACCGAATTTCTACATGATCTTCGAACCCGACACGCTGCAGGACGTGCCGACCACCTACATGACCAGCTTCCACTTGCCCAGCGGAAAGGACCGCGAGCTGGTGCAACTGGCCCGGGACTTTCCCTCCGCCACGATACTGCAGGTCGAGGCCTTGCTCAGCCAGCTGCGCAGCATCCTTGCGCAGGTCTCGCTGGCGGTGGAATACGTGTTGATGTTCGTCCTGGCAGCAGGTTTGGCCGTTCTGCTCGCGGGGCTTCAGGCAACGCTCGACGAGCGCATCCGTCAGGGAGCCCTGCTGCGGGCATTGGGCGCCGAGCGCAGCCTGTTGCTCAAGGCCAGACGTGCCGAGTTCGGCGTGCTCGGCGCTGCCAGCGGGTTGCTCGCGGCCCTTGGCTGCGAGCTGGTCAGCGCACTGCTCTATCACTTCGTGTTCGATCTACGCTGGCATCCGCATCCCTGGCTGCTGTGGCTGCCACTGATTGGCGCTCTGCTGGTCGGGGCGGCCGGCGTGGTCGGCACCCGCCGCGCGCTCAATGCCAGTCCGCTCGATGTGCTCCGGGAAAACTGAGCCAGCGGAGAGCGATGAGTGCTTCTAGAATGTGCGACTTTCCTGCCTGACTCGGAGCCATCATGAGCCGCTATCGTCCTCCCCGCCCTGCCGGTACGCCTCTGATCACCCCCGAGGGCGAAGCGCGGCTGCGCGCCGAACTCCATGAGCTTTGGCACGTAAGGCGCCCGCAGGTCACCCAGTCGGTCAGCGAAGCGGCCGCGCAAGGTGATCGTTCGGAAAACGCCGAATACACCTATGGCAAGAAGATGTTGCGGGAGATAGACAGCCGGGTGCGTTTTCTCACCAAGCGTCTGGAGAAGCTCAAGGTCGTCAGCGAAAAACCGAGCGATCCGGGCAAGGTGTACTTCGGCGCCTGGGTAACGGTTGAAGACGAGGACGGCGAACAGGCCCGCTATCGCATCGTCGGCCCGGATGAGCTGGACCTCCGGCAGGGCTTGATCAGCATTGATTCGCCGCTGGCCAGAGCCCTGGTAGGCAAGCCGCTCGACGCCGAGGTGCAAGTTCAGACGCCCACCGGCGCCAAGCTTTGGTACATCGTCGCAATCAACTACCCATGACCAGCAAGTTCTAATATGACTAATTAGTCGGTATCTTACGTAAATTTCGCCGATTAAGCGGATATCGCTCGTTAATATAACTTTCTTACCCATCAAAGCGTTCCGCCTGGTAACAAGCAAGACGATACGGCGCTAGCAGCCAGTTGCTATCAACCGGTCTAGACAGTCGATACCAGAGCGGACGCCCGCCATCTGAGGCGGGATTGGCACGATTGCTGCGCTTGTTCGGCAGCAGTACGCGCAACGCGCGGTGAACGGCGAGGGATTGCCCAATGCCCAATTCACCCATTGATGAGTGCTTTCATGAATAACAAGAAGACCTTGATCGCTCTATGCCTCGGAACCGCCTTGGCCGCCACCAGCCAGGTACATGCCGGCCTGTTCGGCTCGAGCGGCTACACCCAAACGCGTTACCCGATTGTCCTTACCCACGGCATGCTCGGCTTCGACAGCTTGCTCGGCCTCGACTACTGGTACGGCATCCCACGCGCGCTGCAGCGTGACGGTGCGCAGGTCTACGTGACCGAAGTTAGCCAGCTCAACACTTCGGAGCTGCGAGGGGAAGAACTGCTGGACCAGGTCGAGGAAATCGTCGCTATCAGCGGAAAATCTAAGGTGAATCTGATCGGCCACAGCCACGGCGGCCCGACCGTGCGCTACGTCGCCGCCGTGCGTCCCGACCTGGTTGCCTCGGTCACCAGCGTTGGCGCCCCGCACAAAGGCTCGGACGTCGCGGATCTGCTTCGCAAGGTTCCCGAGGGATCCGGCGGCGAGGCCATCATTGCCGGTCTGGTCAATGGCATGGGCGCGTTGATTCATTTTCTTTCCGGCAGCCCGAGTACCGCACCTCAGAACTCGCTCGGGTCACTCGAGTCGCTCAACAGTGAAGGCGCCGCACGATTCAACGCCAGGTACCCACAGGGGCTTCCGACCTCTGCATGCGGCGAAGGCGCGCACAAGGTGGGCGGCGTCAGCTACTACTCCTGGAGCGGCACCAGCCCGCTCACCAACCCGCTGGACGTCAGTGACGCCATGCTGGGCGCTGGCTCGCTCGCCTTCGACGAAGCGAATGATGGGTTGGTCGGACGCTGCAGCTCGCACTTGGGCATGGTTATCCGCGACAACTACCGCATGAATCACCTGGACGAGGTCAATCAGGTTCTCGGGCTGACCAGCCTGTTCGAAACCGATCCGTTGACTGTCTACCGCCAGCATGCCAACCGCCTGAAGAACGCAGGCCTTTGAGACTCGCCGGGGCCGATTGGCCCCGGCCCCGAAGACGAGGCGTCTCGATGAAAGTAATCGCCCTCCTGCTCCTGCTGGCCATAACCGTGACCCTCGGCGTCGCGATCGATTGGCACGACCCGGTCGAGACACAGCCGGACCAGGCGCAGCGCGTTGCGCCCGTACGCGCCCCATCGCCGGTTCCAACCCAGACATCGGTCCGCTCACCGGTTCCGCGTCCTTCGCCGGTCGTAACGATCCGGCGCTTACCGCCTTCGTTCGCAGGCACCCAGGTCGATGGCCAACTGCGGACGGACGCCTCCGGCAGGTTGATCATCGAGAACGACGTCCGTCGCGTCTTCGACTATTTCCTGGCCTCGATTGGCGAAGAACCCCTAGAGGCCAGCGTCACTCGTCTGCGCCACTACATCGAAGCGCAGCTTCCCCAGCCGGGAGAAAGTCAAGCGCTGCAGCTATTGGCCCAATATTTGGATTACAAACGTCAGCTGCTGCTACTGGAACAGGATCATGCGCAGCAAGCCGATATGAACGCCATGCGCGAGCGGCTGCAAGCGGTTCGCCAGCTGCGCTCCCGAATATTCGACGATGAGGTCCATCAGGCGTTTTTTGCACTCGACGAAGCGGCCGACAGCTTCACGCTGGAAAGACTGGCGATTCGTCGCGACTCAACCCTTGATGCCGCCGCCAAGGGAGCCGCAATCGACAGGCTGCAAGGCAGCCTGCCGCCCGAACTGCAGGACGCGATGGTCATACAATTGCAGTCCGAACTACGCGAGCAGACACGCGTACTGCAAGCCAGCGGAGCCACGTCCGGGGAGCTGCATCGGCTGCGTCAGCAACTGGTTGGCAACGCCGCCACCGCACGCCTGGAACGGCTCGATCTCAAAAGGCAGGAATGGCAAAGGCGACTCTCCTCCTATCAACAAGAAAAGAGCCGCATCGAAAGCAGCCGAGGACTTGGCGAAGCGGATAAGCGCGCCGCGGTCGCCCGATTGGCCGCTGAACGATTCGACGAAAACGAGCGTCAACGCCTGGAGGCGGCCGAACAGCTACTCGTCATCAAGCAAAGCTAGATGCTCATTTGGCAGCGCTTTGCGGACCGCCTTCGAGCAGGTAACGCTCCCGCGTGTAGGTCAGGTAGTACTTGTTCACTGCATTGACATAGCTGACTACGCCCATGCCCATGGTTTCCATGGCAACGCGCTCGACCTGAAAAAACCACTGGTCAGGATTGAGCCCTCGGCGCCGCGCCTCGGCACGCATGCTCTGGACCCGCTGCGGCCCCATGTTGTACGCCGCCAGGACGAACGCCATGCGTTCGCGCTCGTTCAGCCTGGAGCTGGCGAAAAACTTTTGCCGGATGTTCGCCAGATATTTCGCACTGGCCTGCACATTGTTATCGAGCGTGCCGACATCTTTGACGCCCATGCTGCGGGCAGTAGCCGGCGTCACTTGCATGAGCCCGGTGGCACCGGAAGCGCCACGGGCCGCCGGGTTGAGCGTCGACTCCTTGAACGCCAGCGCGGCTAGGTTGAGCCAATCGATGTCCTGCTGCTGAGCATGCCGCTGCAGCGTCGGCCGTACCTTCTCCAAGCGCTGCCGGCCGACCCGATCAAGCGGATACTGCACCCGGTAAAGGCGCCGATAGACCCGAACGAACGCGGCGTCCTGGTTATCCGGCGCACTGTAGCCTCGGAGGAAGCGATCGACGCTGGCGCGCAACATGCTTGCGTCCGTTCGCAGAAACCAATGCATGTCGGCGCGCTTGCCCAGCGCGAGATCCCGTTCGATGCGTAATTTGGGCAGCACCTTCGCCCATCGTTCCGCAATGGGTAGCTCGACGACGGTGGCGGAATAGATACCGGCCTGCACCATTTCCAGCACGTCCTCGACCGCGAGCGTTGGATCGACCCACTCGACTGCAATCGGCGCACGCCCGGCTTGCATCAACCGTTGATTGAGCGCTTCCAGCTCCGGCCCGGCGGCGCTGCCAGCAGCCAACGCCAGACTGCGTCCCGATAGCTGTTCGAAGTTTTTGTAGCGAAGGCCGCCCTGGCGGCTGACCAAAACCATGGGGACGTTATCAACAACGGCCCGGCTTTGGCTCACCCGACGCGTTGATCCTGACTCCAAACGCTCTCCGGGCGCGACCAGATCACCCTCGCCTCTCTGCAGTGCGCCGAGCAGCTGGTCCTTGGCCTTAGGTATAACTTCCAGGGTGATCGCGGGCCCCTTCGAACCGCGATTAAGAAACTGCTCGAACGCACGCAGACGCACATACTCCACGCCGATGGCTTCACCCTTGACTTCGCCCGAGCTGTTGCGGCTCTGATTGACCAGCACGCGCAACACGCCACTGCGGCGAATCTCAGCCAGATCGCGTACCGTATCCACCGACTGCCACGCCTGAGGCCCCATCACGCGGGCAGCGGCCGGCCAAGGTGCAAACACCAGCAGGCACAACAGCAAGCGCATTAGTCGGTTCATTTACAGCGTATCGACTCGAACGGGACAGTCTGTAGAGCGGCCATCCTGCCGCAGGGCGGCGAAGATTCTCATAGCCGCGGTTCTGCTGCCAGCGGAGCTTGCCAATCAACATGAGATAGCAATGCTAAGTACTTGATATAAATATTTATATTATTTTTCTTATACACGAGGTAATTCGTGCAGCTAATTGACATCGGCGTCAACCTGACACACCCGACCTTCGCCCGAGACCCGCGCGCCGTTTTGGCTCGCGCCCATGCGGCGGGCGTCACGCAGTTGGTACTGACCGGCACCAGCCTGACCGAAAGCGAAGCAGCATTAACGCTTTGCCGTGAATTGGATGAAAGCCGACAACGGTTGTTCTGCACAGCGGGCGTCCATCCGCATGATGCCAGCCAGTGGACATCAGAAACTGCCATTCAATTGAAGGATTTGCTCGCCGAACCCGAGGTGCGGGCAGTAGGCGAATGTGGCCTGGATTTCAATCGGGACCTCTCCCCACGTGCGCAACAGGAGCGGGTGCTTGAAGAACACCTGCAACTGGCAGTGGAAACCGGCCTTCCGGTATTTCTGCACGAGCGCGACGCCGATCAGCGTCTGGCGGACATCCTCCGCCCTTTCCGCGATCGGCTCAGCGCCGCGGTCGTCCACTGCTTTACCGGAGAGAAGCGCGCCCTCTACGCCTATCTCGATCTCGACCTGCACATCGGCATCACCGGCTGGATCTGCGACGAGCGCCGCGGCACGCACCTGCATCCATTGGTTCGCGAGATTCCCGCCTCGCGACTGATGCTCGAAAGCGATGCACCCTACCTGTTACCGCGAACACTGCGCCCCAAACCCAAAGGCGGCCAGAACGAGCCCGCTTTTCTCCCGGAAGTCTTGCGCGAGGTGGCTCGCCATCGCGGCGTGGGCGATGACGAACTGGCTGCGACCTCCACCGCCTGCGCTCAACAGTTCTTCGGCATCGATCCGCTGATTCAACGGGAACAGTGCTAAAGCCTACCGTCGTTCTGCCGCTAAGAGGACGGGTCGCTTAAAGCGCACCGATGCCTCTCAGCCATTCATAAAGAAGCGCACTCATGGTTCTCTGGATTCGTGATCTTTCTCTGAAGTACAAGTTCTGGGCGCTGAACATGGTGACCTTCGTTACCACATTGCTGCTGGTGTTGTTCGCCCTACAACTGGAACAGCGGTTTCGCAGCCAGGATGCGCAAGCCACCGCCCAGGAGCTGGCCAGCGTGATGCAGCATTGGCCGGAAGGAAGTGCATTTCCCCGACATCCCTATCTGCTGACGGCTCCTGCCGGTCAGCGGCTGGTCATCGAAGGTCAAAACATCGCGCCGGGCCAGGGTTGGATCGCAATCGATCATGACCGTTTTTTCGCTACCACACCGGTTGTCGGCGCGCAGCGAATCACCCGTTCGAGCGGCGACAACATTGCCGTTCTGGCTCGTACGCCTAGCGTCTGGCAACTGCTGATGCAGCATTTTTTCAGCTACGCACTGGCCGTCGCGGTCCTGATGCTGGCGCTACTTGCGGCTTCGCAGGTGATGATCCGATTCCTGCTCAGCCATCTCAACACCCTGAAAGACGTCATGCTGCATGTGGAGCGCAGCGGTGATCTCACCGTACGCGTGCCGCTGGACAGCCGTGACGAAGTCGGACAAATGGCCGGAGCTTTCAATGCCATGCAGGCCGGCTACCAGCGCATCGTCGGCACCGTAACGCAAGCGGCGGCACGTCTGGACGAAGGCGCTGGCCGCCTGGCCTCCAGCATGAGCGAGGTACGCAGGGGCATGCTCGGGCAAAAGAGTGAAACCGATCAGGCCGCCACGGCGATCAACGAAATGAGCACGACCGTCTATCACATCGCCGATCATGCGCGGGAAACCCGCGATCAGTCACAGCATGCCGACCGCCTCGCCGGTGATGGCCACAGCGTTGTGGCTCGCGTTGAACGGTCCATTTCCAGCCTGTCGCAAGGGGTGCAGCAGACAGCCGAAACGATCGGCCAGCTTGCCGCAGACAGCCAGAAGATCAGCGGTGTCGTCAGCGTCATTCACAGCATTGCCGAGCAGACCAACCTGCTTGCGCTGAATGCCGCCATCGAGGCGGCCCGCGCTGGCGAGATGGGCCGCGGCTTCGCCGTGGTAGCGGACGAGGTACGCAATCTGGCCAAACGCGTTCAGCTGTCGACTGACGAGATCACCCAGATGATTTCCGGACTACAAGCCATGACGCGCGACGCGGTGGAGTTCATGCAGGAGAGCTCGCTGAAGGCCGACGACTGCGTGAGCGAAGCCCGCGAGGCGGGATTGGCATTGGAGGCGATCACCGCAGCGGTTGCGCAGATGCGCGAGAGCAACACCCAGATCGCGGACGCCGCCGAGCAGCAGAGCGGCGTAGCCGAAGAGCTGAATCGCTCGGTGACCGGCATCCGCGACGTTACCGAACAAACCGTTGAGCAGACCGCTGTGTCCGCCGCCACCAGCGCCGAGTTGGCGGCACTCTCCAAAGAGCTGAGCAAAGCGATTCAGCAATTCAAACTATGAGCCGCCACTGCCGGCGCGAGACCAGGTCTCGCGTCGGCAGACCAGCAGCTGAAGCTCTGAACCGCTTAGAGCCGAGGCCGATTCCGGTCAGATCTTAGGTCAGCCAAATACCGTTACCGTCTGGCGACTCAAAGCCACCAGCTCGCCCACAGGGCTCCAGAGCGCTGCTGCGCAATGGCCATAACCATCTTGAGCATGTTCGATCACCGCGCGGTACTGGCACCAGTCGTGAGTATCGAGCGACGGTGTGGGCTGGATGAATTCGATGGTCCAGGTCAACGAACTGCCAGGCGCGAATCCCTTCAGATGCGACAGTACGGCTGGCGGCCAGGCATCCACCAGTGCCAGCAGATGCGACACCGTCACTGGTTCGCGTTCGACCTCGCCGCGTAAGCGCACCCATCCGCCCATTTCGCGCGAAGTATTGCCCGAGAACGGCAACCCACCGACTCCCCAGCGCATCGCTAGATAGCGAGTGAACTCCGGCGCGACACCGGGGATATAAGGCAATTCCTGACATTCGTCCACGGGCGGCATCGGCGGAGCCGGCTCCGCAGGCACCCGGATCGCCGAAGCGCGGGCCGCACCGAAACTGCCCTGGACAATGGTTACTACCTGGCCATTCTGCACCGCACGCCCGAGCACCTGACTGACCGCCTTGCCCTCGCGCAATACCTCAGCCTCGAAGCTGACCGGAGTATCAACCATCAACGGGCCGACAAAGGTGATGGCCAGCGAGCGCACTGGACGGCCATCCGGCACCTGCGCCTGCATGGCTTCGTAGACCAGTGCTGCAACCACACCGCCGAACCCCGCACGCCCCTGGCCCCAGGTGGCAGGCACGACGATGTTCGAGGGATTGTCGCGCACGGCTCGCAATAGTTCGAAAAGGGTCATGCCCACCTCGGATTGTTTTTATCGGTCACTATCTTATCGCCGACGTGCGGCCAACGGCGTGCAACTGGGGTTTGGTGATAGGCCACCATCGCACCCAGCTATCGCTCGTCGGGTTCAGTTTTCCGCTTTCTGCCAGTACCGGAGCGCCAAGGCAGCTGGCGACGCAGTCTGGCTAGCGAAGCTTGCATTTCGCTTCTGCTCGCGGGCTGGCCAGCATAACGCGTCATCTCGTAGAGCCGTGCGAAATCCTGAATCAGTTCGGCGACAGTGGGTACCAATGCTGACGCGCGCTCGGCAAAATCGCGGGCGCCCTCGCCCACCTCCCGCTCGATACCGTGCCGAGCGAGGAGACGTTCGAACTTTTGGAACAGGCGCAGCTGTGGATCATGCTCGCGGCGCCAGGGCTTAAGCAGCAGCGACGCCAGGATCGCCATCAACAGCACAGCCGCAGCAACGGTCAGCAACCCGAGCTTACCGGCGTCAAGCTTGCCGAACAGTCCTTTCAGCATGTCCAGCTGACGCTCGCCACCGTAGCCCAGCACCCATCGTTGCCAACCGTAGTTGAGATTGTCCCAGCCGAAGCGCAGCTGATTCAGCCAGCCAATGTCACGGTAGCGCCGCAGCGCCAGCGGAGAATCATCCAACAACGTCTCCTCGTCGGACAGCGCGTCCTCAAGGCCCAGCTCGATGCGTTCCGGCGCGACCTGAAAGGTGGGATCGATCGAGATCCAGCCGCGCCCCGCACTCCAGTACTCGACCCAGGCGTGGGCGTCCAGCTGACGAACCGACAGGTAATTGCCCGTCGGATTGATCTCACCGCCCTGATAGCCCGCCACGACCCGGGCCGGAATGCTGGCGGCTCGCAAGACAAACGTCATCGCGCCGGCGTAGTGAATGCAGAAGCCGTTCAGCGTATCGAACAGAAAGCCATCGACAATATCGGCCCCCACCGCTGAAGGCTTCAGCGTGTATCGATACGGCTGTCGATTGAAATGCTGAAGGAGTGCCTGCACCAGCGCCGCCGGGTCCGAATGATCGCGGCGCAACTGTTCAGCCCAGGCGCGGCTGCGCGGATTGCCTTGTGCTGGCAACTGCAGTGCGCGCTCCAGCGTGGCATCGCTAGCCGCCGGTTCGCGCCGCGAGTCGGGCCACGAGGTAACCTGATAGAGCAACGCCTGGTCGATCGGACGCGAGCGCTGCAAATGGAAATCGGGCATCAGCCGCACGTCCCCCGCATCCACCTGTGCCACATCCAGCGCATACAGCCATGGACGGCCACTGGGCTGCATGACCACCGAGTAGCTCACCACGCTGGTTCCGGGGATCCAGTCCGGCGCCCCTGGAATCTGTGCAGCAAGCGATTGCGACCAGCGCCGACCATCGAAACGTTCGAACGTGACAGCCCGCCAGTAGAGCTGATCCCGCTCGGGGATAAGACCTTCGAAGCTCGCCCTGAAGGCCAGCCCGGCGGACCGGCTCAACTGCGCGATATCGCCCGGTGACATGCTGTCGGAAAGACCCGTCACTCCGCGATCCCGGGGCTGCGGCAATGACCAAAGCGGCCCCATCCTTGGAAATAGTACGAAGAGCACGAGCATCAGCGGCACGGCCTGCAACAGCAGTGAGCCCGCCAAACGCAACGTAGGCCAGGGGTGTGTATCGGTGCTGCTTTGCTGCAGGCCAATCATCGCGGCCAGCAAAACGGTGACCGGCAGTAAGCTGTAGAGACCGGCCGGCAGGCTGTCATTGAACAGATAGCTGGTGGTTACGGCAAAGAAACCGAGAAGGATCAGCACCCAAGCGTCGCGTCGGCTGCGCATCTCCACCAGTTTCAGAATGAACGCGGCGATCAGCAGCACGACGCCGGCATCGAGTCCGATCAGGCTGCCGCGCGAAAGGAACACGCCACCGCCGGCGCCAATCATCATCAACACCTTCACCCAACTTCGCGGATAGCGGGCGCGCATGCGGAAAATCTGCACGCGCCAAGTGGCGCAAGCCAGCCAGAGGCCGATGATCCATAGCGGTAGGTGATTCAGATGCGGCAGGATCACCAGTACCTGCGCGACCAGCAACCAGATCAGGCCGTTGCGCGGAATCGTCTGCTGGGTGCTCATCGGCCGCTCTCCCGCTCCCGGCCGAACACCGCCAACTCGCGCAGGCAGCGGTTGCGGTGATCGACCCCGGAATCCGGACCGATAGGTGTCGCGCCGACCTGCAGGGCGAAGGGCTGCTGACGCGCAGACAGTTCGACGACCCAATGGCATAGCACGGACAGTCGCGACTCGATGTCACCTTCGAGCGCATCCAGGTCGAGCAGCGGCTCCTGCCCAAGCAGCGCGGAAAAATCCTTGACCAGCAGCCCCTGCCCACGGGAATAGGCTTTCCAGTTGAGACGGCGCCGTGAATCACCCGGCTGCCAAGGTTTCAAACCCTGATAGTCGTCGATACCGGGCCCTGATGCGCAGGCGCCCTCGCGCTCCTCGTCAGTTGGCCCGCTGGCCGTCGGCAACTCGCCCTCCACAGGCCTTGGATACACCAGGGCGGCCAGTTCCAGATCCACCCAGCTCCAGGCCACCAGAATGCCCAGCGGAAAGCGGCTCTCGACACGTAAACGCCCCGGCCGTAACCAACCCCGATTTTCGGTCGGCAGACTCAGATCCACCTCGCAGGTTCCGCCTGCCGGCACGTCGACTACCTGAAAGCCGCTTTTTGGCCAGCCCAAGGCGACCGCCTGATAAAGGCGTCCACGACTTTCCAGTCGTACCTGTAGACGCGCCTGCTCTCCGAGGAAAACCGCATGCGAGCTGCCCGCCTGTAGCGTCAGGCCGGCGAGATTGCGCCAGGTATGAAGAATCGCGATCAGATATATCGAGCCGAGCAGGAACGTCAGCGCGTAGGCGAGGCTGTTCTGGTAGTTGATCGCCGCAACCAGCATCAATAACAAGGCCAGCAGAAAGGTCATGCCCACCGGCGTTGGCATAATGAATATCCGTCGCTGGTCGAGCCGCATGCTCGGGCCCGGCGGAATACGCTTCAACAGCCAGCGTTCACGTAATCGCGGCAGCAGTCGCACGCTGATCCCCTCGGCAGGTCTTGAATCAGAGCGCTGGCACTTCGCGTAACAGCCATTGCACCAGCGCGCCACCCCCATGACCGGTGGCATCGGCACGCTCGCGCAGACGATGGCCGACCACCGAAGGCAGCACCGCCTGTACGTCTTCGGGTATGGCGTAATCGCGGCCATCGAGAAACGCCCAGGCGCGCGCCGCGGCCAGCAGCGCGAGACTGCCTCGCGGCGACAGTCCCCAGGCGAACTGAGGCTGCGTGCGGGTCGCCTCGACCAATCGCAGCACATAGTCGACCAATGCGTCGCTTACCCGAACCTGCGCCACCGCATCCTGAATTTCCGCCAGCGTGGCGCGGTCGAGCAAAGGTTCCAGTCGCACAAGCAGATCGCGGCGAGGACCACCCATCAGCAGAGCCTTTTCGGCGGCTTTCGCCGGATAACCCAGCGACAACCGCATGAGGAAGCGATCGAGCTGCGATTCGGGTAGCGAAAACGTACCGCCAGAGCTGACCGGATTCTGCGTGGCGACAACGAAAAAGGGATCGGGCAGCGGCCGCGTAGCGCCCTCGATCGTCACCTGCCCTTCTTCCATGGCTTCGAGCAGGGCGCTCTGGCTTTTTGGAGTAGCGCGGTTGATTTCGTCCGCCAGAATCAGCTCGGCGAAGATGGGCCCTGGATGGAAAGCGAACTGACCGCTGTCCTTATCGAACACCGACGTGCCGAGGATATCGCCCGGTAGAAGATCCGATGTGAACTGGATCCGCTGGAACTCCAGCCCCATCACCTTGGCGAGGGCATGACTGAGAGTGGTCTTGCCCATGCCGGGCAGATCCTCGATCAGCAGGTGCCCTCTCGCCAGCAGACAGGCCATGGCTAATCGCACCTGTGATTGCTTGCCGAGCAGTACATCGTTTACCGCCCGCAGACAGACATCCAATCTAGCGCGCATACCACTCTCCTTCGGTTCGTCCCACGATGCTACTGACCCGGAGCGCGCAGGCAAAGCCGGCGGAAATCTTTGTTGACGAAGTTGTGACTCGGCGCGTGCTCGGTTTTACCCTCGGTGGCCTGGACGGTCGCGCATTTGCACCATTCAGCCAGCGTCCCCCACCGTACGCCTCGGTCAGCGACTGGCGGTGCGGCAGTACCAAAAGGATTGACGCAGTTTGGTCTATGAATTCATCGCCGGCCATCAAATGCCCGGACAACACGCACTCGCTACGGCCGGAGCATCTCGAAGCGCTCGCGCGTGTAGGTATAGCTGACACCTCCGAGCCGACCGACCAGATCGAGCTTAGCCGGGTCGATGCGACCACGCTCATCGAGCACGCCGTCATCGATATGCGCCAGCAGAACCTCAGCGAATATCAAATGACAGTTGGGTGACTCCGCCGGATACGGCAGGATCCGCGCGACCCGACACTCGAAGGCAATCGGTGCCTCGCGCACCCGGGATACGTTGACTAGCTTGGCTGATTCGCTGGCAATGCCACAATGCTCGAATTCGCTGATTCCATGGGGTAATGCGGCAGCGGATGCATTCATCGCTTCGGCCTGCTCGGCACCCACCAGTTGGACCACCAGCTCGCCGGTATCCTGCGCATTTCGCGCAGTATCCTTCGGCATACCCTCCTTCAGGCCAACGTTGATCAGCAGTGTTGGCGGCTCGCTGCTGATGACCTGAAAGAAACTGAAGGGGGCGAGGTTGCTGACGCCTTCCCTGGAGCGGGTCGACACCCAAGCAATCGGGCGTGGCGTAACAGTCGACGTGAGCCAGCGATAGCGCTCGGCCGGCGTCAGTGCGCAGAAGTCGAGTTGCATGAAGATTTCCTATTGAACCGATCGGCACGCTCGGCTCGAGCGAACAAGGCGGTGGCACCCGTCAAAGGCGCCACCTGGAGATGTGTCAGCGACCTGCGCGCGATTCGCGTAGGTAGAAGCGGGCCTTCTTGGCCTTTTCGACACAGCCCTGATAAGCCTCGAATTGCTGCTGGGTTTTAGCGCCCGTCAGCAAAGCCATTGCCTTGGAGTAACTCACGGTACCGGCGAAACCCTCCGCTTCGGCAAGGCTCTGCTCTTCCCACGCCGCATTGAGTTGAGACGCGCAGCTGTCGCGATAGGCGGTTTTTGCGGCGCAGCCGGTCAGGGCTAATGCCAGCACGGATAAACAGATCAGACTTTTCATCGATACATCCCTCATTTTCGAGTCCTGCTCATTTTTGCTTGCCTGCCGCACGTTCGCGCAGGAATTCGACTACGGCGTCCTGCTCTCCAGCGAACTCGATACGGGACGCTTTGCTCTCTCGCTGATAGGCGTACATCGGATCGTAATACTGCTTCAACAACGTCTCGATCCATCCGCGGTGCAGCTCGACTGCGCCAGTACTGGCCTGCTCGGCAAGCGCTTGATCCATGATCGCGGCCAGACGTGCAAAGCATTCGCCACCGAGCCGCTTGCTGATATTGACCAGACTTTGCTGCAAACGCTCGGCGAATGCTATGAATCCGTCCTCGCCCTGCTCGGCAATGAACTCGGCACAGAGATCGATCACATAGTCCTTGAGGATTCGATCGACCCGGCCTTCGAAGCTGTCCTCCAGCCATACCAACGGATAGCGCTGCATACCTTGGAACAGCGGCAGCGGGATCGAGCAACGCCCGACCAACCGCGCTTCGTCCTCAAGCACGAACTGCCGCGCGCCGGCGTGCTGCATCTTCAGCAAACGAATCGCCAGTGCATTCTCGAAATCGATCTGCACCGGTTGCGGTGTGGCACGTTTACCGAAACTTGAGCCCCGATGATTGGCGATGCCTTCAAGGTCAACACCGTCATCCAGACGCGCCAGCACTTCGGTTTTGCCGGTGCCGGTCATGCCGCCGACAAGCACGAAATCATCATGGGCAGCCGCATGTTCGATGGCTTCCAGCAGGAAATGACGCATTGCTTTGTACCCGCCGGTCACGCGCGGATAGTTGATCCCCGCCTCAGTCTTCAGCCATTGCTGGACCAACTGCGAACGCAGCCCACCGCGAAAGCAATAAATATAACCCTGCGGGTTGTGCCGGGCGAAGTCAGTCCAGGCCTGGATTCGCTCAGCCTTGATCTGCCCACTAACCAATCGATGGCCAAGCTCGATTGCCGCCTGCTGACCGTGCTGCTTGTAACAGGTGCCGACCTTCTGCCGCTCCAGATCGTTCATAAGCGGCAGATTGACCACGCCAGGGAACGCACCCTTGGCGAACTCCACCGGCGCACGGGCATCCATCATCGGCACATCGTTGAGGAACAGCTCGCGGTAATTGTCGGTATCGCCGCGCATCAACGAACCTCGACAGCAAAGGCACCGGCTTCGACCAGCTCGCCGATCGGCTCAAGCGCCAGACCGAGCTCAGTCGCCACCGCGAGAAATTCCGCCTCACCTTCGGGTGCCACCGCCACCAGCAACCCGCCACTGGTTTGCGGGTCGCACAGCAATTGTTTGTGCACCTCATCCAGCGCGGCGATACGTTCGCCATAGCTGTCGAAGTTGCGCCCGGTGCCGCCGGGCACGCAGCCCTGATCCAGGTAATACTCGACGCCCTCGAGGCGCGGGACCCGGGCGTAGTCGATGCGCGCTGTCACACCGCTACCATCCGCCATTTCCACCAGATGCCCGAGCAGGCCGAAGCCGGTGACATCGGTCATGGCGCGGACGCCAGCAAGCTTGCCGAAACGGCTGCCGGGCGTGTTCAGCGTGCACATCCAGTCACGCGCTCGGCCGACATCTTCGGGCCGCAGCTTGGCCTTTTTCTCTGCAGTGGTGAGAATCCCGATGCCCAGCGGCTTGGTCAGGTAGAGCTTGCAGCCCACCGAGGCCGTGTCGTTTCGTTTCATCTGCGTTTTATTTACCAGGCCGGTCACAGCCAGGCCGAAGATAGGTTCAGGGGCATCGATCGAGTGCCCCCCAGCCAGCGGAATGCCCGCCGCATCACAGACAGCGCGCCCGCCGGCAATCACTTCACGAGCCACTTCCGGCGGCAGCAGATTGACCGGCCAGCCGAGAATCGCAATAGCCATCAGCGGATCGCCGCCCATGGCGTAGATATCGCTGATGGCATTGGTGGCGGCGATGCGTCCGAAGTCGAAAGGATCATCGACGATGGGCATGAAGAAATCGGTGGTCGAGACCACGCCGCGCTCTTCGTCGATACCGTAGACGGCGGCATCATCACGCGAGGCGTTGCCGACCCACAGCCGCGGATCGAGATTCTGCGCGCCACTGCCGGCGAGGATCACGTCCAGCACCTTGGGCGAAATCTTGCAACCGCAGCCGGCACCGTGGCTGTATTGAGTGAGGCGGATGGGTTCGCTCATCGGGATAGGGCTCGTGACACTGACAAATCGGGCGCCGATTGTAGCAAGAAGGCCGGTGCCTGGCGGCCCCTGCATTGCGCTGGCCATTCACAAGTCAACACCGTCGCAAGAGAACCCCATGGAGCCTGGTTGGGCTCGAACATATACATCAGCAGGGCTTGAAGCCGCGCCCTCTAGGCTTGAAGCTATCGCCCCTGCCAAAGGGAGAATCGCATGGGCAACAAGGTTGCACTGGTTTTGGGCTCGGGTGGTGCACGCGGTTATGCGCACATCGGGGTTATCGAAGAACTCACGGCCCGCGGCTACGAGATCAATTGCATCGCGGGCTGTTCGATGGGCGCAGTGGTCGGCGGAATTTACGCTGCGGGCAAGCTGGGCGAGTACCGGGACTGGATCGAGAGCCTGGATTACTTCGACATGCTGCGCCTGGTCGACCCGAGCTTCAGTCTCGGGGCGATACGCGGCGAGAAGATCTTCGGCCGTATCCGTGACATGCTCGGGTCGATCAACATCGAGGACTTGCCGATCCCCTTTACCGCCGTCGCGGCCGACCTCACCAATCAGCAGGAAATATGGTTTCAGGAAGGTAATCTGGAACTGGCGATGCGTGCGTCCGCGGCCATTCCGAGCCTATTCACGCCGGTCATGCAGGGCAACCGGATGCTGGTTGACGGCGGGATTCTCAACCCCCTGCCGATCGTCCCGGTGGTCTCCAGCCACAGCGACATCATTATCGCGGTAAACCTCAACGCTAATAACCATCGGCAATACCCCTTGCCGGAAGTGATTCGCCCTGGCCGCTTCGATGCCATGGTCAGCTCGATCAGCTCGCACATTCCGTTCTGGCGCAGTAAAGGACTGGAAGAACACATCGCTGAACTTCAAGGTCCTGACGAGGTTGGAGCGGGTCAGCCACCGGCGGCCCCTGCAGGGCAAAGTGCACCGAAATCGGCAGAGGGGTCGATGGTGGTGGATGTCGGCGGTCCAGCCTCCCTACTGGAGCTGATCAACCAGAGCTTCGAGGTAATGCAATCCTCACTGACGCAATACAAGATCGCCGGTTACCCACCGAACGTGCTGGTCAACATTCCCAAACGCGCCTGCCGGTTCTACGAGTTCTACAAGGCGCCCGAATTGATCAAGCTGGGCCAGATCATCGCCCGCGATACGCTCGACAAGTACGAGGAAGAACAGCTCTAGTCGTAGCCACCCCATATCACCGAGAAGCTGTTCGATCGAGGCCGACCGGCAGTTCTTTCGGCGCGGCGACTTCAGGCACTTCCTTGATCAGCCAGTCACCCAGCAGGCTGTAGGCGACTGCCAGGAGCGTCGGTCCGAGAAACAGCCCCATAAAGCCGAACGCCAACACGCCGCCGAACACGCCTAGCAATACGACCACCAATGGCAGGTTGCCACCGCGGCTGATCAGATAGGGTTTCAAAACGTTGTCCACGCCGCTGATGATGAACATGCCCCAGACGCCAAGAAACACTGCCATTCCATACTGACCCTGCCAGGCAAGCCAGGCCACCGCTGGCCCCCAGACCAGCGGCGGGACCATCAGAAAGCTGAACGCGAACGTCAGCACGCCGAGGATGAGCGCACCCGGTATTCCGGCGATGCTGAACCCCACATACGCCAGAATCCCTTGCGCAGCGGCCGTACCGATTACACCGTTCACGACACGCTGTACGGTACCGGCTACCAGCTCCAGGTAGTGATCCGCGCGCTCGCCAATCAGTCGATGCAGCAAACTGTGAACGAAGGCCGCCAGCTTCGGGCCGTCACGATAGAAGAAGAACACCAGCACCAGACTGAGGGCCAATTCCAACATCCCTCCCCCGAATCGCGCGCTGCGCACCAGCAACCAGTTACCGACTTGGCCGACATAAGGGCGAATGGTTGCGAAGAAGGCCGTGCCCTGCTCGTCAATGGTCCCCCAGAGCGTCAACAGCCGGTCACCTACCAACGGCACCTCGCCCAGCCATGCCGGTGGTTCCGGCAGCCCCTGCATCTGCAAGCTGTGCACCAGTAAGTTGACCTCGCGGATCTGATCGGCAATGTTGAACCCCAGCCACACCAGCGGCACCGCTACCGATACCATCCAGCCGAACGTCAGCAGGGTAGCGGCAAGCGTGGAATTACCCTTCAACCAGCGTGTCAGCACGCGCATGACCGGCCAACTGGCAAACGCCAGTACCGCCGCCCAGAACAACGCGGAGGCAAACGGCGCCAGTACCCACAAACAGGCACCGAGCAGCACCAGGAGCAGAATCTGCACCAGTAAACGATCGTTGTTAAGCATCAGGGTACCTATGGGAAACGCGGTGCGCTTCAGGGGAGCGTATCAGGGGAGCGCAATTGCATTCTGAAACCTGTTCTCAACGCAACAGTTTGATACGCAGACCGTCCTCGTCAGTTCTCTCGACATCCAGGCGTCGCGCCTTGATCCGCTCCTGCGTCAGCGCTTCTTGCCAGCCCTCGGCACCCTTACCAGCCAGCGCCACCCGCATGGTGCTGTCGAGCCGCAGAACATTCGCCAGCAGCGCGCCCCATTCGGCGGTGGGCTCTTGCGGCAACCTAGGCAACCAGAGTTCGCCAGTGCTCTTCAACTGACGTAACAGCGTGGCCGGATTCGGCAAAATGACACCCAGCGCCTCGTCGGGCGTGAACTGCTCCACCTGCAGATAAGGGCGGCCATTGCCTCGCGTGACGCCGTAGAGCGCCATAAGACGATCGGAATCACCTGGCAGACGCGCCAGCAGGTAGGCCTGCCTGGCATCAGGACCGTAGAGCGTCGAGCGTTGGAATATATCGTTGGCCCAGAGGCTGCTCGATCCGCACTCGCGGCCCTCGCACCAGAACAGCAGTTCAGCACCGTCCTCTAGCAGCCGATTGCGCGCCCGCTCGAATGCTTCGATACCGGTATGGACCTCGGGTAATTGATAGGTGACGGTTGTCAGCTGGCCGCTTGCACTGATCTGGTCGCTCATTCGCAGTCGACCGCTGATGCGTCGAATCGAGTCCAGTGGATAGGTTCGCTCCAGTACTTGCTGCTCCTTGAACGCCACTATTTGTGCCTGCGGGTATCGCCCAATCGAATCGAAGTCCCGGCTACCCGGCAGATCGGCAGCGCTCGCCGCGTGAGCGAGCACGGCCAGCATGGCTATCCATACACCTTGCACACTCAACGGATCGCCCTCGGCCGAACAGTCTTACCGTTAGGCGTGGCGGCGGTATGGCGGTGGATCATTGAGGTATTTCCTGTTGAGGCGGTAGCCCAGCCTCACCAGTTGGCAAAAGCAAGTCAAGCGAGGCTTTGCGACAGATTCTTGCGCAACCGCGCTGCCGGCCGGGTTCAAGCCGCGAAGAACGGGTTGAAAACAGCCGCCACCGCTTCCGCCCCCGCTTGGTCATCCAGGTGCAAATGATGCCCTCCGGGCAACCGATGCCGCATGAACGGCAAAGTCTCGGTCAGTTCGAGCATGGCCGGCTGGGTCATCAAACCCTGCTCCGCCAGTATCAAACTCGCAGGGCAAGCCACCCGATCCACAAATGCAAGCGCATGCGCACGAGTCAGGCGCATCGCGGACGGCAGCATCAAGCGGGCATCGGTGCGCCAGGTGTAACCACCAGGCACCGGCATCAATCCTCGTTGAGCTAGCCGTTCGGCCGCTTCGTGACTGACCGCGCCTACGCCTTTCATGCGCGCCACGACGGCCTGTTGAAACTCGGCATAGACCGGCTTGCGCTTGTCGTCGACAGCGAGCAGCGCCTGCAACGACTCGCCAAGCTTTTGCGGCGCGGTGTCGGCTTCACCGGTATAGGGAATCACCCCATCGATCAACGCCAGACGCTCAATGCGATCGGGCATGGCGCCGGCGAGCAGAACCGACACGATGGCGCCCATCGAATGGCCCAGCAGAGAAAAACGCTTCCAGCCGAACTGCTCCGCCACTTGCAGCACATCGTGGGCGTAATCCCAGATGTTGTAGGCCGCGCCAATCGGACGGTGATCGGAATGACCGTGCCCAGGTAGGTCGAGCGCGACGATACGCACGCCCTCCAGCAGCGGTGCCAGCCGGGAGAAGCTGGCGGCGTTGTCCAGCCAGCCGTGCAACGCGATGACCGGCCAACCATCCTCTGGGCCGTAAAGGTGCGCCGCAACTTCGATATGCGGCAGGCTCAAGCGGATCTCTTCGAATACAACACTCATGCGGCACCTCGTCGGTCCAGCTCGCTCCAGCGACTGAATAATTGTCTGAGCAGCATCGCCGTGTCACCTGGACGCTCGAGCGGAAACATATGCCCACCCGGCAAGGTATGCGCTTCACCGTGCGCAACCAGTCGAAACAGATACAGGTGATGAGGCAGCGCGACCCTGCTCTGACGGCCACGTACCACGGCGAGCGGAATCTTCAGGGCATGGGGCCAGCCAGGCGTGACATGCGGCACGCTGCGGTAGATCCGGATTTCGGTTTCCGGATCGAAGCGCAAGCGCAGCCCTTGGGCGGTTGGCTCCAGCCCATGCTCAAGGTAGGCATTCAGGCAATCGGGATCGAATGCGCGGAACAGCGCCTTGCTGGCAAAGTACTGCCGCGCTTCATCCGTGCAACTGAACGCCTCGCGACGGCCAAGGGTACGACCAGCGGGCGTAAGCCGATCGATGAAGCCGAAACGCTTTGCCGCCCAAATCAGTGTCTGGTCGAACCAAGTGGTCATAGGCGAATCGAGCATTACCACGCCGCGATAAAGCTCCGGCCGTTGCAAGGCTGCGTGATAGTGCAGCATTCCGCCCAGCGAGTGCCCGACGCCCCAGACAGGCTCCTCAATGGCCGCGAGCTGCTCAAGGAGCTCGCGCACCAGATTCTGCCAGTTGTCGTCCACGGGGAAACGCGGATCGTGGCCGTGCTGGTCGAGGTGGGTGACGACGTAGTCTGGCGTCAGCGCGTCGAATAGCTTGCGATAGGTCGCCGAAGGAAAGCCGTTGGCGTGGGCGAAAAAGATGCGTTGCGTCATGGGTTCGATGCGGGAGAGAAAGGCAACCATTGTCTGGCCCTCTCCACCCCGCGACAATCGGCCTGAGCGCCGGAACCCAAGGCAGTCCTGCCAAACAAGGCGCCTACGACGCCTCTGTACGCCGCGGACTGTTTTCTCCCAGGGGCATCACGGCGACGGTCAAGCGGGAAATGCAGCTGGGCTTGCCGTCATCGCCACTCAGCCGGATGTCCCAGACGTGGCTGGAGCGCCCCAGGTGTACCGGACGACAGACCGCAGTAACGCGACCGCTGCGCAACGCTCGAATGTGGTTGGCGTTCACTTCGAGGCCAACGCAATAGAATCGGCTCGGGTCGATGCACTGGTAACTGGCCACCGATCCTACGGTTTCGGCGAGCACCACCGAAGCGCCACCATGCAACAAGCCATAAGGCTGGTGAGTGCGAGAATCGACCACCATGCTTGCAGTAAGGGAATCGTCACCGACGGCTTCGAAGCGAATATCGAGTAGTTCGGCGATGGTGTTCTGGTTGTTTGCGTTGAGTTGTTCGAGTTCGGGAAACCGGTGCCAGATGCTCAAGTGTCGCTCTCCATGTAGGTGACTTTCTAGTAAACAGCACGCTGCGCTGCACTCTGGTTTTTTTGAACGATGTGCCGGTCAGCCCGGATGCCGCAACCCGACGAGGCGCATCAGCCCCGCCGCCAGATGCTCCCCGTCCAGCTCGGCCAGGCTTGCAGTCGCCATCGGCAGCGGCGTGTCGCGATGACCACTAATCAGCCAGCCGCCCAATACGCCGACGAAGGGCTGGTGGGTCACAAGCAGCAGATGCTGCTCGGCGCGACGGTCGAGATACAGCATCGCATCGTTTGGATCCGACTCGGGAGTCAGCCAGGGTACCGTCTCGACCGGACCGGTGAAATCAAGCGTTTGCCGGACGATCTCTGCGGTCTGCTGGGCCCGTTGATAGGGGCTGACGAGAATGACCTGCAGCGGCTGATCCAGCAGGTAGACGGCAGCACTCTTCACTTCGAGCCGGCCGGCCGCTGTCAGGTTGCGCTCCGCATCGGTCCGAGCTCTCGGCTCSGCCTCCCCGTGACGCAGCAGCCATACTTTCATGCCTCCGGCTCCTGCGCTGACGGTGTCGGCGTCACCGGTGGTGTCACTTCAATATCGGCCGGACGCGGCTGAGGCCAGTCGGACATCGGCCACGGCTTGCGATCCGTGTTGAAGGTGCCGAAACGGCCTATCTGCGCCACGTACTGACTGAGGCTGTCGCCCAGCCCTAGCAGGCTCTCGTTCGCATTGCCATTCACCGCACGCAGGACCAGCTGCGCGGCCACGACAACCAGCAGCACCAGTTCAGCCACCTGCCAGACAAAAAAGAAAACCAGCATCCAGATGGCGCGCAGAATCAGCGATTCGCGATCCGTACTGCGTTGTGATGTGCTCATCGTTATCTCCGCTATCGTTTCAGAAGCCGTCGGTGGAAATGAAATCCACATCGGTCTTCGGCTCGCCGCGCATCAACAGCGCGATGACCTGTTCGAGCGTACGCCCCTCGAACAGAATGGCATGTAACCCAGCGACCAGTGGCATGTAGACCTGAAGGTCTTCGGCCTTGGTCTTCAGCACCCTGATGGTATTGACGCCCTCAGCCACCTCTCCCAAACGGGATACGGCTTGATCGAGGCTCAGTCCCTCGCCAAGCGCATAGCCCACCTGAAAGTTGCGGCTCTTCGAAGAGGTACAAGTGACGATTAGATCCCCGACGCCCGCCAGTCCCAGGAAAGTCATGGGGTTGGCTCCCAATCTGACGGCGAATCGGGTCATCTCGGCAAGCGCGCGCGTAATCAGCATGCTGCGGGTGTTCTCACCCATGCCCATGGCAGCGGCCATCCCAGCCATGATCGCGTAGACGTTCTTCAGCGCACCGCCAAGCTCCACCCCGAAACGATCGGAACTGGCGTAGACGCGGAAGGTTCGCCCATGTAGCGCTTGCTGCACGCAGCGGCAGAGCGTCTCGTCGTCACTGGCGACCACGGTTGCGGTCAAAGCATGCTCGGCCACTTCACGTGCCAGATTCGGGCCTGAAATCACGCCGATTCGTGCCTGCGGTGCTATCTCCTGCAGGATTTGACTCATCAGCATGAAGCCCTGCGCCTCAATGCCTTTGGTCGTACTGACCAACATCTTGCCCGACAGTTGTCCTGCGAACGGCGATAGCGCCTGGCGCAGCGCACTGGAGGGCAGCGCCACGAAGACCAGCTCGCAGTCGGCCAGCGTCTGCCCCAGGTCGGTAACCGGACTGACCTCTGGAAGCACCTTCACGCCTTTCAGATAGCGCGGATTCTGACGCTGGGTGCGGATGCTCTCGGCCTGCTCGGCATCACGCATCCACAGCCGGACGCCGTGGCCATTTTCGGCAAGCAGATTCGCGATGGCGGTACCGAAGCTACCGCCGCCAAGCACCGCTATGGGTTGCTGTTCAGTCATGAGGTATCCGTTTTGAGCCACCTGGGTGGCAATGATCGGCATTATACGTAGCGCTCCGCGCGCAGCCAGTACAAAGCCAGTCGCCAATGGAATCATCAGGTTACAGTTTCAAACGAGGCCTGCAGCCAAAAAAGACCCCTCGGCTAGCTCTGCCTTGCGGTCATCGTCGCGATACATTCCCCTATGGTCTATAAGGGACAGGTTGTCGTATGGTCGTTGTCACAGCCCAGGAGTGTTAAAGTATCGGCCCGTTTCTACCATGGTCTTCTCGTAGTCGGTCGAAACGAGCGGTATCCATGTCCTTGCGCTGTGACTTTCGGCGCAAGGTGGCAGTCTATGACTAGTCTTTATGATCGGACTCTTGATTTTTGGGTCGGATAAAAGCAGCAAGCCCTCCATAAAGGGACCATTGAGGAATACGCATGACCAAACAACAGGCCTTTACTCGGGAAGATCTGCTTCGCTGCAGCCGCGGCGAACTTTTCGGGCCCGGTAATGCGCAACTGCCCGCGCCGAACATGCTGATGGTCGATCGCATCGTTCACATCAGCGAAGTGGGCGGTAAGTACGGCAAAGGCGAGCTAGTCGCCGAGCTGGATATCAATCCTGATCTCTGGTTTTTTGCCTGCCATTTCGAAGGTGACCCGGTCATGCCCGGCTGCCTGGGCCTTGACGCCATGTGGCAGCTGGTCGGTTTCTATCTTGGTTGGCAAGGCAACCCTGGCCGTGGTCGCGCGCTGGGTTCTGGCGAAGTAAAGTTCTTCGGCCAAGTCCTGCCGACCGCCAAGAAGGTCACCTATAACATTCATATCAAACGCACCATCAATCGCTCCCTGATCCTCGGCATCGCCGATGGTACCGTCAGCGTAGATGGTCGCGAGATCTACAGTGCCGAAGGTTTGCGTGTCGGCCTGTTTACATCTACCGATAGCTTTTGAAGGACTTCCGCATGCGTCGCGTCGTGATCACCGGCCTGGGTATCGTTTCCTGCCTCGGCAATGACAAAGACACCGTTTCCGCCAACCTGCGCACCAGCCGCCCTGGTATTCGTTTCAACCAGGACTATGCGGACATGGGTCTGCGCAGCCAGGTTTCGGGTTCGGTCAATTTGAACCTCGAAGAGCTGATCGATCGCAAAGTCCTTCGATTCATGGGCGATGCGGCGGCTTATGCCTATCTGGCCATGCAGCAGGCGTTGGAAGATTCCGGTCTCAGCGCCGATGAGATTTCCAATCCGCGTATCGGTCTGATCGCCGGCTCCGGTGGCGCTTCGACCATCAATCAGATGGAAGCCATCGACATCCTGCGTGATAAAGGTGTCAAGCGCATCGGCCCATATCGAGTGCCGCGCACCATGAGTAGCACGGTTTCCGCCTGTCTGGCCACACCGTTCCGCATCAAGGGCATCAACTATTCCATCGCCTCGGCCTGCGCCACCAGTGCGCATTGCATCGGCCATGCGATGGAGCAGATTCAAATGGGTAAGCAGGACGTCGTCTTTGCCGGTGGCGGTGAAGAAGAACATTGGAGCCAGAGCTGCCTGTTCGATGCCATGGGCGCGCTCTCCAGCCAATACAACGCAACGCCGGAGAAGGCTTCGCGCGCCTACGACTCCAAGCGTGACGGTTTCGTCATCGCGGGCGGTGGCGGCATGGTCGTGGTTGAAGAGCTGGAGCATGCGCTCAAGCGCGGCGCCAAAATCTATGCGGAAATCGTCGGCTACGGCGCTACTTCCGACGGCTACGACATGGTCGCACCGAGTGGTGAGGGCGCGCTGCGCTGCATGCAGCAGGCGATGGCGACGGTCGATGGCGACATTGACTACCTCAACACCCACGGCACCTCCACACCGGTGGGCGACGTCGCCGAGAGCAAGGCCGTGCGCAACATGTTCGGCGACAAGATACCGGCCATCAGTTCGACCAAGAGCCTGTCCGGCCACTCGCTGGGCGCCGCGGGCGTTCACGAGGCGATCTACTGCATGCTGATGATGCAGGACAACTTCATTGCAGGCTCAGCCAACATTGAAGAGCTGGACCCGGAAGTCGCTGACCTGCCGATCGTTCGCGAAACCCGCGAAGATGCCAAGATCGACACCGTAATGAGTAACAGCTTCGGTTTCGGTGGCACCAACGCCACGCTGGTCCTCAAGCGCTGGAAAGGCTGATCGACAAGCGGGTAGAACAACGGCGCCTCAGGGCGCCGTTGTTGTTTTTGCTAACTTGATGAAGTCAAACTTCGATTCGATCGCCTTATCAGTCGCGCCGCCCCTGCCAAGCGAGGCACGACACAATCAGGCGTTCACGGCCTCGCTCGACACATCGCCACGTGCGATGCACGACGCGGCAGTGAACAGCGCATCGGTAGACGAGTTCAGTGCGGTTTCAGCCGAGTCCTGAACCACTCCGATAATGAATCCCACCGCCACTACTTGCATCGCCAGATCGTTAGAAATACCGAACAGACTACACGCCAAGGGGATCAGCAACAGCGAGCCACCCGCTACGCCAGATGCACCGCACGCGCAGATGGCGGCCAGCAGACTGAGCAAAAAGGCCGTGGGTATATCCACGGCGATACCCAACGTATGGGCTGCTGCCAATGTCAGCACCGTGATGGTAATCGCTGCCCCACCCATATTGATGGTTGCGCCCAGCGGGATGGATACCGAGTAGGTGTCCTTGTGCAATCCCAGCCGTTCGCACAGTTGCATGTTGACCGGAATATTTGCTGCCGAGCTGCGCGTGAAGAAGGCTGTAATTCCGCTTTCCCGAAGGCATTTCAAAACGAGTGGGTAGGGATTTCTGCGAATCTGCCAGAACGTAATCAACGGATTAACGACCAATGCCATGAACAGCATGCTGCCCACCAGCACCATCAACAGCTGAAAATAACCCGCCAGTGCCGAAAAACCGGACTTTGCAAGCGTGCCGGCCACCAAGCCAAAAATTCCCAGCGGCGCGAAGCGAATTACCACCCTGACGATCAGCGTCACGCCTTCCGACACATCGGCTATCAGGTTGCGCGTGCTCTCTCGAGCATGGCGGAACGCAATGCCCAGACCTATGGCCCACGCCAGAATACCGATGAAGTTACCTTCGGCAAGCGCATGCACCGGATTATCGACCACGTTGAATAGCAAGGTTCGCAGTACGCTGCCAACACCTGACGGGGGCACCACGTCATTGACCTGATTGATCAACGTAAGGCTTGTGGGGAAAAGCGTACTGGCGATGACCGCCACCGCGGCTGAGCTCAGGGTGCCCAACGCGTAGAGAAACAGTATCGGCCGGATATGTGTCTGCTGCCCTCGTTTATGGTTGGCTAGCGACGCCGTTACAAGCACCAGTACGAGCACCGGCGCGACTGCTTTCAATCCGGACACAAACAGATCGCCCAGCAAGCTGACCGATTCAGCACCCTCAGGCCATAGCCAGGCCAGCAAACAACCAGCGAACAGCCCGACCACGATCTGAGGCACAAGACCGACTCGGTTATATACCGTGAGCAAGTGAGTTGAAAGGTTGGGCATGGTGGAGTCTCGACGTAGACGGATGAATCAGGCAAGGCCGATCCCCCATGAGAGCGACACGATGCCTTGTTAAAAAACGCCGAATGTTACGCATCTCCGCCAGCCGTGCACAGCATAGGAGTAAAGCAGAAGTTATGAGACGAATGAAAAGCGAAACTAGCGATGCCCTCGCAATGGGCATCGCTAAACTGGCAGATCAGAGGCGGAACCGCGCTACCAGCTCATTGAGGTTGATGGCCAACGACGCCAGTTCCTGGCTCGCCGCGCTGGTCTGATTGGCACCCGCAGAAGACTGAAGCGACAGATCACGGATATTTATTAGATTGCGATCCACCTCCCGCGCAACTTGCGCCTGCTCTTCCGATGCGCTGGCGATCACCAGGTTACGCTCGCTGATCTGACTGATCGCACGGGCAATCCCATCCAGCGCCTCGCCGGCAGTGCGTGCCACCTCGAGCGTAGCGCGAGCACGCTCATTGCTGGTCTGCATGGCGAGAACGGCCTTATCGGTACCCTGATGTACGTCGCCTATCATCTGCTCGATTTCCTGAGTGGATTGCTGGGTTCGATGCGCCAGCGCTCTGACCTCATCAGCGACGACCGCGAAGCCACGCCCCGCTTCCCCTGCCCGTGCAGCCTCGATTGCGGCGTTGAGCGCAAGCAAGTTGGTCTGATCGGCGATCGAGCGAATCACGTCCAGCACCTTGCTGATGTCACGTACTTGACCCGCCAGCTGTTCCACTTGTGATGCGGTGGAGGTCACATCTCCCGTCAGGAGACCAATCGACTCGACTGTTTTTATGACCTGCTGCCGGCCATGCTGCGCTGTCGCATCGGACTCTCGCGACGCTTCAGATGTCGCTACCGCATTGCGTGCGACTTCATCTACCGCCGCCGTCAGCTCGTTCACGGCGGTCGCGGCTTGTTCGATTTCATGATTTTGTTGATGCAAACCACGCGACGAATCATCCGTCACCGCATTCAGCTCTTCAGCCGCCGAGGCCAATTGGCTGGACGAGTCGGCTATGCCCTGGATGGTGCTACGCAAGCTCTGCTGCATTGCTCTCAGGGCAGTCAGCAGCCGCGCGGGCTCATCGTTCCCTTCGATCGTGAACTCGCGAGTCAGATCGCCAGCGGCTACACCCTCGGCAATGTCAACCGCCTGGTTCAATGGCCGAACGATACTGCGCGTGAATATCAGCGCCAAGACTATGGTGGCGATGGCCGCTAATACGATAGTGACGATGACCCACATGAACGCAGACTGGTATACCTCCAGCGAACGACTGGCAGCCTTGCCTGCTTCATCGCTGTTGATGCGCTGCAGATCAAGCAGGGCCTTTGTCATTTCGTCCGCATGGGTGCTGATAGGGCCGTTCATCACCTGAATTGCCCGCTCACGCGCGCCTTGAGTAACAAACTCGACGATCTTGCGCTGCTCGGTAAAATACTGGCCCTGCGAGCCCGCAAACCGTGCGTAAGCGGCCTTTTCATCGTCGGTGACAATACGATCCGCGTAGGCCGAGTTTAGTGAGTCGATATTCTCAATCAGCTTGGCTAGCGATTGCTTGGTTGAAACAAGCGCCTCACCTTCCACGAGCATTGCCCGCATGGTCAGGGCGCGGATGCGCAGCATCGCTGCGTTAAGGTCACCCAGGCTGACGATGCTGGGTAGCCAGTTCTGATCTACCTCGTTCGATTCCTCACGCATATCCGCCATCTGGCTTAACGAGAACAGACCGAGCACCAGCACAATGACGCCGATCAGGCCAAAGCCTACGGCGGAACGAATCGACACACTCACATCACGAATCGACATGGGAATTCTTGCTCCATGGTTGCGCTGCAAAATCACAGCAAGCGTTCTGGTATCGGAGCAAGACCGGTATTCTTGAATTTTGGCGCCAGATAAAAGTCGCTTATTGCAGCTTGAACGACGAATGGCTCTGCTTTATCAGCCAGACGGTAGTCAATCTTCAGTTGTCTACCGTGGCGGATGCTTACGGGGAAGAATATCGAGAAAATTATCCCGAGCGACTTTGCGCGCCACGGGTTCGGTCAAGGCATTCAGAAATGGGTCAAATGCCTGCATGCCTTCGCCTAGACCATCGAATCGACCTACAACATCAGACCCAATCATAAAACGCGTTGGGTTTGTTTCGATAAGCGCTACCCATTCAGGATCAGGCGTCCCCGAAGCATCCAAGAGGTAAGGGCGAAGCATGGTCCAAGATAGATCGATATAGAGGTTGGGATAGTCCTCAAGCAAACGCGTTACAGTCGGTAGCAGGAAGTCGAGCTTTTTCTGATGGCGATGCAGTTCCATACTCGTGCCCGCGTGCGCCCAGATAAAACGCGTATGCGGGTGATTACGGAGCGGCTCTTCAAGTTCCGCCAGATAAAGTGGGTTGCGCTCGCGCTTGGAGGTAACGTTCGAGTGCAGCATGACAGGAAGATCGAACTCAGCTGCAAGATGATAAACCCGCGTCAGTGCTTCATTATTGGCGCGCGGTGTATCACCCTGAGTCAAAGCGGTCACGTCATCATGGCGGGTGAAAATCTCACCAAGCCCTTGCCACAATCCAGGATCAAGATCGAGCATTCGCCGAATGTGCGCATCTGCATTCTTGTCGTTTGGGTTGAATCCCGACAGAAACGGATGGAAGCGTTTGCGCTGATCCTTGTCCAGCTTTTTTAGCGCGGCGGCTACCACCACGTCGGTCGCGCTATACCAATAAACAGGTGCGTCGTCGCCTGCATAATAACGAGGGCGTTTGGGCTCGTTCTCATGCCATTTTTTTGCAACTGGTATACCGCTGATCATTACATGGTCGATATCGCCGTTGTCCATTGCCTCGAGCAAAGGTTTCATGCCGTCGCTTTCCTGAAAGAAGTCAACGAAATGCAGGTGTGCGTCACTGTAGTGGTACGTGCGCGCTTGAACCGGTGCAATCGATGCGACCAGACACAGGGCGGTGAAACAGCATCGTAAATTGAACAACCGAGACCTCCTGACAGCCAAGCGGATAGACCGCCTCGCTGCACGACGGTTCATTAGTCAAAGCCACTTCGCTCAATGCTGGCGCACCGATGTGGTTGTTGCGTACACACTGCCTAGTCAGCCAGACACAAGCCGCCTACAAGTGAGCCTGGGAAATTCACTGCGGACATTACGATGTCTGGAGTGGGCAATAAAAAAGGCCCGTCTATGACGGGCCTCTAACTTCCAAGTTCTACTTAGGCTGAAAGCTCAACCAGCAGCTTGTTCAGACGTTGCACATAGGCGGCTGGATCCTTGAGGCTATCCCCGGCGGCCAGCGCCGCTTGATCGAAGAGGATGTGCGACAGGTCGGTGAAGCGGTCCTCATCCGGCTCGGCGTCCAGCTTCTCGATCAATGGATGTTGCGGGTTGATCTCGAAGATCGGTTTGGATTCCGGCACCTTCTGACCGCTCGCCTCGAGAATCTGGCGCATCTGCAAGCCCAGATCCTGCTCACCGATGGCGAGAATCGCCGGCGAGTCGGTCAACCGGTGCGATACCCGTACTTCAGCCACGGCGTCTCCCAGCGAAGCTTTGAGGCGCTCGACCAGGCCTTCCTTGGTCTTGGCGATCTCTTCCTGGGCCTTCTTGTCTTCTTCCGTATCCAGCTTGCCGAGATCCAGATCCCCCCGCGCGACGTCCACGAACTGCTTGCCGTCGAACTCGGTGAGGTAGCTCATCAGCCACTCGTCGATGCGATCGGTCAGCAGCAGGACTTCGATACCCTTCTTGCGGAAGACTTCCAGGTGCGGGCTGCTCTTGACCTGCGCATAGGACTCACCGGTGAGGTAGTAGATCTTGTCCTGTCCTTCCTTGACGCGGCCCAGGTAGTCGGCCAGCGATACACTCTGCTCGCCCGAGGTGTCGCTGGTCGAGGCGAAGCGCAGGAGGCCGGCGATCTTCTCCTTGTTGGCGAAGTCTTCCGCCGGGCCTTCCTTGAGCACCTGGCCGAACTGCTTCCAGAAATTCTCGTATTCCTCCGGCTTGTCTTTGGCCAGCTTGTCCAGCATGTCCAGAACACGCTTGGTCAGTGCCGATTTCATCGAATCGATCACCGGATCCTTCTGCAGGATTTCACGCGAGACGTTGAGCGACAGATCGTTGGAATCGATCACGCCCTTGATGAAGCGCAGGTACAACGGCAGGAACTCGTCAGCCTGGTCCATGATGAACACGCGCTGGACATAGAGCTTAAGGCCCTTGGGCGCTTCACGCTGGTAGAGATCGAACGGCGCGCGGCCCGGCACGAATAGCAACGAGGTGTATTCGAGCTTGCCTTCGACCTTGTTGTGGCTCCAGGCCAACGGATTCTCGAAATCGTGGCCGACGTGCTTGTAAAACTCTTGGTACTCCTCATCCTTGATCTCGGTACGCGGACGGGTCCAGAGCGCGCTGGCGCGGTTGACGGTTTCCCACTCGGGTTCAGCCGGTTTGTCTTTCTCCTCGCCATGAAACTCTTTCGGCAGCTCGATCGGCAGCGCGATGTGATCCGAGTATTTCTTGATGATGTTGCGCAGGCGCCAGCCATCGGCGAATTCTTCTTCGCCGGATTTCAGGTGCAGGACGATACGGGTGCCGCGCTCCGCCTTCTCGACGTTTGCGACTTCGAACTCACCCTCGCCTTTCGACGACCAATACACGCCCTCTTCGGCCGGGGTGCCGGCGCGGCGGCTAAACACTTCGACCTGGTCGGCAACGATGAATGCGGAGTAGAAACCCACGCCGAACTGCCCGATCAGGTGCGAGTCCTTCTTTTGGTCGCCAGACAAATGCTTCATGAAGTCAGCGGTACCCGACTTGGCGATGGTGCCCAGATGGGTGATCACGTCCTCACGGCTCATGCCGATGCCACTATCCTCGAGGGTCACGGTCTTCGCATCCTTGTCGAAGCTGACGCGGATCTTCAGGTCGGCACCGCCTTCTAGCAGCTCAGGCTTGGCCAGCGCTTCGAAGCGCAACTTGTCAGCCGCGTCGGATGCGTTGGAAATCAGTTCACGAAGAAAGATTTCCTTGTTCGAATACAGGGAATGGATCATCAGGTGAAGCAGTTGCTTCACTTCGGTCTGGAAGCCCAGGGTTTCTTTGTTTTGAGTCTCCACACTCATCGTCTTGCAAACTCCACATCGTCAATGGCACGGACCGCGACTGCGGTGATGTCAAGCAGATGGGGGCTTGATACAGGATTTCAAGTGTGCCGACCCACCAGCGTTGCAAGCCGCCGGACAAGCCGCTCGGCTTCTCGACGCTATGGTTCGAGCAGTTCGAGCAAAACGATATCGCTCGGGGCGAGATTGTAAGTGGCCTCTCCCGGGCCTTTCAGCATGCGTCGAATCCCCACGTTACCGTCGCGATCAATGCCAACGAAGCGCCCCTCCGCTAGCCCGCCACGCTCCGTATGCGCTCGCACCAACAGATGCTCGTAGCGCGCTGGATTGCGCAGCAACAGTGCCAGGGAAAACCGTTGTCGACGGTCGATACGAGGTGATGGCGTACTGTCCGGGAGGGAGCCTGACTGGACGGCCACCAGCTTGGGCTGCGTTTCGATCTCTTCAGGTAATGGCGGGTAGCTGTCGTCGTCTACCGCCCAGCCTTTGTTGTCCTTGTGGATAGCCATCTCGAACCGGCCTGATGTTCCCTTCACAGCCGCTTGCACCGAAAGCACCATCGCCGAAGCGGGGAAATTGACGGGAGCCAGCGATTCGATGTTTACCGCTCGCGTCTTGAAGCGTCGCTGCAGATGATCCCTGGCCAGATGAACGAGCGTGTCCGCCGAGTCATGAGTCATATCCACCTGACCTGCGCGATAACGCAGGTCATCGGTGAATAGTTCGACATGGCCGCTGAGGCTTGTGTGATATTGCGCTGGCAAAACCAGATGGAAGTCGCCGGCCAACTTGTTAGGCGGCACCGGATGCAGATCCAGATGCAAGGTGTAGCCGCTACTGACTCTGCGCGCTTCGGGCAGCTCCTGCTCGGGGCGCATCCAGTTTATCTCGACCGCCGGTACCGGACTGACATCCTGCGGCAGCACGTCGACCTGTAATGTGCCGGGAGGGGTCGCGCCGAGGCGAATTCGTACCTCTTGCCTGGCGAACAGATCATCGCCCTCACGTAGCGTCAACACGCCGTTCATGTAACTGCCGACCCGTGGGCTGAACGGGCGACCGTCGAGCTGCCCGCGAAGCCGGATAGCCAGATGGTGACTCTGCATCTGCTCATCCGGCTCGAGCCACTGCAAGCTGGTAATCGCCGCCAGCCGTTCCGGCTCGTGATTGGCAAGCATCGTGAATCCGACGATCAAGGGAATGAACCCCAACCCCGACAGGCCAATGGCCTTACGGGCGGCATTCCAGTGCCGAAGGACAAAGAGCAAGGTAACCGGAGGAAGCAGGCTTCCGACGCCCCACAACAAGCCCGTACCGAAGGCCAGAACGATCAACCAGACGAGACCCGCCACTATCAGCAGCAGCCCGCCCAGTATCAGCAACGCATCCATTCGACATCCTTGAAGCAACTACATTGAGGAGTGGTAGCCGCCGGACGTATCAGGGCTCGTTGACCTTGAAGTGGCAACGGGCAGTGGCGATGGGTTCGGCCTGATTCGTTTGCCAAGCCGTAACAGCAACGTTTGCTACACGGCGCCCCTGGCGCCAAACCTGGCAGGCGGCAAAGGTGTCACGATAGTGACCCGCCCGAAGATAATCTATCGAGAAGTCGATGATTTTAGGTAAATGTGGCGCGCCCATGAACATCAAAAGATGGAGCATCGCCGCGTGTTCCATGAAGCCGGCAATCACCCCGCCATGGATAGCCGGAAGTGTGGGGTTTCCGATGTTGTCCTGGTTCTTCGGCAGCCGGAACACCATCTCGTCACCGAGTCGTAAACACTCGATGCCGATGAGTCTGGCATACGGCACCATCTGCAGAAGCGCATCGTAGTTGTTGCTGGCATGGGCCTCGCAGACCAGTGCATCAAGGTCCAGGCCGCTCATCGGCGCGCCTCCGGTGCAGACGTCAGCGCGTTTTTGCCCATGCGCATGAACGCGCCCACCACATGCGCGATCGGCTCTTTGATATCACGCTGATAAGCCACGCCACGGGTGAAAATCACCGTCGGTGTAACGCGATAGCATTCGGCAAAACCGAATACGTCAAGATTCGGCTCCGCCGGATGCATGTAATCGATGCGTAGATCGAGCGTCGGGCAAATTTCCATTTCGGGCAATGCGCAGGCCGTCGAGATACCGCAGGTCGTGTCCATGAGTGTGGTGATCGCGCCACCGTGGACAAGCCCGCTTTCGGGATTGCTGACAATCTTCTCGCTATAGGGGAGCCGCAGTGTAAGCCCCTTGGCATCGGCGTGTTCGACGCTCATGCCGAGGACCTGACAGTGACGCAACAAGGAAAGGAAGCGCTGGGTGCGCTCCAGTATCAGACTATCGCTCATGCGAATTCTCGAATGCGGATCAAGCCGAGCACTTTAACTTGCTCGCTGACGGTGCCCTATTCCTTGGGGGGTTCGATAGGCAAGGTTGGCGTAAACACCATCACTTCGAGCACATCGGAGTGAAATTCACGGCGATACAGAATTACCACCACGCCCGCCGTCACACCCATGAAGAACCAGGGATGAATAAACCAGGCCAGTGTAGCCATGCCGAAATAGTAGGCGCGCAGCCCGAAGTTGAACTGGTTGGCAGCCATCGAAACAACCCGCGCGGCGCGTTCGGCGAATGACTTTCGCTCCTGGTCGCTGACGTTGCGCTCACCCGCCATGGGTGCCGAGGCGACCAGTACAGCCGCAAAATTGTACTGCCGCATGCACCAGCTGAAGGTGAAGAACGCGTAAACGAAGACGACGCCCAGGGCGAGCAGCTTGATTTCTGAAAGGCCGCGACTCACCGGCTGCGCGAACGGCAGATCGGCCAACAGCGAGACCGCTCGCTCAGAGGCGCCGAGCGCCGTGAGAATGCCGGCCAGGATAATCAAGGTGCTGGAAGCGAAAAAGCCGGCATTGCGCTCTAGATTGCCGATCACGTTGGCGTCGGCGATCCGGTTGTCACGCAATAGCATGCGCCGCATCCAGTCTTGCCGGTACAGGTGCAGTACGCTGGCCAGGCAAGCGGTATCCCTGGCGCGCCAACTGGCGTACCGAGTGTATCCGGCCCAGCACACGACAAACCAGATGACAGCTATCAGGTGCGGTAGAAGATGATTCGGAATCGACATAACAGCTCCCTGAAAACTCGCACCTGATTATAGCCAGCCAACGCTGAGCTTGGCCTTTCGAGTAGTTTGCGGCTTCAAGGCGGCTCGAATCATTGGCCCGCTCGAGCGGGACCGAGCAGTCGGTCGATGATCACTGCAATTACCAAAGTGACCAATACGGGCACCAACCAGCCCATGCTTTGCGCAGCCAGCGGAAAGGTCGTGAAGACCTCCGGAACCAGATCTATGAAACCCGCAGCCAAAAGACCATCCGCTACGCCGAATACAAGCGTCACAGCCATCACCGGTGCAAACACCCGACTCGGCGAGACCCAGCAGTGGTCGAGCAAACTCAGTGCAACCAACATGATCGCCAGCGGATATAGCCCGACCAGCACTGGCACCGAAACACTGATCAGTTGGGTAAGCCCCTGATTGGCCACCATTACGCTGAACAGGGTGAACACGATCACCACCGTGCGATAACTGACCGGCAGAAGGCCGCTGAAGAACTCGCCGCAGGCCGCGGTCAGCCCGACCGCGGTCGTCAGACAGGCCAGGGCTATCACCACGGCCAGCAACAGACTGCCCGTGGTACCGAACGTATGCTGCACATAGGTCGTCAAGATCTGCACACCGTTCTGGGCATCGCCAGCAATGCCCTGGCTGGTCGCCCCGAGATAGAACAGGGCCAGGTAAACGAGTGAAAGCCCCACGGCCGCAATGGTCCCGGCAATCATCGAATAACGCGTTACTAGCGCCGGTTCCGACACCCCGCGGTCACGAATGGCCGTGGCAATGACGATACCGAACACCAAAGCGCCCAGCGTATCCATCGTCAGATAGCCTTCGAGAAACCCTTTGAGTAAAGGGCCGTTACGGTAGCTTTCGGCAGTCGCACCAATCTCTCCAGCCGGCGCGAACATCGCTGCCCCACCTAGCACCAACAAGGCCGCAAGAAGCACCGGTGTAATGAATTTGCCCACCCGGTCAACCAACTGACCAGGATTCAGCACGAGAAATAGCGTCGCAGTGAAGAACAACAACGTATACGCAAACAGCGGCGTAGCCGAGTTTCCAGTGAAGGGTGCCACGCCCATCTCGAACGAGACCACCGCAGTACGCGGTGTCGCAAACAGCGGCCCGATGGCGAGGTAAACCGCCACAGCCAGCAGCGTTCCAGCGCCTCGACCGAGGGGTGCAGTTAGCCTGTCCATCCCTCCACCCACCCGGGCCAAGGCCACCACCGTGAGCAGCGGCAAGCCAACACCGGTCAGCAGAAAGCCTGCCGCTGCGGGCCAGATAGCGTGACCTGCGGCAAGCCCAGCGCTGGGTGGAAAAATAATGTTGCCCGCGCCCAGAAATAGCGCGAATGTCATGAATCCGAGAGCCAGCAGATCCAGGCCTTTCAAACGAGTCATCGGTTAGTCACCACTGCAGGAGGTCTGGTACGGCTAACGCGCCCAGGTGTGTATGCTCCGACATCGGACACTATCCGTGTCGAGCCGTCCGAGAAAAAAAGCACGCACCTTAATGGAAATCCCCTTCCAGAGCGAGGATTCCAGCCGGTTTGGCAAGTCGGTTTAAAGGTTCATCTTTCGGCGCGACAACAATAAACGTTAGACGAGCTCTGGCTTTTCCAGAAACAAAAATGCCAGTCAGATAGGCTGACTGGCATTCTGGTGTCGCGGGTTGGAATCAGCCTTGCTTGGCTTCCCAGCCGGTCAGCTCCGCAAGCGCCTTGCCGATATCGGCAAGCGAGCGCACGGTCTTCACACCGGCATCCTGCAGCGCGGCGAACTTCTCGTCTGCGGTGCCCTTGCCGCCGGAGATGATCGCACCGGCATGCCCCATGCGCTTGCCAGCAGGCGCAGTCACACCCGCGATGTAGGAAACCACCGGCTTGGTCACGTTGGCCTTGATATAGGCCGCGGCTTCTTCCTCGGCGGAGCCACCGATCTCACCGATCATGACGATCGCTTCGGTCTGTGGATCTTCCTGGAACAGCTTGAGGATGTCGATGAAGGTCGAGCCGGGAATCGGGTCGCCGCCGATGCCGACGCAGGTGGACTGACCGAAACCGGCGTCAGTAGTCTGCTTGACCGCTTCATAAGTCAGCGTACCGGAACGCGATACGATACCGACCTTGCCTGGCAAATGAATATGGCCAGGCTGGATGCCGATCTTGCACTCGCCGGGAGTGATCACGCCGGGGCAGTTCGGGCCGATCAGCCGTACACCCAGCTCGTCGCACTTGATCTTTACTTCGAGCATATCGAGTGTCGGGATACCCTCGGTAATGCAGACGATCAGTTTGATACCACCGAAGGCGGCCTCAAGGATCGAATCCTTGCAGAACGGCGCCGGGACGTAGATGACCGATGCATCAGCGCCGGTCGCTTCTACGGCTTCCTTGACGGTGTTGAACACCGGCAGGCCGAGGTGAGTAGTGCCGCCCTTGCCCGGCGTCACGCCGCCGACCATCTTGGTGCCGTACTCGATCGCCTGTTCGGAGTGGAAGGTACCCTGCGAGCCGGTAAAGCCCTGGCAGATGACCTTGGTGTCTTTATTGATCAGGACGCTCATTACTTGCCCTCCGCGGCTTTGACGACTTGAATGGCCGCATCGGTCAGGCTGGTCGCACCGATGATGTTCAGACCACTTTCACTCAGCTTCTTGGCGCCGAGTTCGGCATTGTTGCCTTCCAGGCGAACCACGACCGGGACCTTCACGCCGACTTCCTTGACCGCACCAATGATGCCTTCGGCAATCATGTCGCAACGCACGATGCCACCGAAGATGTTGACCAGAACGGCGGCAACGTTTTCATCGGAAAGGATGATCTTGAAGGCTTCGGTCACACGCTCCTCGGTCGCACCACCGCCGACGTCGAGGAAGTTGGCGGGTTTGCCGCCATGCAGGTTGACGATATCCATGGTGCCCATGGCCAGGCCGGCACCATTGACCATGCAGCCGATGTTGCCATCGAGCGCCACGTAGTTCAGTTCCCACTTGGCCGCGTGCGCTTCGCGCGGGTCGTCCTGGGAAGGATCCTGCATGCCGCGCAGCTTCGGCTGACGATAGATGGCGTTGCTATCGATGTTCAGCTTCGCATCGAGGCAGTGCAGGTTGCCGTCTTTCTTGATTACCAGCGGATTGACTTCCAGCAGTGCCAGATCGTAATCGACAAACAGCTTGCCCAAATTTACGAAAATATGGGTGAACTGCTTAACCTGGTCGCCTTTCAGCCCCAGCTGGAAAGCCAGCTCACGGCCTTGGAACGGCTGAGCACCAACCAGCGGATCGATCGTGGCCTTGAGAATTTTTTCAGGCGTGTCGTGAGCGACCTTCTCGATGTCCACGCCACCTTCGGTGGACGCCATGAATACGACCCGGCGAGTGGCGCGATCGACTACGGCGCCCAGATAGAGCTCCTTGTCGATGTCGGTGCAAGCTTCGACCAGAATCTTGCTGACCGGCTGACCGTTGGCGTCGGTCTGGTAGGTCACCAGACGCTTGTCCAGCCACTGCTCGGCGAATGCACGGGCTTCATCCTTGCTACGAACCAGCTTGACACCACCCGCTTTGCCGCGCCCGCCAGCGTGCACTTGAGCTTTGACCACCCACTCGGTGCCACCAATGTGGTCGCAAGCCTCAGCTGCTTCCTTGGGGCTATCGACTGCGTAGCCTTTGGAAACTGGCAATCCGTATTCGGCAAACAGTTGCTTACCTTGATATTCGTGAAGATTCATCTTAGCTACCGTTCGGTTTGATGTGCATCAGACGTTGCATGTATGCCGCGTCGCCTCAAGTCGCTGAAAACTATCGCGAAACACCTTTCAGAGACCTGTCATACCTTGCGTTGAAGGTATCGACGGCTCACGAGAGATCCAAAAGAACCGACGCGAGCCGCCTTCTACCGCAGCGCTATCAGCGCTTCTTGCGGTTGGCAATGTGAATGGCATGGCCATTCACCGCCAATGCTGCTTCATGCAGCGCTTCGGACATGGTCGGATGCGAGAAGACCATCATGCCGAGGTCTTCGGCACTGGTACCGAACTCCATGCCGATCGCGCCTTGCTGAACCAGTTCAGCTGCAGCCGGCCCCATCACGTGAACGCCCAACACACGGTCGGTCTTGGCATCGGCAATCACCTTGACCAGGCCGGCGGTGTCGTTAGCAGCCATCGCACGGCCACTGGCGGCGAACGGGAAAGTACCGACGTTAATTTCAACGCCTTCGCCTTTCAGTGCCTGCTCGGTCTTGCCGACCCACGCGATTTCCGGATGGGTATAGATGACCGACGGAACCAGGTCGTAGTTCATTTGCGATTTATGGCCAGCGATACGCTCGGCGACCATCACGCCCTCTTCAGAAGCCTTGTGGGCCAGCATGGCGCCGCGCACCACGTCACCGATGGCGTAAACGCCCGGAACGCTGGTGGCGCAGTAGTCGTCGACGAAGATGAAACCACGCTCATCCATGTCGACGCCGGCGTCGGCAGCCAGCAGGTCGGTGGTTACCGGACGACGGCCAACCGCAACGATCAACTTGTCGAAGGTCTGCTGCTGCTCGCCTTCGGCGTTGGTGAAGTTGACGGTAACCTGGTCGCCCTTGACTTCGGAACCGGTCACGCGCGCGCCCAGCAGGATCTTCAGACCCTGCTTGCTGAGCACTTTGAACGCTTCCTTGGAGATCTGCTCGTCAGCGGCCGGAAGGAACTTGTCCATCGCTTCCAGCACGGTGACTTCGGCACCCAGGCGCGCCCACACCGAACCCAGCTCCAGACCGATCACACCGGCACCGATAACGCCCAGCTTGCCCGGAACGGTCTGGAAATCCAGCGCACCGGTGGAGTCGACAATGATGTTCTGGTCGACTGGGGCAGGCGGAATGTCTACCGGCTTGGAACCGGACGCTAGGATCACGTTCTCTGCGCCCAGCACCTGAGTGTTGCCGTCAAGACCAGTGACTTCGACCTGCTTGCCGCTGAGCAGCTTACCGTGGCCTTCGAACACGGTCACACCGTTGGCCTTCATCAGGCCAGCAACGCCACCGGTGAGGTTCTTAACGATCTGGTCCTTGCGGGCTACCATCGTCGGAATGTCCATGGCCACTTCGCCAGTGCTGATGCCATGAACCTTGAAGCTCTCGTGGGCCTCATGGAACTTATAGGAGCTGTCCAGCAGCGCCTTGGACGGAATGCAACCGACGTTCAGACAAGTGCCACCCAAGGCGGTCTTGCCTTCCTTGCCCTGATATTTTTCGATGCAGGCAGTCTTCAAGCCCAGTTGCGCTGCGCGAATGGCTGCTACATAGCCGCCGGGGCCGGCACCGATGACGACGACGTCAAATTTCTGGCTCATTGCAAATCCTCTTGAGTACATGCAGCAAAAGTCAAAGGGCTGCAATCGACAAGCCCGGCATGCGCCTAGCCTGTCTACTGCAGCCCGTGACGCTTGTTAGATATCCAGCAGCAGACGGGCCGGATCTTCCAGCAGGTTCTTGATGGTCACCAGGAAGCTGACCGCCTCCTTGCCGTCGATCAGACGGTGATCATAGGACAGAGCCAGGTACATCATCGGCCGGATGACCACCTGGCCGTTGACAGCCATCGGGCGTTGCAAAATGTTGTGCATGCCCAGAATAGCGGCTTGCGGCGGGTTGACGATCGGGGTCGACATCATCGAACCGAACGTACCGCCATTGGTGATGGTGAAAGTGCCACCGGTCATTTCGTCAATCGACAGTTTGCCGTCGCGAGCCTTCTTGCCGAAGGTGGCGATGCCGCTTTCGACTTCTGCCAGATTCATCAGCTCGGCATTGCGCAGGACCGGCACGACCAGACCGCGGTCGCTGGACACGGCGACGCCGATGTCCTGGTAGCCGTGGTAGACGATATCGGTGCCGTCGATCGAGGCATTGACCGCCGGGAAGCGCTTCAGCGCTTCGACGGAGGCCTTGACGAAGAAGGACATGAAGCCCAGGCGCACGCCATTGTGGGTCTTTTCGAACAGGTCCTTGTACTTCGAACGCAGGGCCATGACTTCAGTCATGTCGACTTCGTTGAAGGTGGTCAGCATCGCCATGTTCGACTGTGCTTCGACCAGACGCTCGGCAACCTTGGCGCGCAGGCGTGTCATCGGCACACGTTTCTCAGTGCGATCGCCGGCAGCAGCAACAGGTGCAGCGGCTGCGCTAGCAGCTGGCTTGGCCGCAGCGGGCGCGGATTTCTTGGCTTCGATGGCGGCAACCAGGTCTTCCTTAGTTACGCGACCGTCTTTGCCAGTACCCTTGACGCTGTTGGGGTCGATACCATTCTCTTCGGCGAGCTTGCGCGCAGCCGGAGCGAGGATGGCATCTTCGCCACCAGCAGCGGGCGCAGGCGCGGCAGTCGATGCAGGCGCTGCGGTTTCAGTCGGGGCTGCAGCAGGCGCAGTGGCACTGGCGGTACCGCCGGCTTCTAGCTTGCCAAGCAGCTCGCCGCTGAGCACGGTATCGCCTTCGTTCTTGACGATTTCGGTCAATACGCCATCCGCTTCGGCCAGTACTTCCATCACGACCTTGTCGGTCTCGATGTCGACGATCAACTCGTCACGCTTGACCGCTTCGCCCGGCTGCTTGTGCCAGGTGGCAACGGTGCCGTCAGCAACCGATTCCGGAAATTGGGGGGCTTTGATCTCGATAGCCATTAGCTGGGTCCTATTTGATTCGATTTCTACATCGAGGCCGCGTTATCGCGGCCTCTTGCAAGAATGATTTAAACGGTGAACGCGTCCTGCAGCAGCTTTTCCTGCTGCTCGGCGTGCATGGAGGCATAGCCAACCGCAGGCGCAGCAGAAGCGTCACGACCCGCGTACTGCAAGAACAACTCTTTCTTGTGCGCGACAGCAACACGACGCATATGGTGCTGGCTACAGTACCAAGCGCCTTGGTTCATCGGCTCTTCCTGACACCAGACGATGCTCTTGAGGTTCTGATACGGCGCGAGCACCTCGGCCAGATCATCTTCCGGAAACGGATAGAGCTGTTCGAGACGGATGATCGCGATATCTTCGCGGCCCTCGTTGCGGCGTTTATCCAGCAGATCGTAGTAGACCTTGCCGCTACACATGATCACGCGTTCGACCTTGCTCGGCTCGATCTGATCGATTTCCGGAATCACTGTCAGGAACGAGCCCTGAGTCAGCTCCTCCAGCGTCGACGTGGCCAGCTTGTGACGCAGCAACGACTTCGGCGTCAGGGCCACCAGCGGCTTGCGCAGCGGGCGGATCGCCTGGCGACGCAGCATGTGGTAGACCTGAGCTGGTGTAGTCGGCACGCACACCTGAATGTTGTGCTCGGCGCACAGCTGCAAATAGCGCTCCAGGCGCGCGGATGAATGCTCCGGTCCCTGCCCTTCATAGCCGTGCGGCAGCAGCATGGTCAGACCACAAAGGCGGCCCCACTTATGTTCGCCGCTGGTGATGAACTGGTCGATTACGACCTGCGCACCGTTGGCGAAGTCACCGAACTGAGCCTCCCAGACCACCAACGCATTGGGCATGGTGGTGGCATAGCCGTACTCGAATGCAAGTACGGCCTCTTCCGAAAGGAAGGAATCGTACAGATCGAAGCGCGGCTGCCCTTCGTATAGGTGCTGCAACGGGATGTAGGTGCTGCCGTCCTTCTGGTTGTGCAGCGCGGCATGGCGGTGCGAGAAAGTGCCGCGACCCACATCCTGACCACTGATACGCACCGGATGACCTTCAAACAACAGGGTCGCGTAAGCCAATGTCTCGGCATAGCCCCAGTTGATTGCCAGCGCACCAGCACCCATTTTCTGCCGGTCTTCAAGGATCTTCGACACCTGGCGTTGAACCACGAAGCCTTCCGGGATGGCCAGCATCTTGCTGGAGAGTTCCTGCAAGGCTTTCAGCTCGAAACGCGTATCGTGGCGGGCTGTCCAGGTGTGCCCCAAATATGGCCGCCAATCGACGAACAGTTCTTTATTGGGCTCTTTGACCAGACTCTTGACGACGTGGAGGCCGTTATCCAGTGCGGTGCGATACTCGTCGACCTTCTCCTGAACCTGCGCTTCCTCCAGCACTTTCGACTGGGTCAGCGAGTCGGCGTACAGCTCACGAGTGGTACGCTGTTTAGCGATCTTCTGGTACATGAGCGGCTGAGTACCGCTCGGCTCATCGGCCTCGTTGTGGCCGCGACGCCGATAGCAGATCAGATCGATAACGATGTCGCGCTTGAACTGCATGCGGTAATCGACAGCCAACTGCGTGACGAACAGAACCGCCTCGGGATCGTCCGCGTTAACGTGGAAGATCGGCGCCTGGATCATCTTCGCAACGTCGGTCGCGTACTCGGTGGAGCGCGCATCTTCCTGCTTGTTAGTCGTGAAGCCGACCTGATTGTTGATCACGATGCGGATGGTGCCGCCAGTCCGATAGGCTCGGGTCTGGGACATCTGGAAGGTTTCCATGACCACGCCCTGCCCCGCGACGGCGGCGTCGCCGTGGATGGTAACCGGAAGAACCTTGTCACCAGCCGAATCGGAGCGACGGTCCTGGCGCGCACGAACGGAGCCTTCGACTACCGGTGAAACGATTTCCAGGTGGGACGGGTTGAACGCCATTGCCAGATGGATCTCACCACCAGACGTCATGACATTCGAGGAGAAGCCTTGGTGATACTTGACGTCACCGGAGCTGAGCCCCTCGACCTTTTTGCCTTCGAACTCGTCGAAAAGGTCGCGCGGGTTCTTACCGAAGGTGTTGACCAGCACATTGAGGCGGCCGCGGTGGGCCATGCCGATCACAATTTCCTTGGTGCCGTACGAGCCGGACCGTTGGATGATTTCATCCAGCAGCGGAATCAGACTCTCGCCACCCTCCAGGCCGAAGCGTTTGGTACCCGGATACTTAGTGCCCAGATACTTTTCGAGCCCCTCGGCAGCGGTCAGACGCTCAAGCAGATGACTCTTGATTTCCGGCGAGAACGCTGGCCTTCCACGGACGCTTTCCAGGCGCTGGATGAACCAGTTGCGCTGATCCGAATCGACGATATGGGTGAATTCTGCGCCAATAGTGCGGCAATAAGTCTCTTGCAGCGCCTGGTGAATTTCGCGCAAGGTTGCCTGATCCTTGCCCATGGCAAGGTCGCCGGTACGGAAAACCGTATCCAGATCTGCATTGGTCAAACCATAGTTATTAACGGCTAGATCAGCCGGAACCGGGCGCTGCTGCAAGCCCAGCGGATCGAGCTGAGCGGCCTGATGGCCACGCATCCTATACGCCTGGATCAGACGCAGGACTTCGACCTGCTTCTTCTCGTGCTCACTGCTGACGCTACCGGCCGAAACCGGCTGAGCGCGACGCTGGTTCTTGGCCAGCAGAACGAAGTGATCGCGGATTGTCGAATGCGAAACATCGGCCGCAGCGCCGCCATTGACAGGCAGCTTCTGGAAGTAGGTGCGCCACTCTTCTGGCACAGCGTTGGGATCGTGCAGGTAGAGCTCGTAGAGCTCTTCCACATAGGCAGCGTTACCACCGGATAGATGGGCACTGTCCCACATGCGCTGCATTACGCTTTCTTGCATGTCTGGTCACCTTCGATAAGGAGACACCACCAGCGTGGAGACCGCAGCATGACTTCCCAAGTTCTGAAGCAGCGACCCAGGTAAAGCCACTACGGACCGCGCAGATAGTTTCCGAGAACCACCCCGGATGCTCCTGCTGGTCATCAAATTTTCAGAGCGAAACTCCGGCTTTGTGAGCTGGAATTCCTACTAAGACTACGGCGCCGAGTTCAACTCTGGCGCCGTAGGTGTCGCGGTGAAACATCAAGCAGCTGCAGCTATCAAGAACCACAGGCCACTAGGGCACATTAGGTTGCACTCTGCAGCAGCATGTTCCGCACGTGACCAATTGCCTTGGTCGGGTTCAACCCTTTCGGGCAGACACTCACGCAGTTCATGATGCCGCGGCAGCGGAACACGCTGAACGGATCGTCCAGAGCAGAAAGACGGCTCTCGGTCTCTGTGTCGCGGCTGTCGGCCAGAAAGCGATAGGCCTGAAGCAGCGCAGCGGGGCCAAGGAACTTGTCCGGATTCCACCAGAAGGAGGGGCAGCTGGTCGAGCAGCAAGCGCACAGGATGCACTCGTACAGACCGTCAAGCTTCTCCCGATCTTCCGGGCTCTGCAGACGTTCGATAGCCGGAGCTGGCGTATCGTTCATCAGATAAGGACGAACCTTCTCGTACTGCTTATAGAAGATGCCCATATCGACGGCCAAGTCACGAATAACTGGCAAACCAGGTAGCGGACGAACCACCAGCTTGTTTCCCTTGACCACCGCCGACAGCGGAGTGATGCAGGCCAGACCATTTTTGCCGTTCATATTCATGCCATCGGAGCCACAGACTCCTTCGCGGCAGGAACGACGATAAGAGAAACCTTCGTCCTGTTCCTTGACGAGCGCCAATACGTCCAGAACCATCAGATCCTTACCATCGGTATTGATCTGGAAATCCTGCATATACGGCTTTTCGTCTTTATCCGGGTTGTAGCGATAAACGCTCACTTGCAACATATCGGCGACCTCAGTAAGTCCGGACCTTGGGTTCGAAAGTCGGAACTGTCTTCGGGGAGAAGTTCACGGCACGCTTGGCTACACGCTTTTCACCTGGGAAATACAGGGTGTGGCACAGCCAGTTTTCATCATCACGCTCTTCAAAGTCTTCACGGGCATGCGCGCCGCGAGACTCTTTGCGGTTTTCTGCGGCGATTGCGGTCGCCTCAGCTACTTCAAGCAGATTCTGCAGCTCCAGCGCTTCGATACGCGCGGTATTGAAAGCCTGGCTCTTGTCAGAAATCTTGACGGTAGCGATGCGCTGACGCAGATCGGCAAGCTGAGCGATACCCTTCTGCATGTATTCGCCAGTACGGAACACACCGAAGTAGTTCTGCATGCAGCTCTGCAGTTCTTTGCGCAGCGAAGCGACATCTTCGCCAGTAGTCCGCTCGTTCAAACTGGACAAGCGGTTCAGGGCGACGTCCAGGTCGGTTTCGGTCGCACCTCGATGCTCGACACCTTCCTTCAGCGCCTTCTCCAGATGCAGGCCGGCCGCACGACCGAATACGACCAGATCCAGCAGCGAGTTGCCGCCGAGACGGTTGGCGCCATGCACGGATACGCAAGCCACTTCGCCTACTGCGAACAACCCGTCGATGATCTTGTCGTTGCCATTGGCATCCTGGGTTATTGCCTGGCCATGAATGTTAGTGGCGACGCCACCCATCATGTAGTGGCAGGTCGGAACCACAGGCACTGGGGCCGTGACCGGATCGACGTGCGCAAAGGTCTTCGACAACTCGCAAATACCTGGTAGACGGCTGTGTAGCACTTCCTCACCGAGGTGATCGAGCTTCAACATTACATGGTCGCCATCCGGACCACAGCCATTGCCAGCTAAGATTTCCTTGACCATGGAACGAGCAACCACGTCACGACCAGCCAAGTCTTTCGCATTCGGCGCATAACGCTCCATGAAGCGCTCGCCATGCTTGTTGATCAGGTAACCACCCTCACCGCGACAACCTTCCGTCACCAGTACGCCGGCACCGGCGATTCCAGTCGGGTGGAACTGCCACATCTCGATGTCTTGAACCGGCACGCCAGCACGTAGCGCCATGCCGATACCGTCACCGGTATTGATTAGGGCGTTGGTAGTCGAAGCGTAAATACGGCCTGCGCCACCGGTGGCCAGAACCACCGCCTTCGAACGGATATAAACCGTTTCGCCGTTTTCGATGCAGATCGCGATGATGCCGACAATAGCACCATCCTGATTCTTCACCAGATCCACGCCATACCATTCGTTGAGAAAGGATGTACCTGCCTTCAGGTTGGCCTGGTAAAGAGTATGCAGCAGTGCATGACCGGTACGGTCAGCGGCAGCGCAGGTACGCGCAGCCTGACCGCCCTTGCCGTAGTCCTTCGACTGGCCACCGAACGGACGCTGATAGATACGCCCCTGCTCGGTACGGGAGAACGGCAAGCCCATGTGCTCCAACTCGAATACGGCCTCAGGGCCGACGGAACACATATATTCGATAGCATCCTGGTCACCGATGTAATCGGAGCCCTTGACGGTATCGTACATGTGCCAGCGCCAATCGTCGTTCGGGTCGGCCGAGGCGATAGCACAGGTAATGCCACCTTGCGCCGATACGGTATGCGAGCGAGTCGGGAAAACCTTGGTCACCACCGCAGTTTTATGGCCACCCTGGGCCAACTGCAGCGCGGCGCGCATGCCCGCGCCACCGCCACCAATAATGATGGCGTCATAAGAAAGAGTACGAATGCTAGCCATGGATCAGATACCCCAAAGAATCTGCACACCCCAGACGAAGAACGTGAACATGGCGATGCCACACACTGCCTGGAAGAGGAAACGCACACCGGTAGCCCACTTACCGATTGCCATGTTGGTCAGGTAGTCAGTGGAAATAGTCCACATACCAACCCATGCATGCACGCTCAGGGCGACAAGCGCCAGTAGGCTGAAGATGCGCATCCAGGTGGCCGAGAAGAGCTCTTGCCACTGGCCATATTCCAGCCCTGGATTAACCACTAGGTATCCGATCAGAAACAGGAAATAAGCCGCGAGCACCACTGCAGAAACACGCTGAGCCATCCAGTCATACAGACCCGAACGTGAAAAGTTCGTGACGTTGGTTACCATATCCACACTCCCGCCAGAACGATCAGCACGGCCGAAACGACCAGAACGATTTTCGAGCCCAGCTTGCCGCCTTCAAGCGTCTCGCCGTGCCCGGTGTCCATGACCAGATGACGTACACCGGCCACTAGGTGATACAGCAATGCAGACAGCAACACCCAAACCACCAGCTTGGCGAGCGGACTTCCTAGGTACGCTTTCACCTCTTCAAAGCCTTCGGCAGAAGAAAGCGAGGCATCCAGCGCAAGCAGCAGAATGGCCACACCCACAAACAGAATCACACCAGAAATGCGATGAAGGATTGAGGTGTAAGCAGTGATCGGGAGTTTTATTGTCCTAAGATCTAGGTTTACAGGTCGTTGGCTTTTCACGGCTTTTTTCACACTTGAGAGCCCCTAACATACAGGGCAAAGTTGTTGGGAAGAGTACGCAGCGGTACCCGCCACCCACGAGTGACAACCCACAGGAAACTGCCTGTTAGGCCCCTGCCGGTCGGTCGCCGAGTATAAACAGTTAGGTCGCTAATGACAATGTGGTGAAGTGCCACTAAAGGCGGATGGCGCCGCCGATAATAAATGCCGTAAATAGGCCTTTCTGTGTTGCGAATTCACCCGGAAAAGCCCTCTGTTGCAGGCCACTCGCGCAAATTGACTTTGAGATTTATCTCACTATAGTGATGCGGGCCCTGCGTGGGGGGCCATGATGATTCCAAGCATAAAACAGGAGGCCATACATGGCTGACAACAAAGCGCAGTTGATCATCGAAGGCGCAGACGCCATCGAACTGCCCGTTTTAACCGGCACCGTAGGGCCTGACGTAATCGATGTACGAGGCTTGACCTCCACGGGTCGTTTCACCTTCGATCCCGGCTTCATGTCCACCGCCTCTTGCGAGTCCAAAATCACTTACATTGATGGTGAGCAGGGAATCCTGCTGCATCGCGGCTACCCGATTGAACAACTGGCTGAGAACTCCGATTATCTTGAGACTTGCTACCTCCTGCTGAATGGCGAATTGCCTACCGCTGAGGAAAAGGCAAAGTTCATCAGCACCATCAAGAACCACACGATGGTTCACGAGCAGCTCAAGTCCTTCCTGAACGGCTTCCGCCGCGATGCGCACCCAATGGCCATTATGTGTGGCGTAGTTGGCGCGCTCTCAGCGTTCTATCACGATTCACTGGACATCAACGACCCTCACCACCGCGAAATTTCCGCCGTGCGTCTGGTCGCCAAAATGCCGACCCTGGCAGCCATGGTTTACAAGTACTCCATGGGTCAGCCGATGATGTATCCGCGCAACGACCTAAACTACGCTGAAAACTTCCTGCACATGATGTTCAACACACCTTGTGAAGTGAAGCCGATCAGTCCGGTTCTGGCCAAGGCAATGGACCGCATCTTCATTCTGCATGCGGATCACGAACAAAACGCGTCCACTTCCACCGTTCGCCTGGCAGGCTCCACTGGCGCCAATCCATTCGCCTGTATCGCGGCCGGTATCGCTGCGCTTTGGGGCCCGGCACACGGTGGCGCTAACGAAGCCGTTCTCACCATGCTCGACGAAATCGGCGATGTGTCGAATATCGAGACGTTCCTGGCCAAGGCCAAGGATAAGAACGACCCGTTCAAGTTGATGGGCTTTGGCCACCGCGTGTACAAGAACTTCGACCCTCGCGCCAAGGTCATGAAGCAGACCTGTGACGAAGTACTGGGCGAACTGGGCATCAACGATCCGCAGCTCGAGCTGGCGATGAAGCTGGAAGAGATCGCACTGAACGACCCCTACTTCGCCGAGCGCAACCTGTACCCGAACGTTGACTTCTATTCAGGCATCATCCTCAAGGCGATCGGTATTCCGACCAGCATGTTCACTGTGATTTTCGCCCTGGCGCGCACTGTCGGCTGGATCTCGCACTGGAAAGAAATGATCGAGATGGGCCAGAAGATTGGTCGCCCGCGCCAGCTGTACACCGGCTATAAGCAACGCGATCTGCCGCGCTGATTCGTTAGCCGGAAACGAACAAGGCTGCCCGAGAGGCAGCCTTTTTTGTGCGCACGGCTAATGAGCCGGCGCAAACCGACTCTACGAACTCATAGGCTAATTGAAACCCGCCTTGAGCGGAGCGGCACCGCAAACCAACACCGAACGCCCTACGACGCTCGTCCCAGGTTTTACCGCGCCCTCCAGCTACGCAAAATCGACAGGCGTTACGCGCCCTACTCCCCGTTTTGAATGGCCGGCCTTGGCGCGAAGCTTCTCCAAGCGAACATCACTCCATTCGCCAGCCGCAGCCCGCATCAGATCACCCGGACCCTGCAAGCTCCGCTACGGCGCAGAAATGCCTCATGTGCCACAGAGAGAGCCACCGGGTTGCACCCGGCCTACGGCTGTGCCTTGTCTATACACTCCAAACATCACGCTGTTGCCTGCTCCAACCAGCCGAGCAATCGAATCGCATCCTCTCGGCTGTCACCACAAACCAAGTGATCTGCCTGGAAAGCAGCACAGACAGCAGGCCGCGATGGCTCGCCAAACAGCCCACAAAAATTCCTATCGGACAAATGCATACAACGTTCTCCGGCGAGCTTGCCGAAAGGCATGCCGGGAATCGGTGAACTGATCGAAGGAGCAATACAACATGCACCGCAACCGGGACGGCAATTCATTTCCAATCATCCGAAATGAAAAACGGGCGGCGATAATAATGGCTGACCGAACAAAAGGCACTAGCGCTACGAGGCGAACATCGGGGTACTTGCAGGGCCAGGCCACGAACCAATAGGATCCGCCATCGCCCGGAGTATCACCTCATGCCCATCTGGCTTCAGACTGCTGCCCTGCTCTGCCTATCCAACCTGTTCATGACCTTCGCTTGGTACGGCCATCTCAAGACGCTCAATGGCAAGCCCTGGCTGATAGCCGCTTTGATCAGCTGGTGCATCGCCTTGTTCGAGTACCTGATCATGGTGCCAGCCAACCGCATCGGTTACACCGAATTGTCGATCGGGCAGCTGAAGATCATGCAGGAGGTAATTACCCTCGCCATCTTCGTGCCGTTCAGCGTGCTGTATATGCAGCAGCCATTGAAACTCGACTATCTATGGGCCGGGCTGTGCCTGATGGGTGCGGTCTATTTCATCTTCCGATCGTGAGCGTCGCCCGCTCAGAACGCAGAGAGAACAGCCTCATTCGAATCGCAGCGACCATGATGACGCCACCACATCGCTTCGGCATACTGGCCGCCCTTTTCCGCACCTTCAGAGGTTTCCGAATGTTCAAGGTCAACGAGTACTTCGACGGCACCGTCAAATCCATTGCCTTCGATATGGCAGCCGGACCGGCCACCATTGGCGTCATGGCCCCTGGAGATTACGAGTTCGGTACCAATCAGCTGGAAGTCATGCACGTAGTTGCTGGCAGCCTGGACGTGAAATTGCCGGGAAGCGAGAACTATCAAACCTTCGGTGCAGGCAGCCAATTCACCGTACCGGCCAATAGCAAGTTTCAGCTGAAGGTGACGGAGGCGACTGCCTACCTCTGCGAGTACCGCTAAGCGGTCTCGATACCAGGCGTTCCGGACCGTCGTTGCGGTGGTTTGAATAAGCACCAGCCACCCTACGTGACCCGTAGGGTGGGTTTCAGCCCACCAAAACTGCCCGCCAATCTGCTTGGGCGAAGCTCTGCCAGGGTGGAGCCGAGAAGCGCTTCCCACCGAGGCGCGCTTGCCGTTTCCGATCGTTGGTATCGCGATAATGCCGCCTCAACCCAACGGTTTATAGGCTTGATTGACGTGCTTCGACTGATTCAAGCGAGTCAGCTCATCGACCAGCCGCTCCCGTTCGCTACGCCCAGATAGCTGAAGCTCGTCATACAAATGCGACAGCTCCTCGAGCTGCTCGCGCAGGCTAGCATCAAAAGCATCTTCGTCACGCAATGCGGCGACCAGCGTGCGGCACTCATCATCCAGCGCCGTTATGGATTCCCAGTCGCCTGCTACCAAGGCATCGCGCAGCTTGCCGGTCAGCGTAGCGAATGCTTGTTTGCGTGGCTGCATGAAGGTCCTTGAAGGAAATCGAATGATTGGGCTAAAGCCGAACAAAAACCGGTATCGAAGAGAACACTTACGCCTTCGGCGCAATCTGATCCCAGGCCAGTTTGATCTCACCCAGCAGTTTGCCCACTTCGTTCAGCTTGTCGATATCGTTATGCCGACTCGCCTCGAATAGACGCATCGTCATGTATTCATAGAGGCGGTCGAGATTCTCCGCCAGTTCGCCACCGATACTCTTGTCGAGCCCGTCACGCAAGCCGCCAATGATGTTGATGGCCTTGCCAATAAGCACACCCTTTTCAGCAAACGCATCACGCTCCATGGCACCTTTCGCCTGAGCGATGCGGTCCAGGCCGCCCTGCATAAGCATCTGGATCAAGCGGTGCGGATCGGCCTCGTTGACCTGAACCTTAACGCCAACCTGCTGATACTGCTTCATTGCTGTCATTGCGTTCATTTGGATGAGCCCCTTGCCACATCAATTTGCATGTACAGCTTATCGGTCGGGGCGGCTCAAGCTTGATAGCAGTGTGGGAAAATTGATTGAAAAAAGAAAACCGCCTCGTGGGCGGGTTCTGATTGATAACGAATTTCACCAACCTGGCGGGCTCAACAGACCGTTTTCCGCACGCCACCTCGGAGCGAGGCTTAGCGCTTCAAGTGCCTTTACCTACATTCGCCGCGGGTCGCGCCTCCTACAGAAAGCGATGCGGCGGTGCTTGCTACTGTTGTGGGAGGCCCGCCTTGGGGCGAAGCTTTTAGCCGGTCGTGATGAGGCGTGCGGCGCTTTGTTGCTGGGCTGAAGCCCACCCTACCAAAGCCCTCCAGCTAGCCCGTAGAGGCCGGGCGACGCTCCGCTTCAGCCCACTGAAATCGCAGGCCAGCGTAAAATTAACTCTTGGCGTTATTCGCAGCCCAAGGCAGGTTTTCCAGCGATGCGATAAGGCTACTGGACGTATTGGACAACTGCCCCACCAACAAGTCCATCGCATTGAACTGCTTGTAAAGACGCTCCTGCAGCGAAGTTATGCGGCGGTCCAAATCTTCCTTCTGAACATCGATCTTCGAGATGGTCTCGGTCATCGCCTTGTTGCGCTGTTCAAGAATGCCACCGGTTTCGGTATACGGCTTCAGCTTGGCATCGAGGCGCGACGCAAGACCTGTGTCGCCAGCAAATAGCCCTGCCAATTCCTCGAAGCCGCTCTCCATCGCCGTATCGAGCTTATCGCTGTCAACTTTCAGGGTGCCGTCTTTCTGCGTGGTAACCCCTATATCCGTTAGCGCCCGGATAGCGCCTGAACCTTGAACGTTCACCAGCTCGTTTCGGATGGTACCGAGCAGTGTACGTGCGGTTGCGTCCCCGACCAGAGCCCCGGTTACCGGCGCCTTGCCATCGCCTACAGAAGTGACGTTGGTCTGAGCATTAATGACGCCAATGAGCTTGTTATAAGCGTCGACGAATGATTGAACCTGTTTCTTGACTCCCGCCTCGTCCAGCGTGACGCCAACCGTAATCGGCTTACCTGTTTCCGTCAGGCCTTTTAGGTCGAGCGTGACACCCTCAATGGCGGTATCGATCTTATTGGTAGCGCTGCTGATGTTCAGGCCATCGATGGTCAGTTCGGCGTTGGCAGCCTTGGAAACGACCCCCGCCGAACCATCGGCGCCTGGTGCAGCCGGCCCACCCGCGAAGGCGAGCTTGGACAGATCGCCCGTCGAACCGCTACTTACCGCGACGGTAATGTCCTCATTAACGCCGGTTTTCGAACTACTGAGCACTAGCCGCGAACCCGACGTATCGGTGACGATGGTTGCACTCAATCCCTTATCAGCGCCGGCCTTGTTAATCGCATCGCGGATACCCGCCAGCGTGTTATTGCTTTCATCCACAGTGATCGCCGGCAATGACTCATCGCCCACACTGACCGTCAACGTCCCACTGCCGAGCGTGACGGGAGCGGCGGTGTCATCCTTGATTGCCTGAAGCGCCACCTTGCTGCCCGCAGCAAGCTGAGTGACGTTTATTTGATAGCTGCCCGCACCGGCAGTTACGCCAGCGGTCACCGAGAGAAGATCAGCGTTGGATGTAGTAGCGGCGCGGGCCTTGAACAGCTCAGGCTTATTCAGATTTTCTAGAGCCGTCTGGAAATCACTGATGGCACTTTTCAATGCACCAACAGCAGTAATTTGGGTGGTGGTTTTCTTTTCGAGATTCGCGAGCTGCGTCTCTTTAGGTGCACGCTCAGCCGCGACCATGCTGGACACGATACTGTCGATGTCAATACCGGAACCAATACCTGTTACGCCAGCCATAGCCTTACCTCGTCAAGAAATTGTTAGCCGAGAAGCTCGATACAAAAATCGTACCGTCAAGCTTTGGCTTCGAATAGCAAACTACGCATCTCATCCAATCGCTCGGTGAGGCGAAGGATTTCCTCAGACGGTATCTGCCGAACGATCTTGCCTGACTCGCCATCAATCACGCGAACAACCACGTCACCAGTTGAATCGTCGACGCTGAAGCTCAAGTCTCGTTGGATATTCTGCATCTGCGACCGAAGCTTTTCGACCAGGTCTGCGGTGCTTTCCTGCTCTTGCGCTTTTGCCGGAGCCGTTGATGGCTGAAGCCTATCGGACGTAGAAAACCCAGCCTCCTTGAGGAGGCTGGGTGGCGATCCAGCTGTCATCTGCGTTTGCGGTGCGGCTCCGCCAGATAGTTTGCCGACGTCCATTGATTCACCTCTCATGAATCAATGAGAGTAGAGCACGGCCCTACCCTCATCATTAACGCCTTCTGCTTATTACTGCAGCAGACTCAGAACAGCCTGCGGCAGCTGCTTGGCCTGGGCGAGGATCGCAGTACCAGCCTGTTGCAGGATTTGGTTCTTGCTCAGGTTCGCGGTTTCGGCGGCGAAATCAGTGTCCTGAATGCGTCCGCGTGCAGCCGAAGCGTTTTCGCCGATGTTCTGCAAGTTGGCGATAGTGTTATCGAAGCGATTCTGTACAGCACCAAGGTCAGCGCGCTGAGAGTCAATCTGCTTGATTGCGCCGTCGATAATCTGAATCGCCGCCTGGGCACCAGCACCGTCTTCGTCGGCAACGTTTATTGATGCGACCGTTTTGTCTTCCGTTTCGGCGGCCGCGCCAACTACCGTTTTATCCGTGTCAGCAGTATAAGTTGCGCCGGTCACGGCAATCGTCATCGTTTCACCAGACGCTTTGGCTTCCAGGACCAAATTGCCGTCAGCGTCTTTGGAAGCAGTCGCAACGGCGCTAACGCCAGCATCTGCATTGAGCTTGGTGATTGCAGCATCGATATCATCACCGTCGGCGAGCGCTACATCGATTGCAGTTCCGCCATCGTACGTCACGGAAATTTGTCCAGCCGCGCCGTTAGGAGCAGCATATGTGCCTACGGTTTTGGCTGTAGTTGCGGGGGTAGTAACAGTCCCCTCCAAAGTAGCCGTGTCCATTTTTCCGATAGACACACTAATGGTCTCATTAGCGTTCGCACCCACCTGGAACGACTGAGTAGCGAAACTACCATCAAGCAATTTGCGTCCACCGAAGGTAGTGGTCTCGCTGATACGATCCATCTCGCTAACCAGCGCGGTAATCTCCTTCTGGATCGAGGTGCGGTCGTCCAGGTTGTTACTGCCGTTCGCTGCTTGCAGAGACAAGTCGCGCATCCGCTGCAGAATATTGGTCGACTGTTGCAGGGCACCTTCAGCGGTCTGTGCCAAGGAGATGCCATCATTTGCGTTGCGAACGGCCACATTCAAACCATTGATCTGGCTAGTCAAACGGTTCGAAATCTGCAAACCGGCGGCGTCGTCCTTGGCGCTGTTGATGCGGCTGCCAGTAGACAAGCGCTGCATAGAGGTGCTGAGCGCATTAGACGAGTTGCTAAGGTTGCGCTGAGTATTGAGCGACGCAATGTTTGTATTGACTGTAAGAGCCATGATGTGCCTCCAAGGGCGCTAGTTACTTTGGTTGCCTGAGCTTGCGACTCCGGGCCGGCTTTTGCCCAGGCACCCATTGAGTTCGCATTCGATTAGCTTATCGGCGTCGTTTCGGTGAGCTTTAGGAGGCAGTCGAAAATAATTTTACAAGCCCCGAAAACAACCTGTACGACACCGGCGAATCCGCCAACAAGCGAGCCCGCCTGCGAAGGTTTTCGGTCGGGTGACGAGATTCTTTAATGAAGAATTGGGGATTGAATGCGGGACGCGATTGCTAGCATGGACGGCAACGGGGCGCGTATGGCTCTGTGCAGTCCGAACGAGCGTTTCGCCGCGGGACGCGCCTCGCACGAGGTTCGTTGTAGACTCGCAGGGTGGGCGCGACCCGCCGATTCAATCGGCATCAAAGCGGCGGGGCGCAGCCGTCCTTCAGCTCGGCAGGTTTGTATGACGATCACACAAGTTGAGGCCGCACTTGGGCAGCATCCCAACATCCGGCTGGCCTACGTTTTTGGTTCAGTTGCCGCTGGCACGGCGCGAGGTAACAGCGATGTGGATGTCGCCGTTCTGTGCGACGGCCCCATGACGGCCAACCAGCAGATACAACTTATCTCGGATATTGCTGAAGCGACTGGCCGTGCCGTAGATCTTATTGACTTGGCAACGGTGGGCGAGCCCTTGCTCGGTCAGATACTTCAGCACGGGGTGCGCATCATTGGCGGAGCGGAACGGCATGCGCGGCTCGTATCGAAGCACATCCTCAACAACGAGGACTTCATGCCTTATGTTGAGCGATTGCTCGCCGAAAGGAGGCAGCGGTGGATAGGCTGATAGTCGAGCGAAAGATCGATTCGCTCCAACGGTGCCTTGAGCGTGTGCGAAGCAAGACGCCCGAAAGCGTCGACGACTTGCTTCATGACCTGGATCTGCAGGACGTGCTGGTTCTTAACTTGAGCCGAGCCGTACAGGTTTGCGTGGATATCGCCGTACACATTCTCAGCGAACGTAAGCAGCCACCCCCGGAAACGATGGGCAAGGCCTTCGATCTACTGGCTCAAGACGGCTTTATGGACCATGCGCTGGCCCAACGCCTGAAAAAATCGGTGGGTTTTCGCAACTTGGCGGTTCACAACTACGACGCCATCAATTGGGTGATCGTGCACACCATTGCGACCAAGCACCTCGCGGATTTCGAGGCTTTTGCCAGAACGGTGATTCGGCAATGTCTGGACAAGGGTTAGCTACTGTCGAAAAAACGCTGCTCTGGGCTTTCGCACCCGTTATAGATAAGCATCGGAGGGTTTCTCCCGCCCTACTGTTTACAGCTTAAACGAGGAGAACTCCAGCGCATACGTTCACCAGCACCGTGCAGGGCTAGGCTTCGAGGGTAGCGAGTCGTTGCAGGAAGGACTCTTCGTCAGCTACTTCGACGCCCAGTTCGTTGGCCTTCGTCAGTTTCGAACCCGCACCGGGCCCCGCGACCACCACGCTAGTCTTGGCTGAGACTGAACCCGATACTTTCGCCCCCAACGCTTCCAACCTGGCCTTGGCCTCGTCGCGGCTCATGCTTTCCAGGGTGCCGGTGAGCACCCAGGTCTGGCCCGCCAAAGGGAGTCCTTGCGCCGCCTTCCGTTCGCTTTGCCAATGCATCCCGAACTCACGTAGTTGGGCTTCGATAGTGCGGGCGCGCTCGGCGTTGGCCGGGTCGTCGAAATAGTCGCGCAAGGCGCGAGCCGCCTTCTCGTTGAGGCGCTCGACCTGACGCAAATCCAGCCAGTCGGCTCCGATGATGCCATCGAGGCTGCCGAAGCGATCAGCCAGACGTTGGGCGCCCGTACTGGCGATGAAGGGAATATTCAGTTTGTCGAGCAGCCCGGCTAATGTTGCGCAAGCCGCGAACTCGGAATGCACCTCGCCCTCCTCCTGCAACTGCACGCCGCGCTCGCGGAGCTGCTGGATGACTAACTGGTTATGCTCGTCCTCGAAGAAGCTGTGGATTTCGTGGGCGACTTCCAGACCGATATCCGGCAGATAGACCAGCACGTCCGGCATCGCTCGACTGATGCGATCGAGCGATCCCAGAGCACGCGCCAGCAGCTTGGCAGTGCCCTCGCCGACATCCGAAATTCCCAAGGCAAAGATGAAGCGTGCCAGGGACGGCGTACGACTGGCATCGATGGCTTTGAGCAGGTTGCGGCTCGACACCTCGGCGAAGCCTTCGAGCGCCAACACCTGCTCGAAGGTCAGGCAGTACAGATCGGCTGGCGAGCCGACCAGTCCGGTATCCACGAGCTGTTCGACGATCTTGTCCCCCAGGCCGTCAATATCCATCGCACGGCGCGAGACGAAGTGGATGATCGCCTGCTTGAGCTGCGCCTGACAGGCCAGGCGGCCGACACAACGATAGATAGAGCCCTCGCTGATCGATTCCCTGCCCTTGCTGCGTTTGATTAGCTGGGTGCGCTCTACGGCAGAGCCGCATACCGGGCATTGTTCAGGCACATGGACTTCACGTGCATGCTCGGGACGGCGCTCCGGGATAACCCCGAGAATCTGTGGAATGACGTCTCCGGCGCGCCGCACAATGACCGTGTCCCCGATCATCACACCCAGGCGTGCAACCTCGTCCATGTTGTGCAGCGTGGCGTTGGAAACCGTCACGCCGGCGACCTGTACGGGCTTCAGCCGCGCGACGGGCGTGATGGCGCCGGTTCGACCAACTTGGAATTCCACATCGAGCAGCTCGGTGACTTCCTCACGGGCGGGAAACTTATGCGCAATGGCCCAGCGCGGTTCGCGAGCGCGGAAGCCCAGCTCGCGCTGCTGGGCGGTCGAGTTGACTTTGAACACCACGCCGTCGATTTCATAAGGCAATGCGTCGCGCTTCTCGCCGATGGCATGAAAGTAGTCGCGACATTCCTTTACACCCTTGGCCAGTTTGAGCTCCCGGCTGATTGGTAAGCCCCAGCTTTTCAGCGCCTCGAGGATACCGATGTGGGTGTCCGGCAGGTCACCATCGCTGCGGCCGACGCCATAGGCACACAGCTCTAGCGGACGGCTGGCGGTAATCTTTGAATCCAGCTGGCGCAGGCTGCCAGCTGCCGCGTTGCGCGGGTTGGCGAATGGCTTGCCGCCCGCCTCCAACTGACGCGCATTGAGCCCCTCGAAGCCCGCCTTGGGCATATAGATTTCGCCTCGCACTTCCAACACGGCTGGCCAGCCGGTGCCCCGCAGTTTCAAAGGAATATTGCGAATGGTGCGCACATTGGCGCTGATGTCTTCGCCGGTGCTGCCGTCACCGCGGGTTGCGCCGCGCACCAGATTGCCATTCTCGTAAAGCAGGCTTACGGCTAAACCGTCGAGCTTCGGCTCACAGCTGTACTCCAGCTCGACACCGTCGCCGAGAAGATCGCCGGCTGGCAGATCCAGCCCTTCGCGAGCGCGCCGGTCGAAATCGATCAGGTCCTGCTCTTCGAAGGCATTGCCCAGGCTCAGCATCGGCACTTCATGGCGGATCTGGCCGAAGGCCGCCAACGCCGCGCCGCCGACCCGCTGAGTTGGCGAGTCCGGAGTAACCAACTCAGGATGCTCGCCCTCAAGCGTCCTGAGCTCTTTGAACAAGCGGTCATACTCCGCGTCGGGGACGCTGGGCTCGTCGAGCACGTAGTAACGGTAGTTGTGGGCGTCGATTTCACTGCGCAGTTCGGCGATGCGCTCGGCGGCGGTTTGAGCGGAAGGCATATGACGGAGCCGTAGCTGTGGCAATGCTGATCAGACAATCTCAGCGCGCCGTTGGTTGATATGAAGCGCGGAATTTTAGCCGATCCTGCGGCTGGAGGCAGGTCGCGATGGTTTCAGGCGGCGGGGCGGGACTGGCAAGCCCTGATAGGCGCCGTACGGCATTCCGCTTCAGCTCGCCGCAGAAGCTGCTCGATGAGAAAGCGGTGGGCTGAAATCGACCCTACGCAACTGGCGCGCATGCGTTGCTCTTTTGAGCAACCCGACCAGCGATGTTTTTCGCTCGCTTCTCCACCCACAAAAAAAACCGCTCCTGAGAGCGGTTTTGGGTCAACGTTTGGTAGTAGTCATCTGCCGGCGTTCGTAATCGACGATGCGCTGGCGGTAGTGTTCGATGGTCTGGGCCGTCAACACACTGCGTTGATCATCCTTGAGCTCGCCGTTGAGTTCCTGCGACAGCTTACGGGCGGCAGCAACCATCACATCGAAGGCCTGCTTGGGATGGCGGGGGCCAGGCAAGCCGAGGAAGAAGCTCACGGCCGGCGTCGTGAAGTGGTCGATATCGTCCAGATCGAAGGTACCGGGCTTGACCGCGTTGGCCATGGAAAACAGCACTTCGCCGTTGCCCGCCATGCTTTCGTGACGATGGAAGATATCCATTTCGCCGAACCGCAGACCGCTCTCCAGAATATTCTGCAGCAACGCGGGCCCACGGAAGCCATGCGGATCGCGGGAAATTACGTTGATGACCAGCACTTCCTCAACCGGGGGCAAATCCTGATCGGATGCGCTTGCCGTTTCATCGTCGCCCGCTACCGGATCCAGCAAGGTTGGGACCGGTTCTTCATCAGAGAAATGCAGGTCGCCCTGTTGGGGATCGCTGTTGCGGCGCTTGCTCGTCTCGCGCGCGCTCATCGAGGGAAGATCGGATTCGTCCCAGGCTGGCTCGTTGTTGCGGCTCACGACTCGTGGCGGCCCCAGCAGCTCGTTGGAATCGTCATCGTCTGGCAGATTGCTCGCGATATTGCGGTCCAGCTTGAACTTCAACTTGCCCTTGCTACCGCGCATCCGCCGCCAGCCATCGAAAAGAATGCCGGCGATGACAATGATGCCGATGACGATCAGCCACTCGCGCAGACCGATATCCATTAATGCTTAAACCCCTGAAATCGATGATAAAGACGCAGATTCAAAGCCGCTGAACAGGCCCATCTGCGCATCGTAAAAATTGCGCTCTAAACTAGCACGACGAACGGTAGATGTGCACCGCCCAGCACGGCTCTTTTATTGGTCTCCGCATACTCTTGATGTTCCTTGGAAACGAGCACGACTCAAGCCTCCACGAGCGCCACCGCCTGCTCCACGTCGACCGCTACCAGCCTCGAGCAACCCGGCTCGTGCATGGTCACCCCCATTAGCTGGTCGGCCATTTCCATCGCGATCTTGTTATGCGTGATGTAGATGAACTGCACCTTCTCCGACATTTCCTTGACCAGACGCGCATAGCGCCCAACGTTGGCGTCGTCCAATGGCGCATCCACCTCATCGAGCATGCAGAACGGTGCCGGATTGAGCTGGAAGATCGCAAACACCAATGCCAGAGCGGTCAGAGCCTTTTCCCCACCCGATAGCAGGTGGATGGTGCTGTTTTTCTTGCCCGGCGGACGCGCCATGATCGCCACCCCGGTATCGAGTAAATCTTCTCCGGTAAGTTCCAGATAAGCGTTGCCACCGCCGAAAACCTTAGGGAAAAGCGCCTGCAGGCCGCCATTGATCTGATCAAACGTCTCTTTGAAACGATTACGGGTTTCCTTGTCGATCTTGCGGATGACGTTTTCCAACGTATCCAGTGCCTCGGTAAGGTCGTCGTTCTGTGCATCGAGATAACGTTTGCGTTCCGACTGCTGCTGATACTCATCGATCGCTGCAAGGTTAATCGGGCCCAGACGCTGAATACGTCCACCTAGACGTTCCAGTTCAGCCTCCCATTCCGATTCGTTAGCCCCGGCAGGTAGCGTCGCGAGTACACCGTGCAAATCGAAGCCGTCTTCATACAGCTGATCTTGCAATGCCTTGCGTCGGACGTTGAGCGCTTGCCATTCCATCCGCTGCTGCTCGAGCTGGCCGCGTAACAGCTGCGCCTGTTGCTCGGCTTGAGTCCGACGTTTTTCGGCATCGCGCAGGTCACGATCGGCATCTTCGAGCGCCAAGCGCGCCAGTTTGAGCTCCTCTTCCACTCCCATGCGCCGCTCCAGCAGCTCTTCGAGCTTCATGCGCAGTTCTTCGAGTGGCGCCTCGCCCTCCTCCAGATTCAGGTTGAGCTGCTCGCGCCGCTCCACGACACGTTCGAACTGCTGTTCGAGGCGCTCCAGTGCCTGGCGAGTCGAATCGGATTGTGCTTTCAGCGATCCCACTCGAACAGCCAGTTGGTGCACATGATCCTTTTGCTGGCGGGCCTCCTGTCGGATGCGATCGAGCTGTTCGCGAGTGCCGTCGCGACTCGCCAGCAACGTCTCGCGCTGCTCGGTATCAAGCGCCATTGCGTCGAGTGCATCCTGCAGATGCAACCGAGCTTCGCCCAGCTGTTCGGTTTCCAAGGCGCGCTGCTCGGACAACTCGAACAGCTCTTCCTCCAGGCGACGACGGCGCAAGCTCAGCTGTTCCAGCTTGGCTTGACTGGCGGATAGGCGGGCATTCAGCTCACCCTGCTGACGGGACAGATCCTGATGATCACGGCGCAGCTGCTCGCGTCGATCTTCCTTTTCGCGCTGCGCCTCGCGAAGCCGCCCGAGCTGGTCGCCCAGTACGTCCAGACTTGCCTCGCGTTCATCACGTTCGGCCTGGAGCCTTTCAAGCTCCTGGCCACGTGCCAATAACCCGGACTCGGCCTCCCCGGCCCGCCGGACCCTCAGAAAGTGTCGGCCCACCCAGTAACCGTCACGGCTGATGAGGCTTGCGTCAGCGGCCAGCGAACCACGCTGCGCCAGCGCCTGCTCAAGATCCTCAACCGGCCGTACTCGTCCTAGCCAGGGAGAAAGGTCGACGGCTGATTCCACCTTGTCCAGCAAGCTGCCATTGACCGCTCCGCCTGCTGGAGATGGACTGGCCAGGCGCAGTTCACCCAGCCCGAAGCTGCTCATATCAAGGTCGTCGAACGAATCCAGCAGCACCGCCTGCAGGTCCGCGCCCAGTACGGTTTCGACCGCCAACTCCCAACCCGGCTCGACGCGAAGCCCTTCGGCGAGACGCGGCTCCTGATCGAGGCCTCGTTCCTGCAACCACTCCGACACGCCCTTGCCTGGGTCCATCGCAGCCTGTTGCAAGGCTTCCAGCGACGCAATGCGACCATTCAGCCGTTGGAGTTCGCCCTGCGCCTGCTGCTCGGCCTGCGTAACCTGCCGTATCTGCTCGCGTAGCTGCTCGAGCTGCTGATCGGCCTCTTCCTGTGCGGCCGATAGCTCTTCAAGATTCAATTCGCCAACGGCCAGCAATTCGCTCATCTCGGCCACCGCGGCATCTTCCGGATCACCGGCGAGTGAGGTGCGCTCGTCGTCCAGGCGACGTTGGCGCTCAAGCAATCGCTCAAGGCTCTGCTCCAGTTGCTGGATGCGCGACTGCTGCACCTCCGACGCGCGACGTGGCTCGGCGCTCTGCTGGTTGAAGCGCTCCCACTGCTCCTGCCAGCGCTGCATGGTGGCTTCCGCCTCCTCGAGTTGCGCGGAGGCTTCCTCCGCGGCGGCATCTGCGATGTCCTGTTCCGGCTCGAGCATTGCCAGCTCCTCGCCGAGGGTGGCGAGCAAGGTGCGGTCATGGCCCAGGTGCGATTCGGTCTCCAGCCGCGCCTGTTCCGCTTCACGCAGATCGTCCTGTAACTGGCGCAAACGCTGCTGGCCGTGCTGGATGCTTTGTTCGACCCGTGCGATGTCGCCGCCGACCGAGTAGAAGCGCCCTTGGATTAAGTTGAACCGCTCGGAGAGTTCATGATGGCCGTCGCGCAGGCGCTCGATACTGGCGTCCGCATTGCGCTGCTCGGCGACCAGCGCCTCGAAACCGACCTCCTGATCGCCGATGACCTGCTCGCGCTGGCCGACCTGATCATTCAGCGCTTGCCAGCGCAAGGCTGACAGTTGCGCCTTAAGCTGGCGCTCCTCGGCCTTGTATTCCTGATATTTCTCCGCCGACTGGGCCTGGCGGTGCAGGCGCTCGAGCTGGCGTTCAAGCTCTTCGCGCAAATCGGTCAGTCGCGCAAGGTTTTCGTGGGTGCGGCGAATGCGGTTTTCAGTTTCGCGACGACGCTCCTTGTACTTGGAGATGCCCGCCGCCTCCTCGATGAAATTGCGCAAATCCTCCGGCTTGGCCTCGATCAGTTTGGAAATCATGCCCTGTTCGATGATCGAATAGCTGCGCGGGCCCAGACCGGTGCCGAGAAAGATGTCGGTGATATCGCGGCGGCGGCACTTCACGCCATTGAGAAAATAGGTGTTCTGCGCGTCGCGCGTGACCCGGCGGCGAATGGATATCTCGGCGAACGCCGCGTATTCGCCCGTCAGGGTGCCATCGGAATTGTCGAAGATCAGCTCGATGCTGGCCTGGGTCACCGGCTTGCGGGTGTTGGAGCCGTTGAAGATGACGTCGGTCATCGACTCGCCGCGCAGGTTCTTCGCAGAGCTCTCGCCCATCACCCAGCGCACGGCGTCGATAATGTTGGACTTGCCGCAGCCGTTGGGCCCGACGACGGCCGCCATATTGCTCGGGAAGCTGACCGTTGTCGGATCGACGAAGGATTTGAAGCCGGCGAGCTTGATGCTTTTCAGACGCATGCGGGCCTATCCGTGGCAGTCAGCGTGAGGAGCAAGCAAAGTCGCCGTGAACATCGTGATTCCTGGCATCGAGTGGTTGCCGTGCAAAACGGCGGAGTTTATCACGCTGTTTTGCCGCCATCGCGGAGCATAGATGCGCAGTGCTTCAAGCAATCGAGAATCGATGCGAACATGGGTTGGCCGAGAGGATGCGATGTCTAGTGTGGGCTTCAGCCCACCGACAGCGATAACCGAGGCGCTTCGCCACTGCTTCGGTGTGGCCCAAGTTATGTTCAGGTGGATTGAAGCGGAACGCCGCACGGCCCAGCCTATTGCTGAAACCGAACGCTGGTTGGCTCTAGCTTTTTCGTAAGAATTTCATCTGCGGCTCGCTTCAGCCGCCCGTCATGCTCATGAAGCGCACCACTTGAACCTGCTCGTCAGTACGGAATTCATGCTTCTCCGGCTTGAGCTGCAGCGCGTCGACCAGCGCCTGGCGCAGTCGCTCGCTGTCGCCCGGATAGCGACGCATCAGGGTCTTGAGATCGAGCGCGCCCTCGTGTCCCAGGCATAGCACCAGCTTGCCTTCAGCCGTGACACGCACTCGGTTGCAGCTTCCGCAAAAATTGTTGCTGTGCGGCGAAATGAAGCCGACTTGGGTTTCGCTACCGGCAACCTGCCAATAACGCGACGGGCCTCCGGTGGTATGGCTGCTGCGGATCAGCTGATGCCCTAGCTCGATGCGCTCACGTACCTCCTCACTGGAACAGAAGGTGATTTCACGCTCATGGCTGGAGATGTTTCCGAGCGGCATTTCCTCGATGAAGCTGATGTCCAGTCCGCGGTCGACGGCGAAATTCACCAGATCCAACACCTCGTCATCGTTCCTGCCTTTCTGAATCACACTGTTGAGCTTGATCCTGCGGAAACCTGCACTGCGCGCTGCATCGATGCCTTCGATGACCTGATGAAGCATGTCACGGCGGGTCAGCTCGGCAAACCGCTCGCGCTTGAGCGAATCGAGACTGATATTGAGACGTCTGACACCTGCCTCGCGCAGTGCTGTCGCGAGTACTGGCAGTTGCGAGCCGTTAGTGGTGATGGCTAGATCTTCCAGCTCTTCACGGGCGCCCAGACGCTCCAGCAAGCTCGGCAAGCCTTTGCGTACCAGCGGTTCACCGCCGGTTACACGAATACGTTTGACGCCCAGGCTAATGAACGCATCGGCCACGGCGTAGAGCTCTTCCAATGTGAGGATTTGCGCGCGCGGAGCGAAGACCATGTCTTCGCTCATGCAATAGGTGCAGCGAAAATCGCAGCGGTCAGTAACCGACAGTCTGAGGTAGGTGATGCGTCGGCCGAACGGATCGACCAACTGAGATTCTGGCATGTCGCTCTCCAAGGCTTGATGCGCGCCCCCTAAGACTATTCCGGAACGTGACACGAGGCAAAGGTATGAAGCTGAATGGTTTCTACCGGAGCGGCGTCACAAATCCCGCTGAAGAGATCGTCCTGGTTTTTTGCACCGCGTCCGCAACGATGTTTTGCTACTGCGGTTCGAACACAAGGATAATTTCACTTTCACCGATTTGCCGGGAGCTTACGCACATGGACAACGACGCCCTCAGATCGATGGGCTGGCGCGAGCGCCTCTACGTCATCATTTTCTTTACCAATACGCCAGCAGGTAAACGCTTCGACACCTGGTTACTGGTATTCATCTTTGCCAGTCTCATAGTCGTGATGCTCGACAGCGTGGCTGTTTACAGTGATCGGTACGGTGTTCTGCTGGACGGGCTCGAGTGGTTGTTTACAGGCATCTTTCTGATCGAGTATCTGGTGCGCATTTACTGCCATCCAGAGCCACGCAAGTACGTATTCAGCTTCTACGGCGCGATCGATGTCCTGTCGGTGGTGCCTGCCTTTATTGCGCTGCTATATCCAGACGCCGAATATCTGTTGGTGGTGCGCGCCATCCGCATGCTTAGAGTGTTTCGCGTATTAAAGCTGACTCACTACCTGAGCCAGGCCAACTTTTTGATGGTCGCTCTTCGCGGCAGCAAACAGAAAATCGTGGTCTTTCTGCTCAGTGTCACCACCATGGTCCTGGTGTTTGGCACCTTGATGTATGTGATCGAGGGTCCATCGAGAGGCTTCACCAGCATTCCGATGAGCATCTATTGGGCAATCGTAACCATTACCACCGTCGGGTTTGGTGACATCGTGCCCCATACGCCACTCGGCAAGGCAGTGGCGAGCATGGTGATGATCACGGGTTATTCGATCATTGCCGTACCCACCGGAATCTTCACAGCCGAACTGGCTACAGCGATGCGGGCAGACAGCCTGCAGCATCGATGCCCAACTTGCGAAAAGCTCAGCCACGAAGCCAACGCGGCCTTTTGTAGCCGCTGCGGCAGCCAGCTGTTCAGGCCAAAGGCGCGTGACAGCGAAGAACCTCAAGCTACACCAGATCAATAGGCCGACTGGACCGCTGTGACTCAGCGACAATCGCGCTGACCCCAATCCCGGCACTCGATCCGAACCGCCCCAGTACGAGGTTGTCACAACCTCTGACTTGCCGCGGGCTGGATGGAGACATGAATGCCCTTGCTCAAATTGGTGCACTTTGCGGGCCTGCTGTGCTGGTGCGGCACCCTGCTTTATCTGCCGGCGCTGATCGCAGCAGGCACTCGACGCAGCGAACCACTCTTCTACCGTGACCATGCGCATCTGACGCGCATGGTCTTCAACCTGATCGGCACGCCTGCCGCCCTGATTGCAATTGCATCAGGCACTGCGCTGTTCCTGAGCGAAGCGCTTGTTGCTGGATGGTTGATCGTCAAGCTCAGCACTGTCGCGGGGATGGTGCTCTGCCATGCGCTCTGCGGTGTGCTGGTACTGCACATCGAGCGTGCACCGGAGCAAAGCGTGAGCGTTCGCTGTCGATTTCTCGGTGCGGTCGCCGCGACCTTCATAACCGCGACGCTTTGGTTGGTGCTGGCAAAGCCCTTCTAGCCCGTGCCCCGAACCGCTCGATCAATTCGAATAAGCCCATGACCGAACGATCCCAACACCGTGCCGTTATCAGCTCAGACCTTCTCCAGATCGACTCCGACGGCGTGTTCGTAGACCAGTCGTCCACCGAGATAAGCGGCGAGGGATATGAGTACGGCCGTGATGCCAGACAGGTACAGCGCCCACAACTGCATGCTCTGCGCATCGTTCTGGTAGCGCAGCAGCCAGTTCAGCGAAGCCAGCGACAGCATCATCACCGCGAGGATGGCATGACACCAGGCGGTGATTTTGTGGCGGATCTCGCGCACCGTTACCAGATCGATCAGACCGAAGATGCTGGCGATCCAGCCACCCAGCGCGCCCACACCGGACAGCCACAAACCGGCACGCCACCAGAAACCATCCAGCGTCCAGAGGTGGGCGAGATCCACCGGCAGCAAGCCGATCAATGCGGCGACAGGGAAATGAATCAGCATCGGGTGCAGCGGGTGGCCGGCTATCGCAGCACGGCTGTGGATGGAGTCTCTGTAACGGGCCATTCAGCGCTCCGGCAGCATTTCGTGGGGATCGGCGACCGCGCCAAACGAGCCGGCAGCCTAATGAAATGGACCACTTTGGCGCTGGCAGTTCCTTTATTGGCCGCGTGTGGCGGTCCGCTGTCGTCACTCAATCCAGCCAGCCACATGGCGCGCCAGGTGGCGAACGTCTGGTGGGGAATGTTCGCCTTCGCCACGCTGGTGCTGGTCGCCGTAAGCGCATTGTGGATCTACGCGCTGGCACGCAAGCCACGTGAAACCAGCAAAGAGCAGGCACTCAAGATCAATCGCCGCTGGGTAATCGGCGGCGGCATCGTACTGCCAAGTCTGAGCATCGTTGTCCTGCTGATCTTCGGCATTCCTACCGGGCGCAGCATGATGCCATTGCCGGTGGACGGTGAGCAGCCGTTGAAAGTCGAGGTCACCGGCCATCAGTGGTGGTGGGAAGTTCATTACCCGGACAGCGGCGTGACCACTGCCAATCAGTTGATCATTCCAGCCGGCCGGTTGATCGATGTGAATGTCACCAGCGCCGATGTCATTCATTCGTTCTGGATTCCGCGGCTTGGCGGGAAAATGGACATGCTGCCAGGCCGCACCAATGTGATCCGCCTGCAGGCCGGCCATACGGGAATCTTTCACGGCCAGTGCTCTGAGTTCTGCGGTCTGCAACATGCGCATATGAAGCTGCATGTCGAGGCGCTGGACGAGGCAGGCTTCGCTGAGTGGGTCAACGAGCGTGAGAACCTCAGCATTACGCAACGTGCGCCGGGGGAAGCCGGTCAGGTGTTCGATGAACGCTGCGGTCAGTGCCACCGCGTCGCTGGCGTTTCCTCAGGCAATAGGGCTCCGGATCTCACCGACCTAGCCACCCGGCCGAACCTTGGCGCTGGGGTGATTGAAAACGACCATGAAGGCCTGCGCCGCTGGCTACGCGAACACAAGACGCTCAAGTTCGGCAATGGGATGCCCGCGCACGACGACGTCGCACCGCAAACACTCGATCAGATCGCCGACTGGCTGGAGACGCTCGCCCCATGAATCCAACCATCAGGGACAACGCCCCTTGCACCGATCCTGATCAGCTTCACGATCAGTTCAACGAAGTCTGGGGCAACCCGCGCGGATGGCGCGCGCTGACCATCGTCAACCACACCAGCATCGGCTTGCGCTTCCTCGTCACGGGTGCGGTGTTCTTCCTGATCGGCGGGCTGATGGCGATGCTGATCCGCACGCAACTTGCCCTGCCTGGCTATGTATTGATGGAGCCGGAGGTCTACAACCAGGTTTTCACCATGCACGGCTCGGTGATGATGTTCCTGTTTGCCGTCCCGATGATGGAAGGGCTGGCGGTTTATCTGATTCCAAAGATGATCGGGGCGCGTGACCTGATTTTCCCGCGTCTGTCGGCCCTCGGTTACTTCTGTTATCTATTCGGCGGAATCATCCTGCTGTCGAGCGTGTTTCTCGGCGTAGCGCCCAAAGCGGGCTGGTTCATGTACACCCCGCTATCCAGCTCAGCACACATGCCGGGGGTGAATTCTGACTTCTGGCTGTTGGGAATCACCTTCGTCGAGATTTCAGCTGTGAGTGCGGGCGTCGAGCTGGTGGTATCGATCCTGCGCACCCGCACCAACGGCATGGCGCTGCACAAAATGCCGCTCTATGCGTGGTACATCCTGGTGATGGCGCTAATGATCGTGTTCGGCTTCCCGCCGCTGATCCTCGGCAGCATTCTGCTGGAACTGGAGCGCGCCGCCGGCCTGCCCTTCTTCGATACCGCCAAGGGCGGCGATCCGGTGCTCTGGCAGCATCTGTTCTGGCTGTTCGGCCATCCCGAGGTGTACATCATCTTCCTGCCCGGAGCCGGCATCGTCTCGACGTTATTGCCCGTGTTCTGCCAACGGCCGCTGGTGGGGTATCGCTGGGTGGTGCTCGGCGTGCTGACTACCGGTTTTCTCAGCTTCGGGCTTTGGGTACACCACATGTTCACGGTGGGCATCCCCGCGCTGGCGCTGGGATTCTTCTCGGCGGCGAGCATGCTGGTGGCGATACCCACAGGCGTGCAGATTTTCGCCTGGATCGCCACGCTCTGGCTGGGCAAACCGGTCTATCACGTGCCGATGCTCTGGCTGGTCGGCTTTCTGATCGTCTTCGTCTGTGGCGGCCTGACCGGCGTAATGGTCGCCCTGGTGCCCTTCGATTGGCAGGTGCATGACACGCACTTCGTCGTCGCGCATATGCATTACGTACTGGTGGGCGGGATGTTCTTTCCGCTGATGGCCGGACTGTATTACTGGCTACCGCATTTTTCCGGTCGCATGCCCTCGGTGCGTCTGGGCCGCTGGGGCTTCTGGCTGGTGTTCATCGGCTTCAACACCACCTTCCTGATCATGCACTGGACCGGCCTGCTGGGCATGCCGCGCCGAGTCTATACCTACGACACAGGGCTGGGCTGGGACATACCCAACCTGATCTCGTCGATCGGCAGTTTCATCATGGCCATCGGCATCGGCACCATCCTGCTGGATATCGTTATGCACTTCCGCTTCGGTCAGCCGGCAAAAACCAATCCCTGGAAAGCCGATACGCTGGAATGGGCCACCAGCCTGCCGCCAAGCCCCTACAACTTCGTCAGCCTGCCGGATGTCACCGACCGGCATCCGCTGTGGAAGGACCCGGATCTGCCAAACAGCATCGCCCGCGCCGAGCACGCCTTGACCACTATCGATCACGGTCGGCGCGAAACCTGGGGTTCGGACCCGCTGAGCGGCGAGGTGCGCGAAGTCATTCACCTGCCGGGCAACAGCTGGTGGCCGTTCGTGGCCTCGGTTTTTCTCGCCGTGCTCTGCCTTAGCCTGCTGAACAAGTTCTACTGGGTCGCGCTTATTGCCACCTTCGCAACGCTGATCGCGCTCTTTCGCTGGTCCTGGGAAAACGGCGCACATCCGGCCGCCGCACCGGATGCGCGCACCCAGCCGGACGAGCCACCGCTACACTCACGCACCTTCGACGGTCCAGGATTGTGGGGCATGGGCGTCACCTTGCTGGCCAACGCCACCCTGTATCTGTCGCTGCTGTTCGGCTGGTTCTACCTGTGGACCGTTTCGCCGGGATGGCAGGTTCCGGAGCGATCCGATCTCAATGTCTGGCTGATGCTGGCCAGCGCCATTGTGCTGACGATCGGGACGCTGTGGATGCGAGTCATACCGGCGCGACTTCGCCGGGGCGACAACACCCGGTTGCAGAGCAATCTGGGCATGGTTGCAGCGATCGGCGTGGTCCAGTTCGCCATGCTGCTGTGGGTGTTGCTGAGCGCCAATCTACGAATCACCGAAACCGCCCACGATGCCGTGATCTTCGTGATCCTCGCCTACAGCCTGATCCACTGTGGCCTGGCGGCGATCTGCACGCTGCTGCAGATGCTGCGGGTGCATTACGGTTATGTTGGTGAGAAGGCGCCCTACGAACCCGTGGTGGTCGAGCAACTCTGGTACTACAACCTGGGGGTAGTCTGGAGCGCTTATGCGGCTATCGCTCTGTTCCCGTCGGCCGTGGGAGGTGCCTGATGAAGTATCGCCGCACCTCGATTTTCCATCCGATGCAGATCCCATTCGGGCTGACCATCTGGAGCCTCTGGTTCGCTGCCATGTATGGCTCGCAGGCCGTGATCTGCTCGATCGCGCCGCCGGATCCCGACCAGGACGTCTTCAACTGGCTGAACGCCAGTTTCGGCGTGCTCACCCTGATTGTGGTCGCGCTGCTGCTCTGGTTGGGCCGTCGATCCTGGAGGCTGTCGCGCAAGCCGCACGAACTCGACGAGCGGCAGGTGTTCGTCACCAAGGTGGCGTCGGGAATTCATTTCATCGCCGCGCTGGCAACCGTATTCGTCGGGCTTCAGCTGGCGTTCTTGCCGCCCTGTGTCTGACCGAACGGCAACCTGGGAACATTTCAGACCGAGCAGCACGCTCAGTCGGTCTTCTTGCGGATCCAGTAGAGATAGGTGCCCTCTTCGGTCTGTTGCTCCACCAATTCGTGACCGAGGAAAACGCAGAACTTCGGGATATCGCGCTGGGTGGACGGATCGGTTGCGATCACCTTGAGCAGTTCACCGCCGCCGAGGCCGCGCACCTTGTTGTGCAGCATCATCACTGGCTCGGGACAGTTCAGGCCGCTGGCATCGAGCACCGCGTCGGCAGACAGTTCAGCAGATTGAGTCATCACAGGCTCCTAAAACAGGACGACATTGTCACCCAGACAGATCATGCGGTCACCCACTGGCGCGTCACCGGCGACGCAAATGGCAGGTCACTTCCTCGCGGTCATGGTAAAGCTGCTTGCAGCCAATGCTCGCTTTCACCCCTCGTTCGGCAAGCCCATCGGCGATGCGTTCCAGCAGCCGCTTCACCTCCGCGTAGCGTTGTTTCATCGGCAACTTGAGGTTGACCACCGCCTCTCGGCACAGACCTTCGCCGATCCAGGTTTCCAGCAAGGCAGCGTTCTTTGCCGGCTTCTCGACGATATCGCAGACCATCCAGTCCACCGGCTGCTTCGGGCGGAAGGCGAACCCGTCGGCGCGGTAATGCCCAACCAGGCCGGATTCCAGCAACTCCTGGTTCATCGGCCCGTTATCCACAGCCATCACTTCTATGTCCCGGTTGACCAGCTGCCAGGTCCAGCCGCCTGGCGATGCGCCCAGATCCACCGCGGTCATACCGGGTGCCAATCGCGCGTCCCACTGCTCGCGCGGAATGAAGTGATGCCAGGCCTCTTCCAGCTTCAGCGTTGAGCGGCTCGGCGCCTGCCTTGGGAACTTCAGGCGAGGAATACCCATCGGCCACATGGCGCTGTTGTCGGCCTCAGCGATGCCGAGAAATACCTCGCGGCCACTTTTGAAGGTCAGCAGCAAGCGCGGCCCCGAGCCACCTTCGACCAGCCGTCCAGCCTTGGTCAGCGCCTTGCGTAACGGGGCCTCGAACTTGCGGCAGAAGTTCGACAGTTCCTTGCCATCGTTGGTGTCCAGCACCTCGAGCCAGACGCTGCCGCATACCGGGTAGGCCTTGAGTTGTTCGAGCAATACGCCGATACGGTCGGTCTCTGGCAGCGTCAGATGCTCGCCGCGCGCCCATTGCCGAGCGAAGATCAAGCGGGCGAAGCGCACGCCGTGCATCAATCGCTGCGCTTGTTCCGGCTCGCTGCAAATGAACTCGGCGCAGGCGCTGTTCGGTTTCGCCTTGGCGTAGCCGGCCACGCTCAGTCGGGCGGCCTGGTCGCTGATCTCGGCGCAGACTTCATTTTCGAAGCCTGGGCGGCAGTGCAGCAGCAATGTATTCATGGTACGAACCCTGTTGTCGCGCGAAGGTGCATGGGCGTCGAAGCGCTCTGCGACCAAAGCCGCGCATGATAGCCGACTGGGGAACCCGGGGCTTGCTGCCTCGGTCCAGTGAACAGTCACCTCGGAATCATTGCAGCCGCATGCGGCATCGTCAGGTGTACATCACTCGATGCCTTGGCCCGGATTCCATTGCCAACTGGACTGGCGGCCCGTTCGTGGCGAAATGATTCGCCAAGGGCTAGCTTCAACAGACCGCTCCCTACTCAGTCAGCCCGACCGTGCGGGCACAAGGAGAGACGAATGCCATCCCTGGACAGCCTGAATTGCCGACGAAGCCTCGATGTAAACGGCAAAACCTATCACTACTACAGCCTCCCCGAGGCGGCGAAGCAGCTCGGCGACATCAGCCGCTTACCGACTTCTCTCAAAGTGCTGCTGGAGAACCTGTTGCGCTGGGAAGATGACGTCACGGTACGCGCCGACGACTTCACCTCGCTGGCGGTATGGCTGAAGACGCATACGTCGGAACGGGAGATTCAGTACCGCCCCGCGCGGGTGCTCATGCAGGATTTCACCGGCGTTCCCGCAGTGGTCGACCTGACCGCCATGCGCGATGCGGTGTCGCGTGCCGGTGCCGACCCCCAGCGCATCAACCCGCTATCACCCGTGGATCTGGTTATCGACCATTCGGTAATGGTTGATCGATTCGGCAGCGACAGTTCGTTCGAACAGAATGTCGAATTCGAAATGCAACGCAACGGGGAGCGCTACGAGTTCCTACGCTGGGGCCAGCAAGCATTCGACAACTTCCGCGTGGTGCCGCCGGGTACCGGCATTTGTCACCAGGTCAATCTCGAATACCTCGGTCAGGTGGTCTGGACGAAAGAAGAAGACGGCGAAACCATCGCCTATCCGGACACCCTGGTCGGCACCGATTCGCACACCACCATGATCAACGGCCTCGGCGTGCTGGGCTGGGGCGTGGGCGGTATCGAAGCGGAGGCGGCGATGCTCGGCCAACCCGTGTCGATGCTGATACCCGAAGTTATCGGCATGCGTCTGACCGGCAAGCTCAACGAAGGCGTCACGGCCACCGACCTGGTGCTCACCGTCACACAGATACTGCGCAAGCACGGTGTAGTGGGAAAATTCGTCGAGTTCTTCGGCCCGGGTCTGGATCACCTTCCGCTCGCCGATCGCGCCACTATCGGCAATATGGCGCCCGAGTACGGGGCCACCTGCGGCTTTTTTCCGGTGGATCAGATCACCATCGATTACCTGCGCCTGACAGGCCGTGATCCGGACCGCATCGCGCTGGTCGAGGCATACAGCAAGGCCCAGGGCATGTGGCGAGATAGCAACTCACCGGACCCGGTATTCACCGCGACGCTGGAGCTCGATCTCGGTCAGGTACAGCCCTCCCTTGCTGGTCCGAAGCGGCCACAGGATCGGGTCTCACTGGGTGACATCGGCGCCAGCTTCGACCTTCTGTTGGAAACCAGCGGCAAAATCCAGCATGCAGACACCGCGGTGCCTGTCGCTGGCGAAAGCTTCGATCTAAAACACGGCGCGGTGGTGATCGCCGCGATCACCTCATGCACCAATACCTCCAATCCGAACGTCTTGATGGCCGCTGGTCTGGTAGCCAAGAAGGCACTCGAGCGCGGCTTGAAACGCGCGCCCTGGGTTAAATCATCGCTCGCGCCAGGCTCCAAGGTGGTCACCGACTATCTGGAGCGGGCCGGCCTGACGACCTATCTGGACCAGCTCGGCTTCAATCTGGTCGGTTATGGCTGCACCACCTGCATCGGTAACTCCGGACCGCTACCCGACGCGATCGGCCAGGCGATCACCGAAAACGACTTGATCGTCTCCTCGGTGTTGTCTGGCAACCGCAACTTCGAAGGGCGCGTGCATCCGATGGTCAAAGCCAACTGGCTGGCTTCGCCACCTCTGGTTGTGGCGTTCGCGCTGGCCGGCACCACACGTATCAACATGGACAAGGAACCGCTGGGATACGACGAGCAGAATCAGCCGGTCTATCTCAAGGACATTTGGCCCACCAGCGCGGAGGTGAACGAGGCCGTCAGCAAGATCGATGGTCAGATGTTCCGCACTCGCTATGCCGATGTATTTAGCGGTGACGAACATTGGCAATCCATTGCCTTCACCGAAGGCGACACCTACGCATGGAACGACAGTTCCAGCTACGTGCAGAACCCACCGTTCTTCGAAGACATCGGCCAACCGCCCGCACCGCCGACGGATGTTGAAAATGCACGTGTATTGGCGCTTTTTGGCGACTCGATTACCACCGATCACATCTCACCGGCCGGCAATATCAAGGCCAGCTCGCCAGCCGGACTGTATCTGCAGCAACTGGGCGTGAAACCGGAAGACTTCAATTCCTACGGCTCGCGTCGTGGCAACCACGAAGTGATGATGCGGGGCACGTTCGCCAACATCCGTATCAAGAACGAGATGCTGGGCGGCGAAGAAGGCGGCAATACGCTTCATCAACCCAGCGGTGAGCGGATGTCGATCTACGATGCCGCGATGCGCTATCAAGCTGAAGGCGTGCCGCTGGTGGTGGTTGCCGGGAAGGAATATGGCACCGGCTCAAGTCGCGATTGGGCCGCCAAGGGCACCAATCTTCTTGGCGTCAAGGCAGTGATTGCGGAGAGCTTCGAGCGCATCCACCGATCCAACCTGATCGGTATGGGCGTGCTGGCGCTACAGTTCGTCGGCGATCAGACCCGGCAGTCGTTGGGCCTGACTGGCAATGAGCAGCTCTCGATTCGTGGCTTGGGGGCTGATATCAAACCCCGCCAACTGCTGACCGTGGATATTCAGCGAGCGGACGGTTCACGGGAGAACTTCCAGGTGCTCTGCCGCATCGACACGCTCAACGAGGTGCAATACTTCAAGGCAGGCGGAATCCTGCACTACGTGTTGAGACAGTTGATCGCAGCCTGAAATCCCTCATCTGTCCTCACCACAACGCCCGCTGCAGCGCTGCTGCAGCGGGCGTTTTGCTTTACGAGCGGGCCACCTGTCGACCCGCACTCAATTAATCGAGTGGCCTGCCGTTAAAAAAAATATCGGTCAGCCGACCACGCCACAAGAAAGACACGCACTAGCCCCACCTCGAACTATCAGGCGTATCCAATGCGAAACAACCAGCCCATCACCCAACGCGAATATGCGTTTCCTGACCAGCAACGGCTGATTTCCACAACCGATCTGAAAGGCAAGATCAGCTATTGCAACGACATCTTTGCCGAAGTCAGCGGTTTCGAGCGCAGCGAGATTATCGGCTCTCCACACAACCTGATCCGTCATCCGGATGTGCCGTCCGCTGTGTTCGCCCATATGTGGGCCACGCTCAAGGACGGCAGGCCCTGGATGGGCATCGTCAAGAATCGACGCAAGAACGGCGACCATTACTGGGTCAACGCGTACGTAACGCCGGTGCTCGACATGCAGCGTACCGTTATCGGCTATGAGTCAGTGCGTACCAAGCCCACCCGCGAGCAGGTGCAGCGCGCCGAAGCGCTCTATGCACGCCTTAACGCGGGGAAAAGCGGTGTGCCGCAGCGCGACAAGTGGCTACCCGTTGCGATCAACTGGTTGCCCTTCATCGTCATCAGCCAGATCGGCTTCATGATCGGCACGTGGTTCGATCATGCCTGGGGCTTTGCGCTGGCCGCACTGCTGTCCGTGCCACTGGGCCTTGCCGGGCGTCACTGGCAGATGCGCGGGGTGAACCGCCTGGTGCGCCTGGCCGAGCAATCTACCAGCGATCCTTTGGTCGCACAGATGTACACCGACAGCCATGGCGTTGAAGCCCGCCTGGAAATGGCAATGCTCAGCGAGCATGCGCGCCTGAAAACCTGCCTGACGCGTCTGCAGGACAGCGCCGTGCAACTCCAGCAGCAGGCCAAGCAGGCCGATGAACTGGCGCACAGCTGCTCGGATGGCCTCGCGCGCCAGCATCACGAAACCGAACAGGTCGCCACGGCCATCAACCAGATGGCCGCGACGACCCAGGAAGTCGCTGGCAACGTGGCCCTGGCGGCAGAGGCCACCGAGCAAGCCAACCGGCTTGCTGCACACGGCCAGGAAATCAGTGGCCAGACCCGCAAAGCCATCGAACTGCTGGCCCATGCCGTGACGGAAACTGGCGATGCGGTGTCGGCCCTGGCACAGAACAGCGACGAGATCGGTACCGTGGTCGATGTGATCAAAAGCATCGCCGACCAGACCAACCTGCTCGCGCTCAACGCGGCCATCGAAGCGGCTCGCGCCGGGGAAAGCGGCCGCGGCTTCGCCGTGGTCGCCGACGAGGTCCGCCAATTGGCCCAGCGTACCGCTGCCGCCACGGGTCAGATCCATCAACTGATCAAAAAACTTCAGTTGCAGGCGCGCCAGGCCGTCGAGACGACGGAGCAAGGCCGTGCACAGGCGAACCGTGGTGTGGAACGGGTGATCGACGCGGACAAAGCGCTCTCTGGTATCAGCACGGCCGTGGAGCGCATCATCGACATGACGTCGCAAATCGCTTCGGCAACCGAGCAGCAGAGCTCAGTTGCCGAGGAGATCAGCCACAACGTCAGCAATATCGCTCGCCTCGCCGATCAAACGTCGGGGGACGCGCAGAGCTCGGCGCTGCTTTCTGAGGGCCTGGCGGCTACGGCGCAATCGCAGTACTCGCTGGTGGAGCGCTTCAACCGCTGAATGCAAACCTGACCCAAGCCCTGCGGCCACGCTAGACGCCCGCTTGCAGTACTGCTGCAGCGGGCGTTCTGCTGTGCGACCGTTGATTAATCAGGGACGGTGCAAGAATGCCGCGACAACGCCCGCCGCGCTGTCCAGGTGTTGCTCGTGGGTCAGCCCTGACTTTTTGAGCGGCTTGAGATCATGGTCGGCGGCCGTCAGCCAGTGCATGCAAATCGCCGGCGACAGCGAATAGCTGGCGACAGTATCCCGATCGCCCAAAGCATCGCGTGCGCCCTGAATGATCAGGCTGGGCGTGCGGAGCTCGGCGAGATGCGCCACGCGGGGCTTTTCTGGCTTGCCCGCGGCGTAGAAGGGATACCCCAGACACACGAGCGCATCGACCTCCAGTTCGTCGGCCAGCAGGCTCGCCATCCGTCCCCCCATCGACTTGCCACCAATCGCCAAGCGCCCTGCGGTTTGCTGACGCACCGACCGGTATACCTCGCGCCACTGCTGCAACAGCTGCGACTGCGGATTGGGTGGACGCTTGCGCCCGGTCGCACGCCGCTCGGCCATATAGGCGAACTCGAAGCGCAAGACCGCCACGCCACGCGCCACAAGCCGCTCGGTCATCTGCTGCATGAACGGACTGTCCATCGGAGCACCTGCACCGTGCGCCAGGATAAGGTTGGCATAAGCCCCGCCCGGCGGATGATCGCCTCTGACGAACGGAATTTCATCGCCCTGTGAGTATTGATCGGCGTCAATACCGGCCATTTGCCCTTTGCCCATCCTTACCCCCGCTTTCGAATGAAAGAAATGCCCGCTCAGCGCAACAAAAACATGCTCACTACCGTGGATGGAAGCCCATACATGAACACAGCAACCAGTACCGCCTATAACTATAAGGTGGTCCGCCAATTCGCCATCATGACGGTGGTGTGGGGAATCGTCGGGATGGGGCTCGGCGTTCTCATCGCATCGCAATTGGCTTGGCCGTTTCTCAACTTCGACCTCCCCTGGACCAGCTTCGGTCGCTTGCGGCCTTTGCACACCAATGCGGTGATTTTCGCTTTTGGTGGCTGCGCATTGTTCGCGACCTCCTACTACTCCGTCCAGCGCACCTGCCAGACCACGCTATTTGCGCCCCAGTTGGCGGCTTTCACCTTTTGGGGCTGGCAATTGATCATCCTGCTGGCGGCGATCAGCCTGCCGTTGGGCTACACCAGCTCCAAGGAATACGCCGAGCTGGAATGGCCGATCGACATTCTGATCACCATCGTCTGGGTGTCCTACGCGGTCGTGTTCTTCGGCACCCTGGCCACCCGCAAGGTCAAGCACATCTATGTGGGTAACTGGTTCTTCGGCGGCTTCATCCTGACCGTTGCGCTGCTTCACGTGGTCAACAACCTGGAAGTGCCGGTCACCGCGATGAAATCCTATTCGCTGTATTCCGGCGCGACCGACGCCATGGTCCAGTGGTGGTATGGCCACAACGCGGTGGGCTTCTTCCTGACCGCCGGTTTTCTCGGGATCATGTATTACTTCGTGCCCAAACAGGCCGAGCGTCCGGTGTATTCCTATCGCCTGTCGATCGTGCATTTCTGGGCACTGATCACTGTGTATATCTGGGCCGGCCCGCACCACCTGCATTACACCGCACTGCCGGACTGGGCGCAGTCGCTCGGCATGGTGATGTCGCTGATCCTGCTGGCACCGAGCTGGGGCGGCATGATCAACGGCATGATGACCCTCTCGGGTGCCTGGCATAAGTTGCGCAGCGACCCGATCCTGCGCTTCCTGGTCGTCTCCCTGGCGTTCTACGGCATGTCGACTTTCGAAGGTCCGATGATGGCCATCAAGACCGTCAACGCGCTCTCCCACTACACCGACTGGACCATCGGCCACGTTCACGCCGGCGCCCTCGGCTGGGTTGCCATGGTTTCCATCGGCGCGCTGTATCACCTGATCCCCAAGGTCTTCGCTCGCGAGCAGATGCACAGCATCGGCTTGATCAACGCCCACTTTTGGCTGGCCACCATCGGCACCGTGCTCTACATCGCCTCGATGTGGGTCAACGGTATCGCGCAGGGCCTGATGTGGCGTGCAATCAACGAAGACGGCACCCTCACCTACTCCTTTGTCGAAGCGCTCGAAGCGAGCCATCCAGGCTTTGTGGTACGCATGATCGGTGGCGCGATCTTCTTCGTCGGCATGTTGCTGATGGCTTACAACACCTGGCGCACCGTAAGTGCCTCCAAGCCAGCCGAATACGCAGCCGCCGCGCAGATCGCCTGAGGAGCCGACCATGAAGAAGCACGAAATACTTGAAAAGAACGTCGGTCTGCTGACCCTGTTCATGGCACTCGCGGTGAGCATCGGCGGCCTGACTCAGATCGTTCCGCTGTTCTTTCAGGACGTGGTCAACGAGCCGGTGGAAGGTATGAAGCCCTACACCGCGCTGCAGCTGGAAGGTCGTGACCTGTATATCCGTGAAGGGTGCGTCGGCTGCCACTCGCAGATGATCCGGCCGTTCCGTGCCGAGACCGAACGCTACGGTCATTACTCGGTAGCGGGCGAAAGCGTCTATGACCATCCGTTCCTGTGGGGGTCCAAGCGCACCGGTCCGGATCTGGCTCGCGTCGGCGGCCGCTATTCCGACGACTGGCACCGGGCGCATCTCTACAACCCGCGCAACGTCGTGCCCGAATCGAAGATGCCCTCCTACCCGTGGCTGGTGGAGGACACCCTGGATGGCCAGGACACCGCCAAGAAAATGAAGGCACTGCGCGCCGTTGGAGTGCCCTACAGCGACGAGGACATCGCCACTGCCGGAGCCGCGGTCAAGGGCAAGACCGAGATGGACGCGCTGGTGGCTTATCTGCAGGTGCTCGGCACCGCGCTGCAGAACAAGCGCTGATACCGGGCTATCGAAAACGGCGCGCTGCCGCAGCAGCCGTCAGAGATCCAACATCGAGGGCAGTTCGAGCGTTCGGGCTGTCCAGGAGTCACACATGAACGCTTTCTGGAGTGGTTACATCGCCCTGCTGACGCTGGGCACCATTGTCGCTCTGTTCTGGCTGATCTTCGCGACCCGCAAGGGAGAGTCGGCTGGCACGACCGACAAGACAATGGGTCATTCCTTCGATGGAATCGAGGAGTACGACAACCCGCTGCCCCGCTGGTGGTTCCTGTTGTTCATCGGCACGCTGGTGTTCGGCATTTTCTACCTGGTGCTTTACCCGGGACTAGGCAGTTGGAAAGGCGTGATGCCGGGCTATGAAGATGGCTGGACACAGACCAAGCAATGGCAGCGCGAAGTTGACCAAGCTGAAGCGAAGTTCGGTCCGATCTTCGCCAAATACTCAGCCATGGAAGTTGCTCAGGTCGCCCAGGATGAGCGAGCCCTGAAGATCGGTGGCCGCCTTTTCGCCAACTATTGCGCTGTTTGTCATGGCTCAGATGCCAAAGGCGCGAACGGCTTCCCCAACCTGGCGGACAGCGAATGGCGCTGGGGCGGGGATGCCGAAACCATCAAAACCACCATCCTGCACGGTCGCGTTGCGGCCATGCCCGCCTGGGGTCAGGTCATCGGTGAACAAGGTGTGAAGAACGTTGCGGGCTACGTGCGCGCTGATCTGGCCGGTCTGCCTCTGCCGGAAGGCAGCGATGCGGATATCGCAGCAGGTGGCGAGGTGTATGCGCAGACGTGCTCGGTCTGCCATGGTGCGAACGGACAAGGCACGGCCGCGCTGGGCGCGCCAAGCCTGGCGAAACCCGCGGGCTGGATCTACGGCTCGAGCCTGCCGCAGCTGCAACAGACCATTCGTCACGGACGCAACGGTCAGATGCCGGCGCAGAAACAGTACCTGGGCAACGACAAAGTGCATCTGCTGGCTGCTTACGTGTACAGCCTCTCGCAGCAGCCAGAACGCCTGGCGAAACAGTAGAGCCTTACAGGGCGGTATGGCCGTACCGCCCTGTTACCGATCAAATTTTGCTCGGGAATGCCACCGTGCGACGCTCTGTCGCAGACCGTCCGGCCGCTGCCATCTTTGCCCTTCAGCCTGACTACTTCTATAGTCTTCCCCACTCGCCGAACCCCCGCAGAACTACAAGGCGAAGCCCTCGATTCAGCACATCGGCATGATGTGATAAACGACCCTGCAAAAAGCATGGAAAACGCCTGGAATCAGGGTCCGAACGGCACGAGATGGCCCGGGCGTCGATTGCATTGCCCCCCTCCTTTCTCCATACTTGCCGCCGTTTTTGCCCCTTGATATGCCATTTAGCGTGGAAGCCTTGCATGAGCACAGCAATAAGTGAGACTGCATATAACTATAAGGTGGTTCGCCAGTTCGCCATCATGACGGTGGTCTGGGGAATCCTCGGAATGGGGATGGGTGTGTTCATCGCCGCACAGCTGGTGTGGCCCGAGTTGAACTTCGACCTGCCGTGGGCCAGCTTCGGCCGCCTGCGTCCCCTGCACACCAACCTGGTCATTTTCGCCTTCGGCGGCTGCGCCCTGATGGCCACGTCTTTTTACGTGGTACAGCGCACGTCCCAGGTCCGGCTGTTCTCAGATGGCCTCGCGGCCTTCGTTTTCTGGGGCTGGCAGGCGGTAATCCTCCTCGCTGTGGTCACCCTCCCACAGGGCTTCACCAGTTCCAAGGAATACGCCGAGCTGGAATGGCCGATCGATATCCTGCTGGCAGTCGTCTGGATCAGCTATGCAGTGGTGTTCTTCGGCACCATCATGAAGCGCAAGGTTTCCCATATCTACGTGGGCAACTGGTTCTACGGCGGCTTCATCCTGGTGACGGCGATGCTGCATATCGTCAACAACATGGAAGTACCGGTGAGCTGGTTCAAGTCCTACTCGATCTACTCGGGTGCGACCGATGCGATGATTCAGTGGTGGTACGGGCATAACGCGGTTGGATTCTTCCTGACCACCGGCTTCCTGGGCATGATGTATTACTTCGTACCCAAGCAGGCTGGCCGTCCGGTCTACTCCTATCGCCTGTCCATCGTGCACTTCTGGGCGCTGGTTACCCTGTACATCTGGGCCGGTCCGCACCACCTGCACTACACCGCATTGCCGGAATGGGCACAGAGCCTGGGCATGGTGATGTCGATCATCCTGTTGGCCCCGAGCTGGGGCGGCATGATCAACGGCATGATGACCCTCTCGGGCGCCTGGCATAAGCTACGCACCGACCCGATCCTGCGCTTCCTGGTCGTCTCCTTGGCGTTCTACGGCATGTCGACCTTCGAAGGCCCGATGATGGCCATCAAGACCGTCAACGCGCTGTCCCACTACACCGACTGGACCATCGGCCACGTTCACGCTGGCGCCCTTGGCTGGGTCGCGATGATCTCTATCGGTTCCATGTACCACCTGATCCCCAAGGTCTTCGCTCGCGAGCAGATGCACAGCATCGGCTTGATCAACGCCCACTTCTGGCTGGCAACTATCGGTACCGTGCTCTACATCGCCTCGATGTGGGTCAACGGCATTACCCAGGGCCTGATGTGGCGTGCGATCAACGAAGACGGCACCTTGACCTACTCCTTCGTCGAAGCGCTGGAAGCCAGTCACCCCGGCTACATCGTCCGTGCATTGGGCGGTGCATTCTTCCTCACCGGCATGCTGCTGATGGCTTACAACACCTGGCGCACCGTGCGCGCCGCCAAGCCGGCCGAATTCGAAGCCGCTGCGCAGATCGCCTGAGGGAACGGATAAATGAAGAACCACGAAATACTTGAAAAGAACGTCGGTCTGCTAACCCTGTTCATGATCCTTGCGGTGAGCATCGGCGGTCTGACTCAGATCGTCCCGCTGTTCTTCCAGGATGCGGTAAACGAGCCGGTTGAAGGCATGGAGCCTCGCACCGCGCTGCAGCTGGAAGGTCGCGACATCTATATTCGCGAAGGTTGCGTTGGCTGCCACTCGCAGATGATCCGTCCGTTCCGCGCCGAGACTGAGCGTTACGGCCACTACTCGGTCGCTGGCGAGAGCGTCTACGACCACCCGTTCCTGTGGGGCTCCAAGCGCACCGGTCCGGATCTGGCCCGTGTCGGCAACCGTTACTCCGATGACTGGCACCGCGCGCACCTGTACAACCCGCGCAACGTGGTGCCCGAGTCGAAGATGCCGGCTTACCCCTGGCTGGTAGAGAACAAGCTGGATGGCAAACACACCGGCGACAAGATGGTTGCCCTGCGCAGCGTCGGCGTGCCTTACACCGACGAAGACATCGCCGGTGCCAAGGATGCCGTCAAGGGCAAAACCGAAATGGACGCCCTTGTCGCCTTCCTGCAAAGCCTTGGCACATCCCTCACCAACAAACGGTAACGCACCATGGAAATCGGGACTCTCCGCGGTCTGGGCACCATTTTGGTATTCGTCGCCTTTGTTGGCCTCGTGCTCTGGGCGTACAGCAGCAAGCGCAAGAAAAGCTTCGATGAAGCCGCCAACCTGCCCTTCGCAGATGAGCCCGATACCAAGAAGCGTGATGAAGAAGCTTCCAGGAGTAAGAAATAAATGACCACGTTTTGGAGTTGGTACATCACAGTGCTGAGCCTGGGTACCATTGCGGCCCTGGTCTGGCTGCTGCTTGCGACCCGCAAGGGACAGCGTGGCGACAGTACGGAAGAAACCGTCGGCCATTCCTACGACGGTATCGAGGAGTATGACAACCCGCTCCCACGCTGGTGGTTCATGCTATTCGTCGCCACCGTGATCTTCGCCCTTGGCTATCTCGCCCTATACCCGGGCCTCGGCAACTGGAAAGGTCTGCTGCCGGGCTATGAAGGTGGCTGGACCCAAGTCAAGGAATGGCAGCGCGAAGTGGACAAGGCCAACGAGCAATACGGTCCGCTGTACGCCAAGTTCGCCGCGATGCCGGTCGAAGAGGTTGCCCAGGATCCCCAAGCCCTGAAGATGGGCGGACGTCTGTTCGCGTCCAACTGCTCCGTCTGCCACGGTTCCGACGCCAAGGGTGCCTATGGCTTCCCCAACCTGACCGATAACGACTGGCTGTATGGCGGTGCGCCTGAAACCATCAAGACCACGATCATGGGCGGCCGTCAGGCAGCCATGCCAGCCTGGCGCGACGTGTTGGGCGAGGAAGGCATTCGCAACGTTGCCGGTTACGTTCGAAGCCTGTCCGGTCGTGACGTTCCTGAGGGAATCACCGCCGATATTGAGCAAGGTCAAAAAATCTTCGCGACGAACTGTGTAGCTTGTCATGGTCCAGAAGGCAAAGGCACCCAGGCAATGGGCGCGCCCAATCTGACCGACAACACGTGGCTGTACGGCTCGAGCTTCGGGCAGATTCAGCAAACGCTTCGCTACGGTCGTAACGGGCGCATGCCAGCCCAGCAAGACCACCTTGGCAATGACAAAGTGCACCTGCTGGCTGCTTACGTGTACAGCCTCTCGCAAAAGTCGGAGAACTGATCCGACTGTTCAGGCGCGACCGACGGTCGCACCTGATATCAACTATCGAGGCGTACCATTCGCAGCAGGTAAGCAAAAGATCCCGGCCGGCACGTATCGACCGGGACACTCACCCTCCGCCGTGGTACGTATTCGATGTCCGAGCAAATCCCCGTTCATGATGTAACCCCTCCTGCCAAGGTCGCCTCGTCTTCCGACCTTTACGCTGCTCGCGAAAAAATCTACACCCGCTCCTTCACCGGCCTGTTTCGCAATCTGCGACTCGTCGGCGGCGCGCTGCTGTTCATTCTCTATTTCGGAACCGTGTGGCTGACCTGGAACGGTCGTCAGGCGGTCTTTTGGGATTTGCCCGAGCGCAAGTTCTACATCTTCGGCGCAACCTTCTGGCCTCAGGACTTCATCCTGCTCTCCGCGCTATTGATCATTTGTGCCTTCGGTCTGTTCTTTATCACTGTATTTGCCGGTCGCGTCTGGTGTGGCTATACCTGCCCCCAGAGCGTGTTCACCTGGGTGTTCATGTGGGCGGAAAAGGTTACCGAGGGTGATCGCAACCAGCGGATGAAGCTCGACAAGGCGCCGATGAGTGGCAACAAGTTCATGCGCAAGCTGGCCAAGCATTCGATATGGCTCGGTGTTTCACTGGCGATCGGTATCACCTTCGTCGGCTATTTCACCCCTATCCGCGAACTGGTGCCGGATCTGCTCACGCTTCAGGTTGGCGGCTGGGCGGCATTCTGGGTGGGCTTTTTCACCCTCGCCACTTACGGCAACGCGGGCTATCTGCGTGAGCAGGTGTGCATCTACATGTGCCCCTACGCGCGCTTTCAGAGCGTGATGTTCGACAAGGACACGCTGATCGTCTCCTACGACCCGCGCCGCGGCGAGCGCCGTGGGCCACGCAAGAAGGACGCCGACTATAAGGCCATGGGTCTCGGTGACTGCATCGATTGCACGATGTGCGTGCAGGTTTGCCCGACCGGCATCGATATCCGTGACGGCCTGCAGATCGAATGCATCGGCTGCGCCGCCTGTATCGACGCTTGCGACACCATCATGGACAAGATGAATTACCCACGCGGGTTGATCAGCTATACCACCGAGCACAACCTGTCCGGACAGAAAACCCGGCTCGCGCGACCGCGGCTGATTGGTTATGCCGTCGCGCTGATCGCCATGATGGGTGTGTTCGCCTATGCGGTCACCGATCGCTCTCTGGTCAAACTGGATGTGCTCAAGGATCGCGTGCTGTATCGCGAGAACGAGCAAGGCCGGATAGAAAACGTCTATACGCTGAAGGTAATGAACAAGGCTCAGAACGAACAGATCTTCATCATCGAAGCCACCGGACTGGCTGGTCTGCGCTACGAAGGACGCAACGAGATCCACGCCGCAGCTGGCGAGCTGGTTACCGTTCCGGTAGAGCTTTCGGTCGCACCGGAACAGCTTCCATCGAGCACCAACGATATCGTCTTCCACATCAAATCGGCAGACGACCCCGCAATTGAAGACGAATCTGAGAGCCGTTTTATCGGCCCTAGCATTCGCTGAACAGGTAGCACATGAGCAATCCCGACCTCGAAAACAGCCGTTGGTATACCCAGTTCTGGGCCTGGTTCGTCATTGGCATCCTGCTGCTCTCGGTCGTCCTCGGCACCTCGATGCTGACCATCGCAATTCGCAATTCCGACACCCTGGTCTCGGATAATTATTACGATGCCGGCAAGGGCATCAACCAGTCGCTGGAGCGCGAGAAGCTCGCCGAGCGTCTGCAAATGCAGGCAACGATCGTCCTCAACGACGAACGAGGGCTGGCCGAGGTGCAACTGAGCGGTCATAGCGGGCCGCAGCAATTGGTGCTCAATCTGATCTCTCCCACTCAACCCGAGCGTGATCGCCGCATTGTGCTCCAGCCCCAAGGCGACGGTTTCTACCAGGGGCAAATGCAAGAGCCGGTCACCGGTAGACGTTTCGTCGAGCTGCTCGGCCGCGAGGGCGATCAGGACTGGCGCCTGTTCCAGGAAAAGGAAATCGTAAGCGGCCAGACGCTCAAGCTGAGCCACTGATCGGTCGATGGCGAGCCCTACTCCCTGCTATCACTGCGGACTTCCAGTTCCAGCTGGCAGCGCCTTCCGCGCCCGCGTGCTCAATGAGCAGCGGGCGCTGTGCTGCCCAGGCTGCCAGGCGGTCGCAGAAGCAATCGTTCAAGGCGGCCTGGAGAGCTACTACCTGCATCGCAGCGATGCCTCTATCAATCCCGCCGCTCTGCCACAGGCACTCACCGAAGAGCTGGCCCTCTACGATCGCAAGGACGTACAGCAGCCATTCGTGCAGCACGAAGGCGAACTGGCCAGCACCTCCCTGATGATCGAAGGCATCAGCTGTGCCGCCTGCGGTTGGCTGATCGAGAAACATCTGCGCGGACTCGACGCAATTGCCGAGGCGAGCCTGAACCTGTCCAATCATCGCCTGCGGGTCCGCTGGAGCGATGCCGCCCTACCGCTCAGCGAGTTGCTCGCCGAACTGCGACGCATCGGTTACGCCGCGCATCCCTACCAGGCTGACCAGGCGGCGGAGCGCCTTGCACAGGAAAACCGCCGCAGCATGCGTCAGCTGGGTGTGACCGGGTTGCTCTGGATGCAGGTCATGATGGCAACCATGGCGACCTGGCCCGAGTTCAACATCGACCTCTCGCCTGGCATGGCCAGCATTCTTCGCTGGACCGCCCTGCTGCTGACCACCCCTATCGTTTTTTATTGCTGCACCGACTTTTTCAAGGGGGCGCTGCGGGATCTACGCACCCGCCACCTGACCATGGATGTCTCGGTGTCCTTGGCCATCGGCGGCGCCTACGTCGCCGGAATCTGGTCGACCGTGACAGGCCAGGGCGATCTGTATTTCGACGCCGTGGGCATGTTCGCGCTGTTTCTGCTCGCCGGACGCTTCCTTGAACGCCGTGCCAGGGAACGCACCGCCGCGGCGACTGCGCAGCTGGTCAACCTGCTGCCAGCGTCCTGCCTGAAGCTCGTCGAAGACGGCCAAACGGTGCGCATCCTGCTCAGCGAGCTGCAGCTCGGCGATCGTATATTGGTGCATCCAGGTGCGCTGGTCCCGGCCGATGGGCGTATCGTCGACGGGCAATCGAGCATCGACGAATCGGTCCTCACCGGGGAATACCTGCCGCAGACGCGAAGCACCGGTGATGCCGTCACCGCCGGCACCCTCAACGTCGAAGGTAGCTTGATCATAGAAGTGAGCGCTCTGGGTGACAGCACCCGCCTTTCCGCTATTGTGAGTCTGCTGGAGCGCGCTCAGTCGGACAAACCGCGATTGGCCGAGCTGGCCGACCGGGTCGCACAGTGGTTTCTGCTGATCGTACTGCTGACCGCTGCCGTCGTCGGCTTCGTCTGGTGGCAGATCGACCCGCAACGCGCGTTCTGGATTGTTCTCGCCTTGCTGGTTGCCACCTGCCCCTGCGCATTGTCGTTGGCGACCCCAACTGCATTGACCACAGCCACCGGAACGCTGCATCGACTCGGGCTATTGCTTACCCGCGGGCACGTCCTCGAGGGGCTCAATCACATCGACACGGTGATCTTCGACAAGACCGGTACTCTGACCGAAGGGCGCCTGACCCTGAGTGAGGTTCGCCCCTTGACCGAATTGGACGTCGACGCCTGCCTGGCCCTGGCCGCTGCCCTGGAGAATCGTTCCGAACACCCGATCGCCAGAGCGTTCGGGCGAGCGCCACAAGCGGCCAATGCAGTGGACAGCATCCCTGGGCTGGGTCTGCAGGGCTCGGTCGACGGACGCATCCTGCGCATTGGTCAGCCCGATTTCGTTGCCGCCGGCTATGCCGGCACTGCCCCCGCCATACCCGGCGACCAGGGCCAATGGCTGCTGCTGGGCGACACGCAGGGACCACTGGCGTGGCTGGTGCTTCAGGATCGTCTGCGCGACGACGCGCCCGCACTGCTGCATGCGTGCAAGCAGCGTGGCTGGAAAACAGTTCTGCTGTCTGGTGACAGCTCGCCAATGGTCGGCGAGGTCGCCCGACAACTCGGCATCGCAGAAGCCCACGGCGGGATGACCCCGACCGACAAGCTCGCTCATCTGCAGCAACTGCAAGCCGAAGGCCGTCGCGTGCTGATGCTGGGCGACGGCGTCAATGACGCGCCGGTGCTGGCTGCTGCGAATATCAGTGTGGCCATGGGCTCGGCGACCGATCTGGCCAAGACCAGCGCGGACGCGGTCCTGCTCAGCAATCGTCTTGACAGTCTGGTGCTGGCGTTCGCCGTGGCACGCCGCAGTCGTCGAATCATCGTCGAGAATCTTGCCTGGGCGAGCCTTTACAACGGTTTGATCCTTCCGTTCGCCGCGATCGGCTGGGTCACACCGCTATGGGCGGCGCTGGGGATGTCGGCCAGTTCGCTGCTGGTGGTGCTGAATGCCTTGCGATTGACCCGCCTGCCCAATCCGCCGACGCCCCGACAACCCGCGCTGCCTGGCGTAGGATAAACGCTGTACGTCAGCGCCGACTCGCCCTTGCCGTACCCTACTGGAGACCCCTATGGCCGCGCTCTATATTCTGATTCCCGTCGCCGTGGTGCTGGTCGCGCTGGCCATCTGGGTGTTTTTCTGGGCGGTCGACAGCGGCCAGTACGACGATCTGGACGGCCCCGCCCATAGCATCCTGTTCGATGAGGAAGACCCCAAGCATCGCGCCGGCATCGAACAGGCCGACAAAGGCAGCGACGAAGGAAAATCCGATCGTGGCTGAACTGTTGCCGCTGCTGGTATCGGCCCTGGTACTCGGCCTGTTGGGCGGTGGGCATTGCTTGGGTATGTGCGGCGGATTGATGGGAGCCTTGACCATAGCGATCCCTGCGGAACAGCGCGGTAGACGCCTGCGCCTGTTGCTTGCCTACAACCTTGGCCGTGTTCTCAGCTATGCCGCTGCAGGGCTGCTCATCGGGCTGGCCGGCTGGGCAGTTGCCAACAGCCCTGCCGCCATGACGTTGCGAGTCGTAGCTGCCCTCCTGATGATCAGCATGGGACTGTATCTGGCAGGTTGGTGGAGCGGCCTGACGCGTGTCGAAGCACTAGGACGTGGGCTATGGCGCCACATTCAGCCGTTCGCCAGTCGCCTCATGCCGGTCAGGAGCCTGCCACGGGCGCTGCTGCTCGGCGCCCTCTGGGGTTGGCTGCCCTGCGGGCTGGTCTACAGCACCTTGCTGTGGGCCGCGAGCCAGGGTGATGCTGTGGACAGCGCGCTGCTGATGCTGGCTTTCGGTATCGGCACATGGCCCGTCCTGCTGGCAACCGGGCTGGCAGCCGAACGCCTTACTGCGGTGCTGCGTAAACGTGGCGTGCGAGTGCTCGGCGGCATCGTGGTCATTCTGTTCGGCGTGTGGACATTCCCGGGCCCGCATCAACAATGGCTGATGGGCCATGACGTATCAACGCCAACGCACGCTCCGGCTTCAGGGCATCAGCACCATTGACAGTCACGCCGGACGAGACGGTACGTGGGGCCGCACCCGGGCCCCGACTACCTTGCATTAAAGCTTCGGCTCTTTCGGAAGCTGGCGCTTATGCGCCGATTTGTCATACGTCTCGATGATGATTTGCGCCGCCTCGTCAGGTACCGAGCGTCCCTGCAAAAAGGCGTCGATGTTTTCGTAGGTGACGCCGTGTGCAGCCTCATCCGGTTTGCCGGGGGACAGCTCCTCGAGATCAGCCGTCGGAACTTTCTTAACCAATTGCTCGGGTGCGCCTAGCGCGGCGGCTAGCTCGCGCACCTGGTATTTGACCAGGCCCGCCAACGGCGTGAGATCGCAGGCGCCATCACCGAACTTGGTGAAAAAACCCATGACCGCTTCGGCGGCATGATCGGTGCCGATCACCAGACCCTGACGGGCATTGGCGATGGTGTACTGAGCCACCATGCGCATCCGCGCCTTGGTGTTGCCGAGTACGAAGTCGCGCTTTTCCGGCGTCAACGACTCCAGCGCCTCGGTAGCACGCGACAGTCCTTGCACGGCGGCGCCTATGTTGACGGTATGGCATTCATCCGGCTTGATCGTATCGACCGCCAACTGCGCCTCGTCCTCGTCATGCTGCACCTGATAAGGCAGGCGGACGGCGATGAAGCGGTAATCATCGCCCTCCCCTGCGGCGCGCATGCCTTCGACCGCACACTGTGCGAGCAAGCCGGCAGTGGTCGAATCGACGCCGCCGCTGATCCCCAGAACCAACGTCTTAAGGCCGGATTCGCGTAGGCATGACTGAATAAAAGCAACGCGCCGATCGACCTCGGCCTTTACGGCGGACGGGCCGTCGAAAGGCGGGCAAACGTTGAGGGCGGCAGCGATCTCTTGCTGGCGGCTGTGCATGAGTTTCTCCTTTGCAGATAAGCGATTGGGCTTCAGTTTGACTAATCCGACCATAATTCAGCGAATAAATCTCCTTCTACTCGCCACCGGTCTCTGAGCCTATCCCAAGTTCTGGACTCGCTTGATACAGGTCAAGTCTACGCGGCTACGCTCGCCCTAGAATCCCATCACCGCCGTCAGCCCGAGAACCTAAGATGCTCGACGTCATTCGCTGGGATGCCGATCTGATTCATCGTTACGGCCAGACTGGGGCACGCTATACGTCGTACCCGACGCCGTTCCAGCTCAGCAGCAACGTGGGTTCCTTCCACCTGTTGTACGCGCTGCGTCGCAGCCGGCACGCAAGCCGGCCGCTTTCGCTGTACCTCCATCTGCCTTTCTGCACTAACGCCTACTACCATTGCCAGCGCAACAAGGTCATCACCGATGACAGCAAACGAGCATCTTCCTATCTGCAGCGTCTGGAAAAGGAGATCGAGATGATCGCCTGCCACCTCGGCGCTGACCAGATAGTCAAACAGTTGCTTTTCGGTGGTGGCACACCGACATTTTTCGGACATGACAAATTGCGGCGGCTGATGGCTCACCTGCGCAAGCAGTTCCTCCTGCCGGACGATGACCACGCAGATTTCGGGATCGAAATCGATCCGCGCGAAGCGGACTGGCCAACGATGGGGCTGTTGCGCGAGCTTGGGTTTAATCGCGTCAGTATCGGCCTGTCGGATCTGGATCCGCAGGTGCAGCGGGCAAACAAGCGAGTGCAGACGCTCGAACAGACCCAGACGATCATCGAGGCCGCTCGAACCCTGCAGTACCGCACGATACACATCGATCTCGTCTTCGGGCTGCCATTACAGACGTCAGAGCGTTTCGCGCAAATGGTGGATGCCGTCATCGCCCTGCAACCGGACCGCGTAACCGTGTCCGGCTATGCGCATATACCTGTACGGTTCATGGCGCAGCGACGGATCGATGCCGCAGACCTCCCGACCCCAGCCGACAGACTGGCGATGTTGCAATACAGCGTGGAGCAACTGACCCGATCCGGCTACCGCTATATCGGTATGGATCTTTTCGCCCTGCCAGACGACGAACTGGCCATGGCGCAGGAAGACGGCAAACTGCAATGCAATGTTCAAGGCTATACCACCCATGGACACTGCGATCTGATCGGTCTGGGCGTTTCGGCAATCAGCCAGATCGGCGAACTGTACTGCCAGAACAACAGCGATATAACCCTCTACCAACAGACGCTGGACCAAGGTCAATTGGCAACGGTTCGCGGACTGCGATGTAGTGAAGACGACCACATCAGACGCCGGGTGATCCAGGCGCTGGCCTGCAACTTCGAGCTGCACTTCAACGAAGTCGAGCGGGACTACGGTATCGGTTTCAGGAGCTATTTCGAAGCGATTTGGCCCGCGCTGGAGCGGATGGCCGCCGATGGCCTCATCCAACTGAAGGAAAACGCTATCTTCATCTTGCCAGTCGGACGCCTCTTGGCTCACTCGGTGTGCATGCTGTTCGACCATTACTCGTCTGTACACCCCACTGCGCGTCTTCCCCGAGCTATCTAACCACCTAAAAGCCACCTGCGACCCTTGGGCCAATTGGCCTATGTTCCGTGCCTGAGTTAACCTTACGCGTCCCGCAAGGTTTTTCAGGAACCGTCAATGTCCGAGTCAATCAAGGCCCGCAAGCTGCCGCAACCTCATTGCAAGGACTGCAGCCTTTCCGGCCTCTGCCTGCCGCTTTCGCTGAATATGCAGGATATGGAAGCGCTGGATGACATCGTCAAGCGTGGGCGTCCATTGAAGAAAGGTGAAACGCTTTTTCGTCAGGGTGATGCCTTCAGTTCCGTGTTCGCGATCCGCTCCGGCGCCCTGCGCACATTTAGCCTCACGGACGCTGGCGAGGAACAGATCACGGGGTTTCACTTACCCAGCGAACTGGTCGGGCTATCCGGCATGGATACAGAAACCTATCCGGTTTCCGCACAGGCGCTTGAGACGACCTCGGTATGCGAAATTCCGTTCGAGCGCCTCGATGAGCTCAGCGTGCTGCTGCCTCAACTGCGTCGACAGCTGATGCGCATCATGAGTCGTGAAATTCGCGACGATCAGCAGATGATGATGTTGCTGTCGAAGAAAACCGCTGATGAACGCATCGCGACATTTTTGATCAATTTGTCGGCTCGCTTCAGTGCGCGCGGCTTTTCGGCCAATCAGTTCCGTCTACCCATGTCACGTAATGAAATCGGCAGCTATCTCGGCCTGGCGGTAGAGACCGTCTCCCGTGTGTTTACTCGCTGTCAGGCGAACGGCTTGTTGGAAGCCGAAGGCAAGGAAGTGCGTATCCTTGACTCCGTCCGGTTATGCGCCCTGGCGGGCGGAAACATGAACGCGTAATGGAGTCCTTATGATTTTCGATGAATTCTCGATCAAGACATTGATACGTCCCGTCCCGGATTTTCCCAAGCCAGGCGTGATATTTCGCGATATAACACCGTTACTGCAGTCGCCAAAAGCTCTTCGAATGGTGGCTGACAGTCTGATCCAGCGTTATGTTGAAAGTGACTTCAGTCATGTTGGCGCGCTGGATGCCCGCGGCTTCATCATCGGCTCGATCATCGCCTACGAATTGAACCGCCCGCTGATTCTTTTCCGCAAGAAAGGCAAGCTCCCCGCCGACGTGCTGGCTGCCTCCTATCGCACCGAGTACGGCGAAGCCTATCTTGAAGTGCACGCAGACAGCCTCTGTGAAGGCGACTCGGTATTACTGCTGGACGACCTGATCGCCACCGGTGGCACATTGGTTGCCGCCGCTCAGCTGGTTCGGCGCATGGGCGCACAGATTCACGAAGCCGCTGCGATCATTGACCTGCCCGAACTGGGTGGCTCGCGCAAGTTGCAGGACATGGGTATTCCCACGTTCACCCTGACCGCATTCGAGCTGAACGAGCGCTAGTAGTGCTGCGCCAGACCGCAACGGCCGTTCGCTGTGCAGCGCTGCTGGGGTTGCTGGTGTATTGCTCATCCTCGCTTGCCCTCGACCGCAACGCCCTGTTCGATGAGGCGAACCTGTTGCTCCTGCCCCGCGAGCGGCAGCTGCCGAATCTGGAGTTCGTGGACGAGCATGGTCAGGCGGTCACGACCGATTCGCTGCGCGGCCGCTGGCATCTGCTGTTCTTTGGATTCACGGCTTGCCCGGACATCTGCCCTACGACGCTGAGCGACATGCGCCGGCTGTTCGGCCAGTTGCCGTCGTCGGTCAGCGATCAGATCCAACTGATATTGGTCAGCGCCGATCCGGCCCGCGACACGCCCGAGACACTGCGTACTTATCTCGGCTATTACCGGGCGGGATTTAAAGGTTGGACCGGCGATATCGCGCAACTGCAGAAACTGTCCAAGGCACTAGGCCTCCCATTCGTTCCCGTAGATAAGACCGAGGGCGAATACAGCGTCAGTCACAGCGGCAACCTGGCCATTGTCAGTCCCGATGGCAAGCTGCGTGGCCACATCCGTAGCCCCCTCAGACTGGACGGCCTCCGCCACGCCCTGCCGCAGTTAATCGAAGCCGAGTGACGGACTGTCGGGACGACCATCAGGTCTTAGTGACAGTCCAGCGTGTCGGCTAACACATAGGCTTGAAAGGCGACTTCGTCGACCCAGTGCTGAGTGACATCGGCCAGCATCTGTTTTCCCCGGCTGCCTGAAACGACCCGTTCGATCCGCTGCTGGAGCGCAGCGTCATCCGCCTCGATTCGCAAAGACAGAACGGCGTCTTCTAGCGCAGGCAGCAGCCGGTTATAGCGACGCCATTCAGGCAAAGCGGCGATCGGCTGCAGCAACAGACGATCGCCCACCACCGCCTGGCATTCACCGAGCTTCAGACCGATCAGCGCTTGCGCAGCGCTGGGATAAGTGCGCGCGACACCGCCGAAGCGGGAGACAACGACAGCGGCATGGGGACTGCCCTCCGCAACGCAAAACGGCTTGCCGGCGAGCTCCGACCATTTGGCAGGCCCCGTTTCGGCTGCCGTAAGCCCCGCGATCTCGCTGGAGTAGTAGGTCGCACCCGAGCCAACTGCACCGATCCGAAGATCGGCCTGCGCGTATCCATCGACCAGAACGATATCGCCATCCAGCATCTCGCCCAGGCCGGCGAGCCAGGAGGCCTCGAACCCGTCGGCCACTGGCTCCGCTTCCGCCGCCTTGAGCGGGCGATAATCTCCAACAAGCACAGCCTGCAAGGGCGCCGCAAAAGCGGCGAACGGGACCATCAGCAAAAGCATCAGCCGCAGCAGGCATGACATCACCGCGTACCTCTCAGACGTACTGGTAGCGCAGCATCCGTTGCTTGAATTTTTCCAGCACCACCTGATCGATTATCGTCGCCAGGATGGCAATAACCAGAATGTTCATCATCACCCCAATCATGTCGGCTATCTCGCCGGAATAGGCCAGTGAGCGCCCCAGTCCCTGACCAAAGCCGATCAGCATTTCCGCCGAGATCAGTGCCCGCCAGGCATTACCGAAGGCCAGCTGCGCACCGGTGATCAGCTCCGGCATGACCGCTGGCAGATAGACTCGCCGCAGCAATTGCCAGCGCGACGCGCCCATCACTCGCGCCGCGGCGACATGGACCGGTTGCACACTTTCGGTGGCATTCATCACTGACAACGCCATCGGGAAGAATGCCGCCAGCGCTACCACCACAATGATGGGCAGATTGCCGAAGCCCATCACGATGAGAAACAGCGGCACCCAGGCAATCGATGGAATCGATTGGAGAATCACGATGGCCGAGCGCAGAATTTCGCGGAAGAAGAACAGGACCCCTCCCACCAGGCCGAACCCGATCCCGAACAGCAAAGCAAAGCTGTACCCGCTGCCCAGCCGACTCATGCTGCCGTAAAGTCCTTCACGAAACACAGGCTCCTGAACCGTGGCGAACAATCGCTCGAAAACGACCGGAATGCCCGGCATCAGGAATGCTGGCAAACTCCAGGCCGCGACCTGCCAGATCAACAGAATGAAAAGAATCGCCAGTACCACGGCGAGGTATTTTTTCGGACCGGTAAGACGACGTCCCTGGCTCATCAGTGTCCTACCTCCGTTTTAATGCCCAACAACCGCAGAATTTCACGCCGCTCGGCCGCGAACTCGGACAGATCGTGGCTCTTCTCGCAATGGGTGAAATTGAAGGTATTCAGCACCCGTGCCGGACGCGCGCTGAACACCAGCACGTGGTCGGCCAGGTACAGCGCCTCGTCAACGTCATGCGTAACCAGCAGCACCGTGGGTTGATGCTCGTCGATCAGCTCACGCAGCACATCCTGCAAGGCCATGCGCGTAAGTGCATCGAGAGCGCCGAAGGGCTCGTCGAGCAGCAGCACTTCCGGCTTGGCGATGAAGGCGCGCGCTAACGCGGTGCGCTGGCGCATGCCGCCGGAAACCTGATGCGGGTAGTAATGTTCGAAGCCATCCAGACTGACTCGGGCGAGCCAGGCCTTTGCTTGCTCGAACGCATCGGTTTTGGCGACCCCTTGTAGCTCCAGGGCCATGGCTACGTTGGCCTGCAGCGAAAGCCAGGGATACAGCGCATGCTCCTGAAAAACCAGCGTGCGCCGAGGACTCGGCCCGAGGATCTTCTTGCCGTCTGCGAGCACCCGCCCTGCGGTCGGATTCTCCAGCCCGGCAACCAAGTGCAACAGTGTCGACTTGCCACAACCGGAAGGCCCCACCAAGGCGACCAGCTCACCTTGGCCGAACTCGCCGTTGAAGCCTTTTATGACTTCGAGCTCCCCAAAATGCTTGTCTACTTCTTCAAACCTGAGCTGCATTGCGTTGAAGACCTCAAAAAACTACCCGATTGGACGGGCTGAATGACACTGCCCGACGCTAGGGCCGGGCAGTGTGTTAAACGATCCGCGGTCGGGCTTAGAGCTTGCGGGCTTCCTGCCAGGACAGATCCAGGATGGCGCTGGTGTCGAACGGTTTACCGTCGCGGGTCTTGAGCGAACCGAGATCCTGGAGGATGTCGGCCAGCTCCTGTATGCGTGCCAGGTCGTCATTGCCCAGCTTGGCGCTGAACGTCTGAGTAGCGATAGCTTCTTTGATAACGACTTCGCGAGGCAGATCACCGCGATTGAGCGTTTTCAGCGTCGGTTCGGCAATGAAATAATCAGCGATAAGCTTGGCTGCTTCGGCCGGTTGATTTTCCAGCAAGTCGATCGCCTCACGTTGGGCGTCCAGCGATTGCCAGACTTCCTCCTTGCGCTTCTCCAAGGTTTCGCCCGAGGTAATCACCACCATGCAAGGGAATGGCCAGACCTCGCCGATCTCATAAACCTGCTTCACGGGAGCCACGAGCTGGGCGATACGGTCGTAGGGCTCGAAGAGGAACGCCGCATCGGCGCGACCGGAAACCAGAGACTGTACCGCGACCGCCGGGCTGGTACCCATGATGTTCACGTCACGGGGTGACACGCCGGCGTCCTTCAATGTAACGCCACGCAGGACCGCGTCAGCGGTGCTGCCCTCTTTCTGAGAGGCGAGAATCTTGCCTTTCAGGTCAGCTATCTTCTCGATACCTGTTCCTTCACGAGCCACGATGGAGTGATAGCCCTGCTGCGCACCGCCGACAACTTTGAGGTCAGCACCCTTGGAGGCCCAGGCAACTGCGTTGGTGAATCCGAGAACACCTGTGTCCAACTGTCCGCCGATAATGGCCTTGATCAGGTCGGTACCGGAGCTGAATTCAACCAGCTCGACGTCGAGGCCGTGCTTCTTGTACAGCTCCCCTTCGTAGGCAACCATCGCCTGAGCATCATCCATGACTCGGATGTAGCCGACTTTGAATTTTTCCTGTGCTTGCGTAAAAGCGCTCAGCAGCAGCAGGGCGGGAACCAGCCAGTGTTTTGCCTTCATCATCGACCTCGGGTTCTTAGGCAGCGTTAGGCTTTATAACCAAAACAAAGCCTATAATTACTTTTGGCTATTAAGCGTTTCTGGCTTAGAACTTTACACGAAGTGCTTTTAGATCGGCACTACCTAGCAGCCATAAGCCACTAACGTTAGGTTATAAAGCTCGAATCCTATTGCCCTAACAGCAATGGGCGACAGTCAGAGCGTGATCGTCTTTCGCCCGGCCAACGCATGAGCAAGGGTGCCCCCATCCACCAGATCGAGCTCGCCGCCCAGCGGTACGCCGTGCGCAATGCGGCTGAGCGTCAATCCCTTCGGGATCAATAGCTGGGCGATGTAATGAGCAGTCGCCTCGCCTTCCACGGTCGGGTTGGTGGCCAGTATCGCCTCGCTGAAATTGCCTTCAGCCACGCGCACCAAAAGTTCGGGAATGCCAATGGCTTCGGGCCCCAGGCCATCGAGTGGGGACAGATGCCCCTTGAGTACGAAATAGCGACCGCGAAAACCAGTCTGCTCTACGGCGAACACATCCACCGGGCTCTGGACAATGCACAGCAGCGAATCGTCCCGCCTCGGGTCGGCGCATTGCGGACAGAGTTCCTCCTCACTCAGCGTACGGCACTGCCGGCAATACCCCACTTCTTCCATCGCTCGCGTCAGCGCCTGGGCCAATCGCAGCCCGCCGCTCCGGTCACGTTCAAGCATTTGCAGCGCCATGCGCTGTGCGGTTTTTTGCCCGACACCGGGAAGAACGCGCAGCGCATCGATGAGTTGACGAATAAGCGGGCTGAAAGACATGGGTTCACCGGAGCGAAGATGAAACGAGAGGGATTGTTCGAGGAAGACAAGGACAGACGGGCCCGAGCCGTAAAGACCGCCTGATCCTGGCGCCTTTCACGGCTCGCACGGTCCGTCGATTGGGTGTCAGATCGACACCCGTGGTGGATCAGAAAGGCATCTTGAAGCCCGGCGGCAATTGCATACCGTCGGTCATGCCCGCCATTTTTTCCTTGCTGTTCTGCTCGATCTTGCGCACCGCATCATTCACCGCAGCGGCAATCAGGTCTTCGAGGATTTCCTTGTCTTCCTGCATCAGGCTGTCGTCCAGGCTCACGCGCTTGACGTCATGTCGGCCGTTCATCACGACGCTTACCAGGCCGGCACCGGATTGACCGGTCACCTCGGCGTTGGCGAGCTCCTCTTGCATCTTCTGCATTTTTTCCTGCATCTGCTGCGCCTGCTTCATCAGGCCGGCCATGCCACCTTTCATCATGGGATCTACCTCGGATCAGGGTTCGGAGTGTTCTACGGGTTCGATGGTACCGTCGCGAATGACCGCCGCGAACTGTTGCATCAATTGCTGTACCACGGGATCGGCCTGGATCGACTGTTCAGCCGCCCGCTGCCGCTCACCGCGGCGGCGCGCCGCTGCCTGAGCGGGCGTTTCCTGTTGGGGGCTCTGCAGCTCGATATCCAGTTGCAGCGTGCGGCCATGGTACTGGTTCAACGCATCGTTCAGACGTCGATGCTGAGTCGCGTTGAACAGCGCACTTTGAGCCGGGTCCAGGTGCATAAGCCAGCGATCACCGTCTACGGATATCAATGTGCAATTTGCCGCGATGCTACCGGTCAAGCCTCCCAGGCCCAGCTTGAGATAGATATCGAGCCATTCTGCAGCCAGCCCGGTTGCGGGCTCGATCGCTGGGGTTGGCTCAGCGGCCTCCGGTTCCGAAGCCAGGTCATCCAGCCCATCTATATAAGCTTCGGCCTGCGTTTCGACCTCAAAATAGTCTTCATCAGTCAGCGGTGGTTCATCATCGTCCGGCTCGCTTACCTCGACGACTGCAGCCAGATGCTCCGGCTCGCCGGTAGGCTCTGGCCTTTGCTCCAGCGCCTCACTCTCCACCGCTACCGGAGGCGTGTCGGGCGGCTCGTTCCAAGGCACATCGACAACGTGGGGCGCGGGCTCCGGCTTTGCGGGCTCGGGTAACGCATCAACCGGCACGGCACTCGTTGTGGCCAGCGGTTCCGGCGCGGGAATGGCAGCTGCCGGAGCGGGCGGCGGTTCTGCCTGGTGAACGGGCTGAGGGGCAACGGCAGCGGGCTGCGCGGGCGCCTTCGGCACTGCAACCGGATCACGAACCGGCGCAGCCGATGTCGCTGGGCCGGCCACGTTCGTTGTTCCGGAATCAGTCGTGGCCGGACTGATCCCCAATTTCTTTAATGGCGTTCGCGGTGCGCCTTCACTGTCGGCGGGCCGAAACGCGAGCATGCGCAACAGGACCATTTCGAAGCCGCTGCGAGGGTCGGGGGCCAGCGGCAGATCGCGGCGGCCGATCAGGCCCATCTGATAATAGAACTGTATGTCCTCAGCCGGCAGCGCCTGCGCCAGAGCCAACACCCGGTCACGATCACCCTGACCGTTGTCGATCGCGTCCGGCAACGCCTGGGCGACGGCGACACGGTGTAGAACATTGAGCATTTCGGCCAGCACGCCGCCCCAATCAGGCCCTTGTTCGGAGAGATGACGAACCGCCTCGAGCAGGGCCCGGGCATCGCCTTCGAGCAGCGCCTGCAACACGCCATACACCTGTCCGTGATCGAGGGTCCCGAGCATGCTGCGGACATCGGCCGCGAGCACCTTGCCTTCACCAAATGCAATAGCCTGATCGGTCAGACTCATCGCATCGCGCATCGAGCCGTCGGCGGCGCGACCCAGCAACCAGAGGGCATCTTCCTCGAAAGGCACTTGCTCGACACCCAGCACATGGGTCAAGTGCTCGACCACGCGCTCGGGCGGCATGTTCTTCAGCGAGAACTGCAGGCAGCGCGAGAGGATGGTTACCGGGAGTTTCTGCGGGTCCGTTGTGGCTAGCAGGAATTTGACGTGGGGTGGTGGCTCCTCAAGGGTCTTGAGCAGCGCGTTGAACGAGTGCGACGACAGCATGTGCACTTCGTCGATCAGGTAAACCTTGTATCGACCGCGGCTGGGGGCGTACTGCACGTTGTCCAGCAGCTCGCGGGTATCCTCGACCTTGGTGCGGCTCGCGGCGTCGACCTCGATTAGGTCGACGAAACGACCTTCGTCAATCTCACGACAGACCGAGCATTCGCCACAGGGCGTGGAACTAATGCCGGTCTCGCAGTTGAGGCATTTGGCGATGATTCGCGCGATGGTGGTCTTACCGACCCCGCGCGTGCCGGTAAACAGGTAGGCATGGTGCAGGCGCTGGCTGTCCAGCGCGTTGATCAGGGCCTTGAGCACGTGCGTCTGCCCGACCATTTCGCGGAACGAGCGCGGACGCCATTTACGGGCTAGTACCTGATAACTCATAACACCATCGCGGGATAAAGCAGAGGACGGGTAATGCTAGCGGAGCAGGCCGCAAATTGCATCCAGCCTGTCGCCCGGAACCCGAACGGGCATCGCATTCACAACAAGGTCCGATCAGCGCTTCAGGGTCGCACCGAGGGCTTCCACCAGCTGCTCCAGCTGCGGCTGGGCGGAGCTGATCTCGATCTGCAAGCTGTCTATTTCCCGACGCGGCGGGTATTGCTTGCGTAGCTGATCGAAGTCGATCCGGCGTTGCTCTTCTTCTTCGCCCAGGCTGCGGCGAAAAGCAGCGTCATCCCTGCGCGGGTCATAAACGGCTCGGCAGATCGTCGCCAGGACGTCTCCGGGCTTGGCCGAGGCATCGAAGGAAAGCCCCCGGAGCGGCGCAACGGGCATCAGTTCGGATAGTGCGACTTTCGGCTCCAGCCCTCGGCTGGCGCAAAACGCCTGATAGACCTGGGCCGTTCCACGCAGTTTGCCGTCCAGGCTGTAGCCGGCAATGTGCGGTGTCGCGATCCAGCAGAGTTCCGCCAGTTCGACATTGACCTGCGGTTCCCCTTCCCAGACATCGAGCACCGCCTGGATATCGGGCCGCCGGGCCAATTGATCGCGCAGGGCGGCATTGTCGACGACCGCACCACGGGCGGCATTGATCAACCATGCGCCTGGGCGCAACTGCGCCAGGCGAGCGCTATCGAACAAGTGGAACGTCGAATGCTCTCCTTCCAGCGTCAAAGGCGTATGCAGACTGATGACATCACATTCTTGGAGTATTTCATCCAGGCCGACGAACTCACCGACCTCCCGCGCCTGGCGCGGTGGATCGCAGACACGCACATCCCAGCCCAGGCCACGCAACACGTTCACCAGCCTGCCACCAACCTCGCCAGCCCCGACCACACCGTAGCGGCGAGCGTCCAGCTCCAGACCCTCGCCTTCGGCCAGTGCCAGCAGGCTGCCGAGTACGTAATCGACCACACCACGGGCGTTGCACCCCGGCGCACTCGCCCAACCGATACCCACTTCTTCGAAGTAATCGATGTCCAGATGGTCCGTACCGATGGTGCAAGTGCCTACGAAGCGTACAGCGCTCCCTTCGAGCAGCTCGCGGTCGACCCGGGTGACAGACCGCACCAGCAATACCTCGGCCTGCTCGACCGCCGCTCTATTGATACTTCGGCCCGGCATACGACGAATCTCGCCATGCTCGGCAAAAAAGGCTTCGATCAGTGGGATGTTTTCATCGGCAAGGATGCGCATTGGTAGGCTCCGTCATTGATCCGCCCATTCTAGACCGCGTCCAGCCGCTGTGCTGCCTTCCCGAAAGCCGCTCTCGCGGCGTAGACTAGGTCGCTTCTGTATACAATCTGGAAACATCAGCAATGCCCACTGAGTTGAAACTCAGACGAGTACGCATTGAACTGCGAACGCTCTTTGCCCTCGCTTTACCAATGATGATCGCCCAACTGGCGAACACGGCCATGGGCTTCGTCGACACACTGATGGCCGGGCGTGTCAGTCCCCACGACCTTGCCGCAGTCGCCCTGGGCAATTCCATCTGGGTTCCGGTGTTCCTGCTGGTCACCGGGATCATTCTGGCAACAACACCCAACGTCGCTCAGCGCTTCGGCAGTGACCAGCATGCACAGATCGGCCCGCTGGTCCGGCAAGCGCTGTGGATGGGGTTCGGTATCGGATCGCTGTTCGCATTATTGATGTGGAATGCCGAACCGGTGCTGCATCTGATGCAGGTCGAGCCGGTGCTGATCGACCCCACCATGGCCTACTTGCGGGCAGTCGCCTGCGGCTTTCCGGCAGTGGCTCTGTATCAGGTGCTGCGTTGCTTCAGCGACGGGCTCGGTCACACCCGGCCTAGCATGGTGGTGGGCATTCTCGCGCTGACGCTGAATATCCCGCTGAACTACATTTTCATCTACGGCAAACTGGGCCTTCCGGCCATGGGCGGGGTCGGCTGCGGCTGGTCGACCGCACTGGTCATGGGCTTCATGTTGCTGGCAATGCTGTTCTGGGTACGCCGCGCCGAGTATTACCAACCAAGCCGGCTGTTTGCCCGGTTCGATTGGCCAAAATGGTCGGTGCTCAGCCGTCTGCTGTCGGTCGGCGTACCCATTGGCGTTGCGGTGTTCGCCGAGGCCAGCATCTTCTCGGTCATCGCGCTGCTGATCGGCGGCCTGGGCGCCACCGTGGTCGCCGGGCACCAGATCGCGCTGAATTTCACCTCGCTGATCTTCATGATCCCGCTGTCGTTGGGCATGGCCATCACCATCCGCATCGGCCAGGCGCTGGGGCGTGGCGCACCGCGCGATGCGCGCTTCGTAGCGGGTGTGGGAATCGTATCGAGCCTGGTCTATGCCTGCTTCTCTGCAGGTTCCATGCTGCTGTTCAGCGAGCAGATCGCCCGAATCTACACCACCGATCCGGCGGTCATCGCGGTCGCGGCCAGCCTGTTCTTCTATGCCGCGCTGTTCCAGTTCTCCGACGTGGTCCAGGTCACCGCCGCAGGCGCCCTACGCGGCTACCAGGACACGCGCATGACGATGATCTTCACCTTGTTCGCTTACTGGGGGATTGGCCTGCCGGTAGGCTACGTGCTTGGCCTCACCGACAGGTTCGCAGATCCGAGCGGTCCCGCCGGACTCTGGCAAGGTCTGATTGCCGGTTTGAGCTGCGCTGCAATACTCCTGACCATTCGCCTGGTGCGAAGCGCCCGGCGCGAAATCCACCGACAGCCTTTCCGGGTCACCACATAGCAGCGGCCCGGCCCGCTCACACCTCAAGCGCCAGCATGACCGCACTCGCCAACAAAAAGCCGCTGAACAGCAGGCGAAGCAGGCGTTCCGGCAGTGCATGTGCCAGCCTCACGCCAAGGCTGATGCTCAGGAGACCGCCGATGGCGAGCGGCAATCCCAGCGCCCAATCGACCTGTCCATGGGTTGCATAGGTGAACAAGGTGACCGCGGTGCTGGGTGCCGCCAGCGACAACGAAAGCCCCTGCGCCACGACCTGGGAAGTACCGAAAACGGCGGTGAGCACCGGCGTCGCAAGCACCGCGCCACCAACGCCGAACAACCCGCCCAGCGCTCCGGCACCAGCGCCCAGTACTCCCAGCCAAGGCCAGGGATGACGCAGCTCGGTCCCTCCGGGGTGAGGGCGAAAGAAAACACGCGTTAGGGTGTAGATAGCCAAGGCCACAAGGAAACCGACAAAAGCGATACGCATACGTCCTGCATCCAGCGATACCGCGATGGCGGCGCCGCCGATAGCGAAGCAGAAACTGGCGACACCCAGCGCCGCGGCGTGACGTGCGTCGATGCGGTTGCGTTGGTGATAACGCCAGATGGCGAGCAGAACATTGGGCACCACCATGACCAGCGCCGTGCCTTGCGCAACCTGCTGGTCAAGATCGAACAGCACACCCAGTACTGGAATCGCGATCAGCCCACCGCCGATCCCGAACAGACCACCAAGTGTTCCCAGCGCCAAACCCAACACTATGTTCAGTCCGAATTCGACGAGGTCCATGATCGCTTCCTGATAAAACTGCCATGCTACTCAGCGGCGCCTGGCAGGTATACGCACAGATGTGCACAATGGTTTTGCGATTCCTGCACAACTGAGCAAACCCATGGATGCCACCGCCCTCACAGACCAGTTCAGACTGTTTCTCGATGTGCTCGATACCGGCAGCTTCTCGGCTGCGGCCCGCCTGCACGCGCTCACCCCGTCATCCGTCGCACGTCGCATCGACTCGCTGGAACGTTCACTCGACTGCCAGCTGGTCAGCCGCAGCACCCACTCAATCAAGCCCACCGCCGCCGGGCAGGCGTTTGCCGAACGCGCCAGACGCATCGTCCAGGAGCTGCACCTTGCGCGGGCGGAGATGACGTCGCTGCAAAGTGCACCAGAAGGTCGTATCCGCATCGATGCGCCCGCCCCCTTCGGACGTCGGCACCTGGCGCCCGCGCTTGCAGAATTCTTGCAAATCTATCCGGGGGTGGACATTCAGCTGCGTCTGATCGACAGCTTCGTCGACTTGCAAGGCGAGCATCTCGGCGAAGTCGATTTGGTGCTGCGCATCGGGCCGCAGGCCGATACGCGTCTGGTCGCCACGCCGTTGGCGCCGCTACTGCGCATCCTCTGTGCCAGTCCTAACTACCTGCAAAGCCGAGGCAGACCGCACAGCGTGGCGGAACTGCCGGAGCATGACGGACTGGACTGGGATACTTTGGCGCCACCGCATGCGTGGAGGTTCGAGCACGAGGGCAAACGGCAACTGTTGCGCCCAAGACGCCTGCGCATGGTTGCGAACAATGCTGAGGCATTGCTTTGCGGCACCTTGGCCGGTCTGGGCATCGGGCATCTTCCGACCTGGTTGGTCAGCGACCACCTGCTGCGTGGCGAACTGGTGCCGTTGTTTTGCGAAAAGGGCCTGCCAACGCCGGAGCCAAGCGGCATTTATGCCCTTCGACTGACTCGGGAAGCCGACTCTCGAAGTCGGTTATTGCTGGAATTCTTGAAAAGCCGCTTCGGCCCGGTCCCACCTTGGGACCAGGCGCTGCAAAGTGGACTCAGCCTTGGTTGAACGGAAACGGTGATCAGACGGAGCAGCCGGAGAGTTCTTGAGTCACACCCCAGCCATCGACTACACCACCCAGCGGTTCGACTAGATCCTCCAGATCTTGCTCGAAATCACCAATGCCATCGAAGGTGGCATACATCACTTTGCTGACCTGAAGATCCCAAGCGCCATCATCACGGGGGGCTATCTGAGCGTTGACGCACTCGCCTCGAAATGTACTGGCCGCGGCGCTTGCACGTTCACGATCGGGAAACACGGCATAGAACTCTATCGGATGGACACGGGCAAAATCGAAACCGCCCTCTTTCATCCTCAGTAGCACATTGCCGCTTACATCCTCATGGAAGGTGGTACTCATAAAACAACCTCCTCGCACTCATGGATGAACGATGTCAGGAATGGAAAAGCCTTTATTCAGCCTCGTTGCAGATATTGATATTGACTAGACAGTGTCAACGTTAGTTATGCGGCCGGATAATCGAGGCCTGGGGCAAAGAAAGAATCTGTGCGGTGTAATCAATAGGCCTCTACGGCGCCAGGTAGTTCGATTCAGCTGCAGTCATAACGATGATTGCAGCACCTCGGGTCCGCATGCCTCGGGCTTGCCCTACCGGCCCCCCAATCGCCAGCAGCATGCAGCCAGCCGCCCTTCGAACATACGGTGAATGCCACGTGGCTGCAATGGGCGTGTCGGGGCGCCAGGCGGAAGGATCAGAAGTTGTGCTGAGCTAGCGCCCTGCAGCAAAGCTACAAGGCACTGCGCGACTTAGTCGTTACTGGGCTTGCTGATAGCCTGCAGCACGTACTGAGGCAACGCGAACGCGCCGAGGTGAATGTGCGGGTTGTAGTAGCGGGTAACGATGCCGCTCCCGGCGAAACGCTGGCACAGCGTTTCCAACGGCAGTTTGCGGGTGCCCGAATCGCAAGCGCCCCAGGCGAAGGTCATCGCGCCGCCGATATAAGTGGGCACCGCGGCCTGATAGAAGTGCCAGTCCGGGAAGAGCCCTGTCATGCGCTTGGCGGTAGTCTGCACTTCAGCCAGTTGCATGAACGGCGTGCCGTTCTGCGTGACGAGGATGCCGCCTTCATTGAGGCAACGACGGCACGCCTGGTAGAAATTTTCCGAGAACAAGACCTCACCCGGCCCGATGGGATCGGTCGAGTCGGAAATGATGACATCGAACTTTTCTTCGGTGGTTGCGACGAAGCGCATGCCGTCATCGATCACCAGGTTCAGCCGCGGATCATCGAATGCCCCTCTTGAATGCTCCGGCAGAAATTCCTTGCACATCTCCACGACGGTGCCGTCGATCTCGACCATGGTGATGCTCTCAACATCCAGATGCTTGGCGACTTCGCGCAGCATGCCGCCGTCACCGCCACCGATGATCAGCACGCGACGCGCCAGACCATGGGCCAGAATCGGTACGTGAGTAAGCATTTCGTGATAAATGAATTCGTCTGCCTCGGTGGTCTGAATCACCCCATCGAGTGCCATGACGCGTCCCATACGAGCGTTCTCGAAGATGACCAGATGCTGATGCTCGGTGCGTACTTCATGCAACATCTTGTCGATGCTAAAGCGCTGGCCGTATCCCTCGTAGAGAGTTTCCTGATAATCGCTCATGGGGTATCTCCCTGATGGATGGCGTAACAGACACCTGCAGGCCGCGCAGGCTGTCCGTTGGCAAAGAGGCGCATTCTACTTTGCTCTCAAGACAGGTGGAACCTTCCGCTTTCAAAGCGCATCCGGTGAAGACAGCCTAATCAATGCCGGCTATCGTCGATCCATGAAGCTCATTCTTCTCCCTTATCTGCCCCCTTGGACCTGGTCGCAATTTCACCAGCATTTTGCGCTGCGCTTGCTGCCTAGCGTCGAGACGCTCGACTCCGACCGCTACAGCCGCACCGTGCGCATCGGCGACCGTGCCGGCTGGATCAGCGTCCGGCCATTACCGGCGCAGGCCTGCCTCGAACTGATGCTGAGCGATTCGCTGCACGATCACGCGGCCGAGCTGGCACTGCGGGTGCGCAAGATGTTCGACCTCGATAACGATCCAGCCATCGTGGCACGGCATTTCTCGGCCGACCCATTACTCGGCCCGCTGATCGCGACGAGTCCCGGACTGCGGCTACCCAGCGCCTTCGACCCATTCGAACAAGCTGTACGGGCTATTGTCGGGCAGCAGGTCACGGTGAAGGCGGCAGTGACCATTACCCGGCGTCTGGTGGAACGGCTTGGCAACGAGCTCGCTCAGACACCGCCAAACGAAGCCGGCGGTTTGCTCAGGTTGTTTCCCACTCCGCAAGCCATAGCTGGCGCTCAGCTGGATAAGATCGGCATGCCCGGCAAGCGAGTCGCGACCTTGCAATATCTTGCAGCCGCGGTGGCTGAAGGCGCACTTGAGCTTCATGTTGATAACGGCGTCGATGAACTGGTCAGCCGGCTCTGCGAACTGCCCGGCATCGGCCCTTGGACCGCCCAGTACATTGCCTTGCGCGGATTTGGCGAGGCGGACGCCTTTCCGGTCGCCGACCTCGGCCTGCTGAAAGCGCCAATGTGGGGAAGCGGAGGCATTTCAGCCAGAGAGCTGCTGGCGCGCTCGCAGGCCTGGCGGCCCTGGCGAGCCTATGCCGCTGTGCATATCTGGCAGAACTACGGCAGTGCCATGACGGATCCGAAGCAGAGGCAGCTTAAGGCGGTGGAATCTTCGCCAGTACTTGCGGTGGGTCGCTAAACGGCAGAGCCAGGATCAACCCTTCACCAGAGCGAGGAAACACGCCAGTCAGTGCGGTGACATTGACCTGGTGAGTAACGAGGACAACAGCCTGCGTCATCGGTAACGAATCAAGCAGCTCGTGCAACGCATCGGTCTGCCCAGTTTCCCGGTCTGCATGGCCAAAGAACGAATCAAGTGCCGGTAGCGGCTCGATCGAGCCCAGCGCCATCTGCTCCGCAGTCTCCAATGCCCGACACCAACGACTGCTGAACACTCGCGGATTGGATATATCTTTGCCTCGAAGCAAGGCGCCCCAACGCTGTGCCTCCAGCCGTCCGGCGTGGTCAAGATTACGCTGAGTCGTGCAATCTCCAAGCACGAACCCAGGCGGATCGCCGTATCCCGGCGCCGTGGCATGACGAAGAAGCAAAACCGCGCGTCCTTCGCGCAGCATCGTCCAGGCAGCAGCATCATCAGCAAGCACGCCGATTGCCCAGAGCACCAGGGCGACCGCCATGCTCGCCTTGCGCACGTTACAACCTGACTTTGGCAAGATGCCCGGCGGCCACTAACCACATGATCAGCCCCACGACCGGCAATAGCACAATGACGAGGCTCCAGATGATCTTGCGTCCGACCTCGATGCGCGTGCGCCAGACCTGAATGATGGCGACGACATCAGCCACCAGCACCATCAGGGCCAGCAGCGCACTCCAGATTTCCACGCGTCAAGGCCTCAGGTTCCGATCGTCGGGACGGTTACCACGCGGCCCCATGATGCCCCAGAGGATCAGGCCCAGAACCGGCAGGATGACGATCAGTAACACCCAGAGGGCCTTTTTGCCCCCGGTGCTATCGCTACGGAGCACGCTGACGATGGCCCAGATATCCAGTGCCAGGATAAGCAGGCCGAAAATACCGCCGAAGGCATCGGTCATGGCAAGACTCCAAATTACGGTGAGTTCGTAATTAGGATGCCTGGGCGGTAAGAGGGTTCAGTAGACGCCCGCTCAGTAACGGGCCGGATCGATTGCATCGAAGCGCTCAACCACCTCATGGTCGGCCAGCGTTCCACCTTCGCGGACCAACCCACAGGTATACATGCCGGCCTGACGTGCGGCGTCCAGCTCTTCCACCACGTCGGACAGAAACAGGATCTCACTAGCCGACAAGCCGATCGAGGCGGCAATACGGACATACGAATCCATCTCGCGCTTATGACCGCTGCTCGTATCGAAATAGCCGGAAAAAAGCGGCGTCAGGTCACCCACCTCGGCGCAGCCGAAGATCAGCTTCTGCGCCTGGACCGACCCCGACGAGTACACATAGAGCGCGTAGCCCTGCTCATGCCAGCGGCGCAACGCCTCCACTGCGTCAGGGTATACATGACCTTTGAGCTGCCCGGCGCGATAGCCTTCAGCCCAGACCATGCCTTGCAGCGACTTCAGCGACGTCGCCTTGCGATCGGCAGCGATCCACTCCAGCAGGATCTCAGCAACGCGCTCGAGTTCGGCATCCGGCTCGCCGCTCTCGCGGCGTACCGCCTCGATCTGCTCAGCCACCGCAGGCTCTTGCGCACGGCTGCGCACGAACGCCGGCAAATGCTCTTGAGCGTACGGGAACAGCACATCGAACACGAAGCTCACCGCACTGGTAGTACCTTCGATGTCGGTGAGGATGGCTTTGATCGGCATCTTCAATCCTCCAGGCGCGGAAAGCGACCGGCGATGTCTTCACCGGTAAACTGCGCGACCCAACCTTCTGGGTTGTTGAACAGGCGAATGGCGACAAAGTGGGGATTCTCACCCATGTCAAACCAATGGCTGGTTCCTGCCGGAACCGAGATCAGATCGTTCTTCTCGCACAGCACGGCGTATACCTTGTCCTCGATGTGCAGGGTGAACAGCCCGCGGCCAGCAACGAAGAAGCGCACCTCGTCTTCGGCATGGCGATGCTCTTCGAGAAACTTGGCACGCAGCTCGGCCTTCTGCGGGTGATCGCTGTTCAGGCTGATCACGTCCACAGTGACGTAACCGCGCTCAGCCATCAGCCGGTCGATCTGCGGACGATAGGCTGCAATCACCTGTTCCGAACTGGCACCGGCTCCAATCGGCGCACTGGCTTCCCAACGCTCGAGATGCACACCGACCTCGGCCAGTGTGGCGACGATGTCGTTGACGTGAGTGAGGACCTTGAGTGGCTGCTCGGGAACGCTGTCCTGATAAACGCTGAGGATGCTCATCGTGGTTGTCTCCGGCGGGAATGGCTGTCCCGGACTTGTCATCGGTTATTCGGACACGCGCTGCGTGCGATAAAAATAGGTGCAGGCTTACACCCGCTGCAGGGTGCGCATCTTTAATTCACATTCGAAAAGAAACTCGAACGCCTCGATTTGCCGTAGTGCGTCGCTCATTTGTGCGCCCCAGGTATACAGACCGTGCCCCCGGATCAGATAGCCGACGCAGTCGGGATGCTCGTCCAGCCAGGGCTGGACGCGTGAGGCGAGCCGCTCGATGTCCTGATCATTGTCGAAGATGGGCACGGTGACCCGCGACTCATGAGTCGCGACGCCACTGAATGCCTTTTGCAGCTCGTAGTCGGCGAACACCAGCGAATCGCTCAAGCACAGGCGCGATAGCACGGTAGCGTTGACCGAGTGAGTGTGCAGCACGGCACCGATTTCCGGCTTCCAGCGATACAGCTGGGTGTGCAGCAAGGTCTCGGCCGACGGTTTCTTGCCCGTTTCCAGGCTACGACCATCCATGTCGACGGCCAGCAGGTCATCCATCGTCAGCTGACCTTTGTGTTTGCCGGAAACGGTCAGCAGCGCTTCGCTAGGGGTCAGACGCGCCGAATAATTACTGCTGGTTGCCGGCGACCAGCCGCGGCCATAGAGAAAACGACCCGCGTCGATGATGGCCTGTGACAAGTGTTCACGAATGGCGGTCATGCCCGGTTCTCCTGCTTGGGGATGGCAATGATAACGGCTGCGGCCAGTGCCGCCAGACTGGCGATGGCGAAGGTCCATAGCGGCCCGAGGCTGGCCCAGCTGTAGCCGGAATAAAGGGCGCCGATAGCTCCGCCGACACCCGCGAGCGTCGCGTACAAGGCTTGGCCCTGCCCTTGCTGACGATGGCCGAAACTACGTTGGACGAAATGGATCGCGGCGGCATGAAAGCTGCCAAAGGTTGCTGCATGCATCAACTGGGCGACCAACAATACCGCCAGATGATCAGCCAGCGTCCCCAACAGCAACCAGCGTATTGCCGCCAACACAAAGCTCGCCGCCAGCACTTGGCGTAGCGAGAAACGCGCCAGCAGCGGAGCCATCACCAGAAAAATCAGGATTTCGGCGACTACGCCCAGCGCCCAGAGCAGCCCGATGGTGCCCCTGCCATAACCAAACGCTTCGAGATGGATGGAGAAAAAGGTGTAATAAGGCCCGTGACTGACTTGCATCAGGCCAACGCAGACGAAGAACGCCAGTACACCGGGACGACACAGCTGGCCAAGAAAACCGCCCTGCCCGTCCAGCTCCGGCCGCTGCTCCGGCACGGCGTCAGGCACCCAGACGCTACTGATGAGGATGCCGGCCATTACCCACATTACCGCCGCGGGATATACATCCAGGCCCAGGCGTTCGAACAGCGCACCGAGCCCCACTACCGCCACGATGAAACCGATGCTGCCCCACAGGCGGATCTGACTATAGCGTGACGCCTGCTCGCGCAGATGCGCCAGGGTGATCACCTCGAATTGCGGAAGCACCGCGTGCCAGAAGAACGCGTGCAGCGCCATTACCAGCGCGAGCCAGGCGTAGCTCTTACTGTAAAAGATGAGGCTGAACGAAAGCAGCGTACAGAGTGCACCGATGCGAACGATCGCCAGGCGCCGCCCCGTGACGTCACCGAGCCAGCCCCACAGATTCGGCGCCAGGCAACGCATCAGCATCGGGATTGCGACCAGCTCACCAATCCGCTCGGCGGTGAAGCCCAAGTGATCGAAGTACAGTCCTAGAAACGGTGCGGCCGAGCCGAGCAGTGCGAAGTAGAAAAAATAGAAGCCGGACAGGCGCCAATAAGGAAGGGAGACAGTCATAAGCGGAAAGCCAGAAGCTGGAAGCGAAACCGTGGCGTAAAGATGAACTCCACCCCCGGCCTCAGGCTCCCAGCTGCAAGCTCATCGTTGTCCTAGCACCGGGGTCGTCACCCGCACATCGGCATTCTGGCCACGATGACGCAACAGATGATCCAGCAACACGATCGCCATCATCGCTTCGGCGATCGGTGTGGCGCGGATGCCGACACAGGGGTCGTGTCGGCCTTTGGTTACGACATCCACCGAGTTGCCGGCAACATCGATCGAGCGTCCCGGCGTGGTGATGCTGGACGTCGGCTTGAGCGCCAGATGCGCAACGATCGGCTGACCGGAAGAGATGCCGCCGAGCACGCCGCCGGCATTGTTCGACAGGAAACCTTCCGGGGTCATCTCGTCACGGTGCTCGGTCCCGCGCTGGGCGACACTGGCGAAACCGGCACCAATTTCCACGCCCTTGACGGCGTTGATGCTCATCAGCGCATGCGCCAGGTCCGCATCCAGGCGATCGAAGATCGGCTCGCCAAGACCGGGAGGTACGCCGTCGGCAACGACGCTGATTTTCGCACCGACCGAGTCCTGATCGCGCCGCAACTGGTCCATATAGGCTTCGAGTTCCGGCACCTTGTCCGGGTCGGGACTGAAGAAAGCGTTCTGCTCGACGCTGTCCCAGGTCTTAAACGGAATCTCGATCGGACCCAACTGGCTCATGTAACCACGTACTTGAATGCCCAGGCTTGCCAGGTATTTCTTGGCGATGGCACCGGCGGCGACGCGCATGGCCGTCTCGCGCGCCGAACTGCGTCCGCCGCCGCGGTAATCGCGCAGACCATACTTATGGTGGTAGCTGTAGTCGGCATGGGCAGGACGAAACTGATCCTTGATGGCCGAGTAGTCCTTGGATTTCTGATCAGTGTTGCGGATCAGCAAGCCAATCGGGCAACCGGTGGTGTACCCGTCGAATACTCCGGAGAGAATCTCCACCTCGTCCGCTTCCTGGCGCTGGGTGGTATGCCGGCTGGTGCCTGGCTTGCGTCGATCAAGGTCTCGCTGCAGATCCTCAACGGTCAGTTCCAGCCCTGGAGGGCAACCGTCGACGATGGCGACCAGCGCCGGACCATGGCTTTCGCCAGCAGTGGTGACGGTGAACAGCTTGCCGTATGTGTTGCCGGACATGCAGGGCGCTCCGCGATCGACCTAAACAGGGGCCGGAAGTATACCCGAGCCGCCGTAGGTTTCACTGCCCCTGGTGACGGCGCATACTGCCGATCGGCGAACTCATTTGCTCGCCTCGCATCCAACCCGCTCCCCCGACGGTTGACTTCCTACCCATGCGTTTCCTCTTACTGTTCACCCTCCTCGCCATGCTCGCCTCTCATACACAGGCCCGAACGCTGCTCAACCAGACGATTACCGTGCAGGTCCCCGAAGGCCGTTTGCACGGCAGCCTGTTGCTTCCGAAATCCCACGAGCCCTTGCCAGTTGCCCTGCTGATAGCCGGATCGGGTCCGACCGACCGCGACGGCAACAACCCAATGGGCCGCAACGATAGTCTCAAGCGATTGGCGCAAGCGCTGGCCAGGCGCGGTATGGCCAGTCTGCGTTATGACAAGCGCGGGGTTGGTCGGAGTCTGGCGGCGGCGCCAGACGAGCGCCAATTGAGCGTGGATCGCTATGTCGCCGATGCAGTGGCCTGGACCAGGCTGTTGAAGGCGGACCCGCGTTTCTCCAAGGTGGTGCTGATCGGCCACAGCGAGGGCGCATTGATTGCCAGCCTGGCGGAGCCGCTCGTGAAACCCGCCGCATTGATCAGTATTGCAGGCAGCGGTCAGCCCATCGACCTGCTGCTACGCGAACAGCTTCAGGGTCGCCTGCCACCACCGCTACTGGCGACCGCGCAATATTTGATCGACGAACTCAAAGCGGGACGCACGCATGAGCAGGTACCGGAGCCGCTGCAGGTCCTGTTTCGTCCGAGCGTACAGCCCTATCTGATCACCCTGTTCGGTCAGGATCCGGCACGAGCCCTTGCCAACACAACAGCGCCTGCGTTGCTCATCCAGGGGACGCATGACATCCAGGTTGGGCGCGACGATGCCTACGCTTTGCAGCGTGCCCGGGAAGACGCCGAGTTGGTGCTGATCCCAGGAATGAACCACGTCCTGCGCATCATCCCGATGGAGCGCGACCGGCAGAGAGCATCCTACAACCAACCCGAACTGCCCATCGCGCATGCTCTGCCCCAGCAGATCAGCCAATTTCTGCGGAAACATAGCTTATTGCCATCCTCCAGTTAGTCATCCGTCAGCCGATACGCTGCTTGCCTGCCGCAACGACTCGACCGCGCAGGCCCAGGACGCCGACATGACCGATAGCTCACCAGCACCAACCGACAGTAAGGCCCAAACGCCCGCCACACCGCAGCCGCATCCTTGGGCAGCCCTTGCTCCGGATCGTTTTCGATTGCTGCGTCTGTCGCCATTGCCTACCGACCGGGATACCGGTACTCGGCCGTTGAGGTTCGTTGAGCTGGCCCAGATCGAGCGGCACACGCCACAGCAGAGCCTGCTGAGGCTTTTCGTCCGGCTGCCGGGTCAGATCGTGTCGAAGAAGCACAACGTGCTGGAAATTTGGGCGGACCATCGCGCCAAGGAGGTGCGCTTCGGTCCCGACTCCGGCCTGCATGTAGAACCGATCAATCGCGGCCTCGGACGTTTTCTCCTGGCGCAAGGAGCGCTCTGGGCGCAAAGGCGCTGGGCGCACTATCTGGTGGAAGGCGGCGCACTCCCGGCCAAGGACATAACCGCCAACGACATGCGTCTGCGACGCGACCACTGCCTGCTGAGTCAGGGTTTCGAGGTGCTATATCCAGACCCTCAGCAACTCAAGGCAACCTACGGGGCCCCTCGCGTCAGCACGCTGCGCCCCGACTGGAACAACGACAAAGTACAGATCATCGAGTTGACGGACGCCGCCGCAATGCTCGAACAAGCCGATCGCAATCTACTGGAGCAGGAAAGCACGATTCGCGACATGCAGGAGCGTCTGAACAGGTTTCGCCGCGAAGATGGCGGTCTCAGGTTCACTATCGCGTGTCTCATCGCATTTGCGCTATTCCAGGCGGGGCTGCTGATCTGGATCGCGACTCGCTGATGATACCGGCGCCCAACATGACGTTGCCTTATTACAACTAATCCCTGAGCCGCTCGCGAAACAGTGCCTGGTGCTCACGGCACTGGCTCGCCGCAAGCAAAAACACGCCATGGCCACCCTCGGCGAATTCCAGCCAAGTGAAATCCACCTCGGGATAAAGCGCCGCTACATGTACTTGGCTGTTACCGACTTCGACGATCAGGGTGCCGGTTTCAGTGAGGTGGTCTGCGGCCTCAGCCAACATGCGCCGCACCAGATCCAAGCCATCATCGCCGCAGGCCAGCCCCAACGCCGGTTCATGATGGTATTCCTCAGGCATGTCGGCGAAATCTTCGGCATCCACGTACGGCGGGTTAGACACGATCAGGTCGAAGCGCTGCCTCGGCAAGCCGTTGAATCCGTCGCTCTGCACCGTATAGACCCGATCCTCCAGCCCGTGCTGCTCGATGTTGCGGTTGGCCACCTCGAGCGCGTCGAAGGACAGATCCGCCAATACCACCTCGGCGTCGAGAAACTCATAGGCGCAGGCAATGCCGATGCAACCGGAGCCGGTGCACAGATCGAGGATCCGTGCAGGGACGCGCGACAACCAGGGTTCGAAGCGTCGCTCGATCAATTGCCCAATCGGCGAACGTGGAATCAGCACGCGCTCGTCGACGATGAATGGAAGCCCGCAGAACCAGGCCTGCCCAAGAAGATAGGCGGTGGGCACGCGCTGCTCGATGCGCCGACGCAGCAAGCCCTGCAGATGCTCCCTTTCATCATCTTCAAGGCGGCAATCGAGATAGCTATCGGCCATTTCCCAAGGCAGGTGCAGAGCGCCGAGCACCAACTGACGCGCCTCGTCCCAAGCATTGTCCGTGCCGTGGCCAAAGAACAATTGCTCGGCATGGAAGCGGCTGACTGCCCAGCGAATGTGGTCACGTAAGGTGCGCAAGCGGGAAAGCGAAGCGGTCACGAATCATCTCCTGTCAAAAAGCGCGAAAGTTTAGCCGATGGCCGAGAGAGTTTCTCAGCGTTATCTGGCGACCATAGTGGCGTATTGCCGGTTATCATCGATTCAGATGGCGAATTCATTACGTTGGGCTGTTCACATATCGCTCAACTGGCGCCACAATCATGCCCCTCTCAAAACAAGGAGTCAGTCATGTCCAAGCCACAGACCATGCTTCAGCTCAGTGGCCGCAGTTATGCACCGGCGACTCTGGCTAACGCGACCCTTGTGGTCATTGACGTTCAGGAAGAATATCGGACCGGGACCCTTGCACTACCGAACCTGAGCTCAGCACTCGAAGAAATCAGCACCTTGCTGGCTACAGCCCGGGCCGCTGGCGCTCCCGTCGTACATGTTCATCATCTTGGCATTCCAGGCGGTCTCTTCGATCCGCAGGGCCTGCGCGGCCAGATCATGCCGGAGGCAGCTCCTCTTTCCGGCGAAACCGTGATTGGCAAAACGCTGCCCAATGCGTTCGCTGGCACCAAACTGCACGAGCTGCTGCAGCAACACGGGCGATTGGATCTCATCGTCTGCGGCTTCATGACTCACTCCAGCGTGAGCACCACGGTCCGCGCGGCGAAAGACTATGGCTATCGCTGTACCCTGATCGACAAGGCCTGCGCCACCCGCGATCTACCGATGGGAGACGGTGCGATCGAGGCGGCACAGGTGCATCGCATGGAAATGACCATTCTTGCGGACAACTTCGCCGTCTGCGTGGCTGATACCGGAGCACTGGCGTAAGCCTTCGAGCTGTAAAGCGTTACCCGAGAATGATGAACCTGACCGGACGGCCCCGGTCATAGCCTGTTCTGACGAGGTAACCGGAATGAAACGAACCGATGGATTCGATGCACGCCGCCTCCGGCCTCGCCAGCAGCGGAGCTGGGGCGCACGCATCGGCGCAGTGCTCGGCCTGTTGCTGATCATCTTCGGCGTGCTCATGACCGGCTCTGGCGCGATATCCTTGTTCAGCAACAACGAGGCGCTAGCCAACATGGCGCTGGATCGCGAAGCTGCCGTGACACTGTTAGCACTCGGCCTGTTCCTTCTTATGCTCGGCATGTTCATCCGGCGCCGCGTTCGCAGGCGCTTGAAGGGACCCGTCGGATTGAGCCTGTCTCCCAGACTGAAAAACAAGCGCTGATTGCGCAGCCGCACCGTCCGGGCCCGCCTGTGGGAGAAGCGGTAACGACAAAAGCTTTGGGGTAAAATTACCCGCAATGCGGAGGCCCCAATGAAAGAAGATGATTTTTCCCTGTTCAGATCGGCTGTTCGCGGCGTCAAGCCGATCGAACACGATCGCGCGGACACCGGTAAACCGCGTGGCAACAAAGCGCAGATAGCCACGCGGCGAGCTAATGCCGTGATCATCGGGGACGAAACCCGTATCGACGGGCTTTCCGATCAATTTGTCATCGATGTCGCCGCAGAAGACGAATTGTACTGGGTACGCGACGGGGTTCAGGACAGTCAGATGCGCAAGCTGAAGGCTGGCCAGATTCCCTTCGAAGGCAGCCTGGATCTGCATGGACTGAGCGTCGAGAAAGCCCGCGAGCTGCTCTGGGATTTTCTCGCCGAAGCGTGCAAATTCGAGATCCGCTGCGTGCGGGTCACCCATGGCAAGGCGGCGCGAATCGACGGCAAGCGCCCCCTGATCAAGAGCCACGTCAACACTTGGCTACGCCAGCATCCCCAGGTGCTCGGTTTCACTTCATCCCTGCCGAGGCATGGCGGTACCGGCGCCGTTTATGTGATTCTCAAACGAACCATGCTCGAAGGACGCGATGAGTGAGCAGCGTCAGGCGCATCGATCGGCTCATGGTACCGCGTATTGCTTGCAGCCCAGCGGCCGAGCCCCTAACCTTCGCATTCGCGCTCTCTTGCATGCCTGACAGGTAGTTATATGTCCCTGGAAACACATTACACCGCGATCCTTGGCCAGCTGGGTGAGGACGTCAACCGCGAGGGCCTGCTCGATACGCCCAAACGCGCCGCCAAAGCCATGCAATACCTGTGCAAGGGCTATCAGCAGACACTCGAGGAAGTCACCAACGGTGCGTTGTTCAGCTCCGACAACAGCGAAATGGTTTTGGTGAAGAACATCGAGCTTTATTCGTTGTGCGAACACCATATGCTCCCGTTCATTGGCAAGGCACACGTTGCCTATCTGCCCAACGGGAAGGTGCTCGGTCTCTCGAAGGTTGCGCGTATCGTCGATATGTACGCTCGCCGTCTGCAAATTCAGGAAAATCTCACCCGGGAAATCGCCGAGGCGATTCAAACGGTCACGGGTGCCTGGGGCGTGGCAGTGGTCATCGAGGCCCAGCACATGTGCATGATGATGCGTGGCGTCGAGAAGCAGAATTCTTCGATGGTCACTTCGGTCATGCTTGGCCAGTTCCGCGAGAACGCTGCTACCCGTAGCGAGTTCCTCGGCTTGGTGAAGTAGTCCAGCTGGCGGCTGGACAGCCTCTAGACCTTTGGTCTTCTTTTATTCATACATACCCACATGTCGCGGATGGCTTGCAACGCGCTGTAGCCAAGCACAGATCGCAGGGTACCTGGCCAGCCAAAAGCCACCCTCTTCAGCCACGTGCGTGTAGGCATACAGCGCTATATCCGCAATCGAGTAGCGGTCGCCAACGAGAAACGGCGTGCGCTGCAGTTGCTGCTCCATGACATCCAACGCGCGATAGCCGTCCAGTTGCTTGGCCGCATACTCATCGAGGCGATCATCGGGCAACCCCAGATAAACCTTGATGAATCGCGCTACAGCAATAAACGGCTCATGGCTGTACTGCTCGAAGAACTGCCACTGTAGAACCTGGGTGCGCAGACGCGGATCCGTGGGCAAGAGCTCGGATCCCTCCGCGAGGTAATTGAGAATCGCGTTCGACTCCCACAAGCAGGTACCGTCTTCCAGTTCGAGCACGGGAATCTTGCCGTTGGGATTCTTCTTCAGAAACGCGTCCTCACGGCTCTCACCACGAAGAATGTCTACTGGCACCCACTCGTAATCTCGCCCGAGTAGATGCAGCATCAGCTTCACCTTGTAACAGTTACCGGAACGATAATCGCCGTAAACCTTGTACATCTCCCCCTCCTGCGCAACGCAAGCACCCGCGCCTTGACTAGGCCGCATCGACCATCTCGTACCCGCGAACCACTTTAGCCAACCGATGCACGCCTTCGTCCAGCCGCTCCGGAGCGACATGACTGAAGTTCAGCCGCAGATAGCCGAGATTCTGTTCGGGATCGATGAAAAAAGGCTCACCTGGCATGAATACCACATTCTGTTCCAGGGCCGGCCTGAGCAAGGTTCGCGTGTCGATAGGGCGTTTCAGCTGCAACCAGAAGAACAAACCGCCCTGCGGGACCTGCCAGTTGGCCAGATCGCCGAAATGCTCCTCCAACGCAACCTGCATCGCATCGCGACGCAGACGATAGAAGCGGCGTAGTTCGCTCAGGTGCGAACGATATCGTTCGCTTCCCAACCACTGCAGCGCCTGCCACTGACCAATGCGGTTGGTGTGCAGGTCAGCCGACTGCTTAAGCCGCAGCAAGAGGGGGAAAAGATCGGGCGTTGCGATCAGGTAACCCACCCGCAGCCCTGGCAGCAACGTCTTGGAGACTGTGCCGGTATATATCCAGCTTGCCTTGCGCATGCGGCTGACGATGGGCCTGGCGCTGCTTTCGTCGAAAACCAGTTCGCGATAAGGCTCATCCTCAATCAGGACTACATTGAACTCGTCGAGCATAGCCGCGACCGCATCGCGCTTTTCTTCGCTGTAACGCACCGCGGAGGGATTTTGAAAAGTCGGAATCATGTAGGCAAACGCTGGCTTGTGCTGCTCCAGCCGTTGGCGCAACGCGACCAACGATGGACCGTCGGTCTCTTGTGGCACAGCCAGACAGTCCGCACCGAACAATTGAAAGATTTGAAGCGCAGCCAGATAGGTCGGGGCTTCGAGCAGCACCTCGGTACCGACGTCGATGAACAGCTTCGATGCGAGATCCAACGTCTGCTGAGAACCACTGACGATAAGCACTTGGCTAGCGGAGCAATCAACGCCGAGTTCGCGCGCTTCGGCGGCGATGGCTTCGCGCAGTGCCGGCTCGCCCTCGCTCATGCCGTACTGCCCCATGCTCGCCGGCATCTGCGCCCAGTCGACCTTGGGCAACATCGACTCGGCAGGCAGCCCTCCGGCAAACGACATCATCTCCGGACGCTGCGCTGCGGCAAGGATTTCGCGGATCAGCGAGCTTTTCAGGCGGTCGACACGTTCGGAGAAGGCCATGGGGCACCAGATGCAGGAAGGAATAAAATGAGTCAAACTACTTGACCAAAATTACGCCCACCGCCGCGAATACGTCAATATGCCTGACCTAAAAAAAAGCACGATTCAACGCCAGATCATGGAAAATTTCTTCCTCGGTTATCAGGCCTTCACCGCCAAGCCGGACGAAATGCTCGCGCGCCGAGGCCTATCCAGGATGCACCACCGCGTTCTGTTCTTCATCGCCAGTTATCCCGACCTCAGCGTCAAGGAACTGCTCGGATACCTGGGCGTGAGCAAGCAGGCATTGAACATACCGCTGCGACAGCTTATCGAAATGCACTTGGTCGAAAGCAGAACGGCGGAGGACGACAAGCGCAAGCGCATGCTGCGCTTCACCCCCGAAGGCGCCAAACTGGAGCAGGTACTCAGACGCGAACAGGTGCGCCTGTTCGAGCGAGCGTTCAAGCAGGTGGGCGAAGATGCGGTGACAGGCTGGCTGGCGGTAAACCAGGCACTGGCGGCCGGTACCGTTCGAGATTAGCTGAGTGCGAATAGTCCCGCTGGCTGCGCGGCGCACCTTCTGTATGAGCGTTCTCGCGATGAGTAAGGTATGAAGGTGTAAACCCTATTCAGGACGGGACACGGGACAACAGACAAAAAAAGGGCGACCGAAGTCGCCCTTTTTTGATGGATTGCAGAACTTAGTTCTGGTTTTCCATTTGCGCGCGGATCAGATCACCAATGGTGGTCGGACCAGCAGCCGGCTCTACGTCCTGCTTGGTACGCAGTTCCTTCATCGCGTCCTTCTCGTCTTCTACGTCTTTCGACTTGATAGACAAGCTGATTACGCGGCTCTTGCGGTCGATGCTGATGATCTTGGCTTCGACTTCTTCGCCTTCCTTCAGAACGTTACGCGCATCTTCAACGCGGTCACGGCTGATTTCGGAGGCTTTGAGCGTCGCTTCGATGTCGTTACCCAGGTCGATGATGGCGCCTTTTGCGTCAACTTCTTTCACGGTACCGCGAACGATGCTGCCCTTGTCATTGACGGCGGCGTAGTTGGAGAACGGATCGTCTTCCAGCTGCTTGATGCCCAGGGAGATACGCTCACGCTCCGGATCGACCGACAGGATGACGGTGTCCAGCTCGTCGCCCTTCTTGAAGCGACGCACGGCTTCTTCGCCGGCTTCGTTCCAGGAAATGTCGGACAGGTGAACCAGGCCGTCGATGCCGCCGTCCAGACCAATGAAGATACCGAAATCGGTGATCGACTTGATGGTGCCGGAGATGCGGTCGCCCTTGTTGAACTGGCCAGAGAAGTCTTCCCATGGGTTGGACTTGCACTGCTTGATACCCAAGGAGATACGACGACGCTCTTCGTCGATGTCCAGAACCATGACTTCCACTTCGTCGCCGACCTGTACGACCTTCGACGGATGGATGTTCTTGTTGGTCCAGTCCATTTCGGAAACGTGCACCAGACCTTCGACACCCTCTTCCAGCTCGGCGAAGCAGCCGTAGTCGGTGAGGTTGGTGACGCGGGCCATGACACGGGTGTTTTCCGGGTAGCGAGCCTTGATAGCAACCCATGGGTCTTCGCCCAGCTGCTTCAGACCCAGCGATACGCGGTTACGCTCGCGGTCGAACTTCAGCACCTTGACATCGATCTCATCGCCAACGTTGACGATTTCCGATGGATGCTTGATGCGCTTCCAGGCCATGTCGGTGATGTGCAGCAGGCCGTCTACGCCGCCCAGGTCCACGAAGGCGCCGTAGTCGGTGAGGTTCTTGACGATACCCTTGACCTGCTGGCCTTCCTGCAGCGATTCCAGCAGCGCTTCACGCTCGGCGCTGTTCTCGGCTTCCAGGACGCTACGACGGGAAACGACAACGTTGTTGCGCTTCTGGTCGAGCTTGATGACCTTGAACTCGAGTTCCTTGCCTTCCAGGTGAGTGGTATCACGCACTGGACGGACATCAACCAGGGAACCTGGCAGGAACGCACGGATGCCGTTAACGTCGACAGTGAAGCCGCCTTTAACCTTACCGTTGATAACGCCCTTGACCACTTCCTCAGCTGCGAAAGCCGCTTCCAGAACAATCCAGCACTCTGCACGCTTGGCTTTTTCGCGGGACAGCTTGGTTTCACCGAAGCCATCTTCAACCGCGTCCAGCGCAACGTGAACTTCGTCACCCACGCTGATGGTCAGCTCGCCCTGCTCGTTGTAGAACTGCTCGACCGGGATGACGCCCTCGGACTTCAGACCGGCATGGACAGTGACCCAGTCACCGTCGATGTCGACCACGATGCCGGTGATGATCGCACCCGGCTGCATGTCGAGGGTTTTTAGGCTTTCTTCAAAAAGTTCTGCAAAGCTTTCGCTCATGTTTATTCCTGCTGTTTTCGGGCGAGGATCCGCCCAATCTCCACATCCCAGATAGAAGTGGGTTCATTCATATAAAAAAAGGCTTGCGGGACTAGATCTGGTCTCCCACATGCCTCCTTGTTAACAGCCCTGAATCTCAGGAGCCGTCATGGCCGCCCGCAGCGACCGGTCATCAGGCGAAATCGCGCTTGGCAACCTCGCTCAGAATCTGTCCTAACACCTGCTCGATAGAGAGATCCGTCGAATCCAACTGCACCGCATCATCTGCAGGCTTCAACGGAGCCACTTCACGCTGGGTGTCGCGCTCATCGCGCACCCGTATCTCATCGAGAAGACTCGCGAGATTAACATCATCACCCTTGTCCTTCAACTGCAGGAAACGGCGGCGAGCCCTTTCCTCGGCACTTGCGGTGAGAAATATCTTCAAGGGCGCGTCAGGGAAAACAACAGTTCCCATATCTCGGCCGTCCGCGACCAGCCCAGGTGCTTCGCGAAACGCTTTCTGGCGCTGCAACAACGCCTCACGCACTACCGGCAATGCAGCGACTTGAGAGGCTCCAGCACCGACCTGCTCGTTACGAATTGCAAGAGTGACATCTTCGCCCTCGAGAATAATTTGCATGCCATGGCCGCTTTTTGCTGCGCCGAATTGCACATCCAAATGAGCCGCCAGCAGCTTGAGCGCCTCCTCGTTGGTCAGATCGACACCATGATTACGCGCAGCAAAGGCAAGCAACCGGTAAAGCGCACCGGAATCGAGAAAATTCCATCCCAGTTTCGCCGCCAACAGCGCCGCAACCGTACCCTTGCCGGAACCGCTCGGGCCGTCGATGGTGATGACCGGGATCTGGCTGATCATGAGTTACCCTCCACACCCACCCGCATCCCGGCCCGCTCGGCCAGCGCAAGGAAGTTCGGAAACGAAGTGGCCACATTGGCGCAATCATGAATGCGGATCGGTGCACTGGCTCGAAGCGCAGCAACACTGAAAGACATCGCGATCCGATGATCGCCGTGCGCCCAGACTTCGCCGCCTGCAATGGGACCGCCGCCCTCGATGATAATCCCATCCGGCGTCGGTGTGGCCTTCACGCCCAGCGCCTGCAGACCGTCGGCCATAACCTGAATACGGTCGGACTCCTTGACCCGCAACTCTTCGGCGCCACGCAAGGTGGTTCGGCCTTCGGCGCAGGCGGCGGCCACGAACAGCACTGGGAACTCGTCGATCGCCAGCGGGACGAGACTTTCAGGTATATCGATGCCCTTGAGCTGAGCAGCGCGTACACGGATATCGGCAACCGGCTCACCGCCCACTTCACGCAGATTGCTCAGCTCGATGTTGGCGCCCATGAGTTTGAGAATATCGATAACACCGGTACGCGTCGGGTTGATCCCGACATGCTCCAGGGTAATGTCGGAGCCCGGTGCGATGCTGGCTGCAACCATGAAAAAAGCCGAGGAGGAAATATCGGCCGGCACTTCGATCTGGGTCGAACGCAACGTATGACCAGATTCGACCCTCGCGGTATTGCCTTCCACATGCACCGGATAACCGAAACCTTGCAGCATCCGTTCGGTGTGGTCCCGCGTCGGGGCCGGCTCCGTGACCGAGGTTTTTTCTGCCGCATAAAGCCCAGCCAGGAGCAGGCAGGATTTGACCTGAGCGCTGGCCATCGGCATTAGGTAATGCATCCCCGAAAGCTTCTGGCCGCCACGGATGATCAACGGCGGGCGCCCTTCGGCAGCAGTCTCGATCACCGCACCCATTTCGCGTAGCGGCTTGGCCACACGGTTCATAGGGCGTCTGGACAGCGAAGCGTCGCCTGTCAGGGTGGTATCGAACGGCTGGGCGGCGAGCAAACCCGACAGCAGGCGCATCGAGGTACCGGAATTGCCGAGATAGATCGGGCCCGGCGGCGGCTTCAGGCCATGCAGACCAACCCCATGAACGGTAACGCGCCCCTGATTTGGCCCTTCGATGACCACACCCATGTCACGGAATGCCTGAATGGTCGCAAGGGCGTCCTCACCCTCGAGAAAACCCTCTACCTCGGTAGTACCTTCAGCAAGCGAGCCGAGCATGATCGAACGGTGGGAAATGGATTTGTCGCCTGGCACACGCAGTTGGCCGCTGAGGCTGCCGCCAGGGCTGGCGAGGAAGATCAGATCTTTGGAATGCATAACGTCCACATAGGCTCTGCGAGCCAGTATTTTGCTGAAATGTTCTCGGGCTGCCTTGGCGCGCGTGAACACGCCCAATAAGGTATGCCCGTCTCCTTCATCGACCGCGGCGCGCAGCGCGTCGAGGTCGGCACGAAAATCGTCCAGCGTATGTAACACCGCCTCACGATTGGCGAGAAAGATGTCATGCCACATCACCGGATCACTACCCGCTATACGGGTGAAATCACGAAATCCACCCGCTGCGTAGCGGAATATTTCGAGATTCTCGTTGCGTTTCCCCAGCGAATCCACCAGGCCAAACGCCAACAGGTGCGGCAGATGACTGGTAGCTGCCAATACTTCGTCATGGTGCCGTACTTCCATGTGCTCGACATCAGCCTCCAGCAAGCGCCACAACCCGTCGACAAGCGCTAGAGCGGTTGGATCGGTGTCCGCCAACGGCGTCAGAATCACCTTATGCCGTCGAAAAAGCGTGCTTTGGGCAGCCGAGACGCCGCTCTGTTCCGAGCCGGCTATCGGATGGCCGGGCACGAAACGTGGCGGTGTCCGGCCGAACTGCTCGCGGGCACAGCGCACCACGTTGCCTTTGGCGCTGCCGACATCGGTCAGCACTGCATTGCCGAGATCGAGCGCCGCTAGCTCTGCCAGCAAACGCTCCATCGCCAGGATCGGTACAGCCAGTTGAATGACGTCCGCCCCCCGGCAGGCCTCTGCGAGACTGTCAGCACAGCGATCCACGACGCCGAGCTCGACGGCCAGTTCGCAAGATCGTGGATCCAGGTCGAAACCGATCACTTCGCCGCAATGCCCGCCTTCGCGCAGCCCTTTGGCGAACGAGCCACCAATCAGCCCCAGGCCGACGACGACTAGCCGCCGCACCATGGGCACGCTGGGAAGCGGTTCCACCTTTCGGCTCAACGCCCGAGCGCCTGGCGCAGGGCGCTCAGGAAGCGGGTGTTTTCCGCTTCGGTGCCGATGGAAACCCGCAAAAAGGTCGGCATTCCATAACCAGCGATCGGTCGAACAATGACGCCGTCGCGCAGTAATGCCTGGTTGATCGGAGCCGCGTCGCGACCGAAATCGACCGCAATGAAGTTGCCTTTCGAGGGTATCCAGTTTAACCCCAACTGCCTGAAACCGGCCTCGAGCTGAATCATGCCATCCGCGTTGCAAGCCCTGCTTTGGGCCAGATAGCGGTCATCGTCGAGCGCGGCACAGGCGGCCGCAAGCGCCAGGCTGTTTACATTGAACGGCTGGCGTACACGATTCAGCACGTCAGCGATCTGCGCCGAACAGATCGCATAGCCCACCCGCAGCGCAGCCAGTCCGTAGGCTTTGGAGAACGTCCGAGAAACCAGCAAATTGGAATGCGATGCCAGAAACGCCAACCCATCCGGCAGCTCACCGCCCTCGGCGTACTCGATATAGGCCTCGTCCAGTACGACCAGAACGCGCTCCGGAACGCTGGCAAGAAAGCTGCCCAGCGCATCAGCGTCGAACCAGGTACCAGTGGGGTTATTAGGATTGGCGATGAATACGACACGGGTGTTTTCGTCGATAGCCGCCAGCATGGCCTCGAGATCGTGCCCCCACTGGCGGGCCGGAACAGCCTTCGCTCGCGCACCCACTGCCTGCGTAGCAATCGGGTAGACCGCGAACGCATGCTCACTGAAGACTGCGTTGAGACCAGGCGCCAGATAAGCACGTGCGACCAGCTCGAGGATGTCGTTGGAGCCGTTACCGAGCGTCACCTGCTCGATGCCGACGCCGTATCGCTCCGCCAGCTTATGCTTGAGCACGAAGCCATTGCCATCCGGGTAACGGGTCAGTTCGTCGAGCTGCGCCTTGAGCGCTTCGATGACTTTAGGGCTGGGGCCCAGCGGGTTTTCGTTGCTGGCCAGCTTGACGATCGTCGCAGGATCGAGATCGAGCTCACGCGCCAGCTCGTCCACCGGTTTGCCCGGCACGTAAGGCGACAGCTTTTGCACACCCGGTTGAGCCAGGGCGAGGAAATCACAGGACATGTTCGGCTCCGCTGAAGCTGAAAGCCTGAGCCTGAACCTGAAACCTGAAGCACTCGGCGTTGCTCACGGCTTCCAGCTCCCAGCGTCCGACTTCCAGCTGCTTTTTAAAGTACCGCTTTCGGATAAGACCCCAGCACCTTCAATGCCACCGCTTCGCGGCCGATCTTCTCCAGCACGTCTTTGATCAGCGGATCCTGGTGATGGCCTATGCAATCGATGAAGAATACGTAGGTCCATTTTCCGCTGCGTGAAGGACGGGTTTCGATCCGCGTGAGATCGATGCCATTGGAGTGAAACGGCATCAGCAACTCGTGCAGTGCGCCCGGCTTGTTACGCATAGAGACGATGATCGACGTCTTGTCGTCGCCGGTGGGTGGCACTTCCTGGTTGCCGATGATCAGAAAGCGCGTGGAATTGTCCGGGCGGTCTTCGATCTTCTCGGCGATCTTGGTCAAGCCGTAAAGCTGAGCCGCCATATCGCCCGCAATCGCGGCGGAGTTCCACTCGCTCTTGACGCGTTTGGCCGCGTCGGCATTGCTGGAAACCGCCACGCGTTCGACGTTCGGGTAATGCGCATCAAGCCACTTGCGGCACTGCGCCAGCGACTGTGCATGGGAATAAATACGTGTGATGCGATCCGTCTTGGTCGTTTCGCCCACCAGCAGATGATGGTGGATCCGCAACTCGACTTCGCCGCAGATGACGATATCGTGCTCGAGAAAACTGTCGAGGGTGTGGTTAACCGCGCCTTCGGTAGAGTTTTCTACAGGCACCACGCCGAAATTGACCGCACCGGCGACCACTTCGCGAAAGACTTCGTCGATCGCTGCCATCGGCTTGCTGATCACCGCCTGACCAAAATGTTTCAGTGCAGCAGCCTGGGAGAAAGTCCCTTCAGGTCCGAGATAAGCGACCCGCAGCGGTTGCTCCAGCGCCAGGCAGGACGACATGATTTCGCGGAAAAGGCGCGCCATCTCCTCGTTATCGAGAGGCCCTTTGTTCAACTCCATGATGTGCTTGAGGACCCAGGCTTCACGCTCGGGACGGTAAAACACCGCCTCCTCACCCTCGGCCAGTGATGCGGTCTTGACTCGCGCCACGTCCTGAGCGCAACGGGCCCGCTCGCTGATCAGCTCGAGAATCTTCTCGTCGAGACTGTCGATGCGTACACGCAGCGCCTTCAGCCGATCGACATCGCTCATCAGCCGTGCTCCTTCTCGAACTCGCGCATGTAGGCCACCAGAGCTTCGACGGCATCCAGGCCGACCGCGTTATAGATGGAGGCACGCATGCCGCCCACCGAGCGATGACCTTTCAGGTTGAGCAGGCCGCGCGCCTCGGCGCCAGCGAGGAACGCCTTGTCCAGCTGCTCGTCGGCCAGCCTGAACGGCACGTTCATCCAGGAGCGGGCGTTCGTGGCGATTGGATTGGAATAGAAGTCACTGGCGTCAATTACGCCGTAGAGCAGTTCCTTCTTGGCGCGATTGCGTTGCTCCATCGCCTCGACGCCGCCCTGTTCCTTCAGCCACTCGAAGACCAGGCCAGAGAGGTACCAGGAGAAGGTCGCCGGCGTGTTGTACATAGAACCATTGTCGGCTGCGATCTTGTAATCCAGCATGGTCGGGCAGCTGGAACGCGCGCGACCCAGCAAGTCCTCGCGAACGATGACCACCACCAGCCCCGACGGGCCGATATTCTTCTGCGCGCCGGCATAGATCAGACCGAACCGGGAAACATCCAGCGGCCGCGAGAGGATGTCCGAGGACATGTCGACCACCAGCGGTGTGTCGCCAAGCTCCGGTATCCAGTCGAACTGCAGTCCGCCGATGGTCTCGTTGCTGGCGTAGTGCAGGTAGGCCGCATCCGTACTGAGCTTCCACTCGTTCTGCCCGGGGATGGCGAAATAGTCGTAGGGCTTGGCGCTGGCAGCAAGGTTGACATGGCCGAAGCGCTTGGCCTCTTCGATGCTTTTGCGCGACCAGATGCCGGTATCGATGTAGTCGGCGACACCACCCTCGGGCAGCAGATTCAGCGGAATCTCGGCGAATTGCTGGCTGGCACCGCCCTGCAGGAACAGCACCTTGTAATTGGATGGGATGCTCAACAGATCGCGCAAGTCCTGTTCGGCCTTCTCGGCGATCGCCGTGTATTCGTTGCTGCGATGGCTCATTTCCATCACCGACAGGCCTCGACCTTGCCAGTCGAGGAGTTCGGCCTGGGCGCGCTGCAGGACGGCCTCGGGGAGCGCAGCCGGACCGGCGCAGAAATTAAAGGCGCGTTTGCTCATCATCGTTCTCTCAAAAACGGTCGATACCATGCTCGCTCCGCCCGTCGCCAAGGCGCTCAGGTCCAGCGCTTGCAATCCCTTCACCCACAGCGGGTTTCCGTTCGATACCGACATGCGTAGCCCGAAAGCTTCGCATGCCGTCCGAATCAGTTTTCGTCGTCGGTAGGCACTACGTCCGGCGGAACGTCTCCGCCCCCTCCGAGCAGCTCATCCTCGCTGGGCTCGGTGCTGACGACAGGCATTTCCTTCTCCAGTGCCTCGTCATCGAGAACCGCCTCGATATCTTCCAGAACGTCCTCTTCGGAGGGTTCCTGAACTCTTTCGAGGCCGACCAGATGCTCGTTCTTGCCAAGCTTGATCAGCGTCACGCCCTGGGTATTTCGGCCCAGCGATGAGACCTCATCGACACGGGTACGAACCAGTGTGCCCTGATCGGAAATCAGCATGATTTCCTCGCCCTGCTGCACCTGAACGGCACCGACCAGTCGGCCGTTGCGCTCGTTGGTCACCATGGCAATGACACCCTGACCGCCACGCCCGCGGCGCGGGAACTCATCGATCACCGTGCGCTTGCCGTAGCCGTTGAGGCTCGCGGTGAGAATCTGGGCATCCGGCTCGGGAATCAGCATGGAGATCAGGCGCTGCCCTTCCGGCAGACGCATGCCGCGAACGCCACGGGCGGTTCGACCCATGGTGCGAACGTGCTTCTCCTTGAAGCGGATCACCTTGCCTCCGTCGGAGAACAGCATGACTTCACGCGCGCCATCGGTCACCGCAGCGGCGATCAGGGTATCGCCCTCTTCCAGGCCGAGCGCGATCAGACCGACACTGCGTGGGCGGCTGAATTGCGAAAGTGGGGTCTTCTTCACGGTGCCCTTAGCGGTCGCCATGAAGATGTAGGTACCGGTCGGCTCGTCTACCGACTCGTCGGACTCTTCGCCCTCGAGCGACTCTTCCGCCTCATCGGCCTCGCTGATGATTTCCGCATCCTCGACATCGTCCTCGCCGTTCAGCTGCTGCTGACGCGCAGCCTCGATATCGACCTGCAACATGGCGGTGATGTGCTCGCCTTCGGAAAGCGGCAGTAGATTGACCAAAGGGCGCCCGCGGGATGTGCGGGAAGCTTCGGGAATTTCGTAGGTCTTGAGCCAGTACACCTTGCCCTTGCTGGAGAACAGCAACAGCGTCGTGTGGCTGTTGGCGACCAGCAGATGCTCGACGTAATCCTCTTCCTTGACGCCGGTGGCCGCCTTGCCACGCCCACCGCGACGCTGCGCCTGATAAGCAGCCAACGGCTGCGACTTGGCGTAGCCGCCGTGGGAAATGGTGACGACGCGCTCTTCTTCGGTGATCAGGTCCGCCAGGGTCAGATCCAGACGTGCATCGAGGATTTCGGTACGACGGGCGTCGCCGAAGTCGCGCTTGACGCCTTCGAGCTCCTCGCGAATGACTTCCATCAGACGCACAGGGTTGGTCAGAATACGGATCAGCTCACCGATCTGGGTGAGAATCTCCTGGTATTCGCTGAGCAGCTTTTCGTGCTCCAGGCCCGTCAGGCGGTGCAGGCGCAGATCGAGAATAGCCTGAGCCTGCTCCGGCGACAGGTAGTACTTGCCATCACGCAGACCGTACTGCGGATCGAGCCCCTCGGGGCGACAGGAGTCGGCACCGGCACGCTCGACCATCGACTCGACGGCGCTCGACTCCCAGGCCTCGGCAATCAGCGCTTCCTTCGCCTCGGCCGGGGTCGGCGACGCCTTGATCAGGGCGATCACCGGGTCGATGTTGGACAGCGCGACCGCCTGGCCTTCGAGAATATGCCCACGTTCGCGCGCCTTGCGCAGCTCGTAGACCGTCCGGCGGGTCACGACTTCGCGGCGATGGCGAACGAAGGCCTCGAGCAGTTCCTTGAGGTTCAGCGTACGCGGCTGGCCATCGATAAGCGCCACCACGTTGATACCGAACACACTCTGCAGCTGGGTCTGGGCGTAGAGGTTGTTGAGGATGACCTCAGGCACCTCACCGCGACGCAGCTCGATCACCACGCGCATGCCGTCTTTGTCGGACTCGTCGCGCAACTCGGTGATGCCCTCGAGCTTCTTCTCTTTAACCAGCTCGGCGATCTTTTCGATCAGACGCGCCTTGTTCAGCTGATAAGGCAGCTCGGTGATGACGATCTGCTGACGACCACCGACCTTGTCGATATCTTCGATGATCGAGCGGGCACGCATATATATGCGCCCGCGCCCCGTGCGGTAGGCCTCGACGATACCGGCGCGGCCATTGATGATGCCGGCAGTGGGAAAATCCGGGCCCGGGATGAACTGCATGAGTTCGTCGATGGTGATGTCGGCGTTCTCGATCAGCGCCAGGCATCCATCGATCACTTCACTGAGGTTGTGAGGCGGAATGTTGGTCGCCATGCCCACGGCGATACCGCTGGAGCCGTTGACCAACAGGTTCGGGATCTTGGTCGGCATGACCGCCGGAATCTGCTCGGTGCCATCGTAGTTGGGCACCCAATCGACGGTTTCCTTGTCCAGATCGGCCAGCAACTCGTGCGCCAGCTTGGCCATCCGCACTTCGGTGTAACGCATGGCGGCAGCGTTGTCGCCATCGACCGAACCGAAGTTGCCCTGGCCATCGACCAGCATGTAGCGCAGCGAGAAAGGCTGCGCCATCCGAACGATGGTGTCGTATACCGCCGAGTCGCCGTGAGGATGGTATTTACCGATCACATCACCGACCACACGGGCGGATTTCTTGTATGGCTTGTTCCAGTCGTTACCCAGTTCGCTCATGGCAAAAAGCACACGGCGATGCACGGGCTTCAATCCGTCGCGCGCATCCGGCAGCGCTCGACCGACGATTACGCTCATGGCGTAGTCGAGGTAGGACTGCTTGAGTTCGTCTTCGATATTGACCGGGAGGATTTCTTTGGCCAGTTCGCCCATGGAAGCCTGGTTCCTTGTAGTCAGCAGGGTCCTGCGATTAAGCGCGGGATGGTATCACAGCTGGCGAGCCGGAGGCTCCAGGATGCACACCCGAGAAGAGATGTCCGGGTTTTGCCTAAAGTAATCAATGAAGTCGTTTGCGGCTCATCAAAGCGGCGAGCTTGGCTGCGTTCGGCCGTTCGACCACGCCCTTTTCGGTCACAATGGCATCGATGAGGTCCGCCGGTGTCACATCGAAAACTGGATTGAACGCATCGACTTGCGCCGCAAACCGCTGGCCGTTGACTTCCAGCAACTCGCTGCCGGCACGTTCTTCGATGGGAATGTCGTCGCCGGTTTCCAGCTCCATGTCGATGGTGGAACTGGGCGCTACCACCATGAATCGCACACCATGATGCATGGCAAGCACGGCGAGCTGATAGGTGCCGATCTTGTTGGCGACATCGCCATTGGCCGTGATTCGGTCGGCCCCCACAATTACCCAGGTAATGCCGCGCGTCTTCATCAGGTGCGCCGCGGCCGAGTCGGCATTCAGTGTGACCGGCACGCCCTCGCCGGCCAGCTCCCAGGCTGTCAGACGCGAGCCTTGCAGCCATGGACGGGTCTCATCGGCGTAAACGCACTCGACAAGCCCCTCCAGATGCGCCGCACGGATCACGCCGAGCGCGGTTCCGAACCCCCCTGTAGCCAGTGCACCGGTATTGCAGTGTGTGAGCAGATTTTGCGGATTGCCCTGATGCTTGCGAATCAGGTCGACACCGAATTGCGCCATGGTCAGATTGGCTTCGCGATCACTGGCATGGATGGATGCCGCCTGAGCTTCGGCAGCAGTCAACGGGTCCTCACCTGGCTTCAAGCGGTCGAGACGCTCGCGCATCTGATTCAGCGCCCAGAATAGATTGACTGCAGTTGGACGCGAATCGGCGAGCACCTTGAAATCGGCTTCCAGCGCCGTACGCCAGTCATCGCCTTCGGCGAGCCGAGCCCTGAGTCCCAGAACCAGTCCATACGCCGCGCTGATGCCGATCGCCGGAGCACCCCGCACGACCATTTCGCGAATGGCCGTGGCTACAGCAGCTGCGGAATCGTAGGAGTGCCAACGCTCTTCCAGCGGCAACTTGCGCTGGTCGAGCAAACGCAGCTGCCCGTTCTGCCACTCGATAGCCTTCACCTTTTCCGCGGCCAGCAAGCGTTCGCGCATGGCAATCCCCTCATTTGTTCACTGATTCCCCTGTCATTCAGGGGCGGAACCGGTCCGTAGACAGATTGCGGGCCGGCACAAAAAAGCCCGGTCGTCTCCGAACCGGGCTTCAACATTCGAAAGGGTCATGCGGAGTGATATGGCACTCACGCCCCATACCCGGGCGCGAATCCTAATCGACTGATTTTTCCAGCACAAGCAAAGGCCGCCTGGCGTGATCGATAGGCGTGAAGCGCTTCACCTCGCAACCTAGTCGCGATTCGGCTGTGGGGTGAGGCGCAGATAAGGCTTCACCGCGCGGTAGCCCTTCGGGAAGCGCTGCTTGAGCTCCTCTTCATCCTTGAGCGAAGGCACGATCACCACTTCGTCGCCATCCTGCCAGTTAGCCGGCGTCGCGACCTTATGGTTATCGGTCAGCTGCAGCGAGTCGATCACGCGCAGAATCTCGTGGAAATTGCGGCCAGTGCTCGCTGGGTAGGTAATGGTCAGTCGTACCTTTTTATTCGGATCGATGACGAACAGCGAACGAACCGTCAGCGTGTCGTTGGCATTGGGATGAATCAGGTCGTACAGCTCGGACACCTTGCGATCGGCGTCAGCCAGAATCGGAAAGTTGACTTGCGTGTTCTGGGTTTCGTTGATGTCATCGATCCACTTCACATGCGAATCTACCGGGTCCACTGACAGCGCAATGGCTTTGACGTTGCGCTTGGTGAACTCGTCCTTCAGCTTGGCGGTAAAGCCGAGTTCGGTGGTGCAGACCGGCGTGAAGTCCGCCGGGTGCGAAAACAGCACGCCCCAACTGTCGCCGAGCCATTCGTGAAAGCGAATGCGTCCTTCGCTGGAGTCCTGTTCGAAATCGGGGGCGATGTCACCGAGACGGATGCTCATGTCTTCACTCTCCTCATGCGGTTGATGCTGATAACGACCACGTTAGAGTGGTCGGGTCCTTGTCCTTTGTTTCATGCCCTCTTGCGGTCCTGCCGGACAATGCGATTCTGCAGGCGATACAAGTAGGCAAAGCCCTGTTCCCAGCGGCTATGCCCCGACTCGGTATTGATGTGGCCGACACCGCTCAGGATGACGATGTCGCTCCCCCAGTCCGTACCCAGCTCGGCGGCTCGACAGGCTGTCGCGGCGGCATCGTTATCGGAGCCGACCAGCAGACTGGGAAAGGGTAGTACCTGGCGTGGAATCGGCGCGAAATTGCGCAGAGCGTCGGGGCAGCCGTCACGCTGCACGTCAGCCGGAGCGACCAGCAGCGCACCACGAACCCGCTGCAGTCTGTCGACCGACGCCTGCATGGCCCAATGGGCGATGGTGATGCAGCCCAGACTGTGCGCGACGAGAATTACAGGTTGGGTGCTCATTGCGATGCTGTGGTCGAGTTCGGCAATCCATTGTTCACGGCGAGGGTTTAGCCAGTCGGCCTGTTCTACCCTGGCGCTGTCAGGAAGCCTGCTCTGCCAATGGCTTTGCCAGTGAGCGGCAGGCGAGCCTTTCCAGCCAGGCACTATCAGATAACGGACCGATTCGCTGCGCATCGAGGTGTGCTCCCGAAATAATGGGAGCCAGTCTAGCCACTTGCACATCTCCCCCAAAAAGAATAAGAAATTATTTATTTATAACTTAAAAATGTTTTAGATCACGCAACGTCAGCACTCGACCAGCGCCAGAGTAAGTCGCCCCCCTCAGGTGACCGGCATGGCACCTTTCTCACCTGCCCTGACGCTGCGCTTTTCATCGCACCAACTTGACCGGCATTTCGCGAACCCAAATACTGTATCCATATACAGTATTTGGAAGATCCCATCGCCATGGCATCTGTGGTCGCACTCAATCATCTGCTCGATGCGCGCCGTATATGGCGCGGCCAGTCCAGCCTCGTCTCGACCAGTAACCAGCCGACCGGACACCCAGCGCTGGATGCCGCCTTGCCCGGCGGCGGTTGGCCGGAATCGGCACTGAGCGAACTGCTGATCGCCACGACCGGTATCGGCGAATTGCGCCTGCTCTGGCCGACCCTGGCGCGATTGACCGCTGCTGGTGAACGCGTGGCGCTGGTAGCGCCCCCGCATGTGCCCTACCCCCAAGCTTGGCTGGCAGCCGGTGTGGACTTGCGTCAGCTGTCGATCATCAACGCGGAAGGCCGCGAGGCTTTGTGGGCCGCCGAGCAATGCCTGCGCTCGGGCAGCTGCGGCGCGGTACTGTGTTGGCCGCAACAGGCCGATGACCGAGCCCTGCGCCGCCTGCAAGTCGCCGCCGAGACCGGTCAAACCCTGGCCTTCGCCTATCGACCACTGCGCGAGGCGATCAACCCCTCGCCGGCGGCACTACGCCTGGCGGTCGAAGTTCAGCCGGCACAATTGCGTGTACTCAAGTGCCGCGGTGGGCTGGCTCAGGCGCGTCCGATTCCCGCCGCGGCGTGGCTTTGAGATGGGCACGCTCTGGGCCTGCATCCTGTTGCCACAACTGGCCATGGACGGCGTGCTCCGCGGTCGGGCCGATGCCGGCACGCCGCAGCGCCGGGTGCTGCAAGCGGTCAACCCGGCGGCGCGGGCGCTCGGCCTCAAGCCAGGGCAATCGCTGATCGCCGCCCAGGCGCTGACTCGCACTTTCACGACGGCTGAATATGATCTGGCTTCGATTGAGCGCTGGCAGCAATTCCTTGCCGCCTGGGCCTACGGCTTCAGCTCGCATGTCAGCCTGCATTACCCGCGCTGCTTGCTATTGGAAGTGCAATCCAGTTTTGGCCTGTTCGGCCCTTGGCCTTGCCTGGAGGCGCGCCTGCGGGAGGAACTGCATGCGCTGGGCTTTCAGCATCGCATTACGCTGGCACCGAACCCTGCCGCTGCACGGGTACTGGCCAACGCGCATGACGGCTTGGCCGTGACGGATACCGAGACGCTGCAGAGCATGCTGAATCCATTGCCAGTAGAGCGCATCGGTCTGCCGCGCGAAGTGACAACCGCCTTTGTGCGCATGGGCTTGCGCACCCTGAAGCAGGTGCTCGCGCTACCACGAGCGGGTCTTGCGCGACGCTTTCCGGCAGAAGCGCTGAAGCACCTCGATACCTTGCTCGAGCATCGTCCCTTGGCGCTGGACTTCTACCGCCCGCCAGACCGCTTCGATGCCCGGATCGAGCTGAACTTCGAAATAGAGTCCCACCAGGCACTGCTGTTCCCACTGCGTCGTCTAACCGCCGATCTTGCCGCCTACCTGGCCGGTCGCGACAGCGGAGTGCAACGCTTCACCCTGCATCTGGAGCACCGCAGTCTGGCCGATAGTCAAATGACGGTTGGCCTGCTCAGCGCCGAGCGCGATCCGGCCATGCTATTCGAGCTGACACGTGGTCGGCTGGAGCATTTGCAACTGCCGGCGCCGGTACTCGCGATGCGCCTGGTCGCACGCGAATTGCCAGCCTTCATCCCGGAGCACCGTCAGTTATTCGAAGAACGACCGCAGCAGTCGCTGCCTTGGGAGCAGCTACGCGAACGCCTGCGGGCCCGATTGGGCGACGCCGCCGTACAGGGGCTCTGCGCACGTGCCGACCATCGTCCCGAATGCGCCTGGCAGCCGCAACATGCCATTCAGCATGAGCCTTCGACAGCCATCGCCCTGCGCCCTGGCTGGTTATTGTCCGAGCCCAAAACGCTGCATGAAGCATCGCTGCGCATACTCGCCGGCCCCGAGCGCATCGAATCCGGATGGTGGGACGGCCGCGATGTGCGCCGCGATTATTATCTGGTGGAAACCCGTACCGGGCAGCGCGGCTGGGCCTTTCGCGCGGTCACTGGCGCAGGGCCGTTGCTGCTGCATGGCTGGTTCGCATGATGGCCGATTACGTCGAACTGCATTGCCTGTCCAACTTCAGTTTCCAGCGGGGCGCGTCCAGCGCTCGCGAGTTGTTCGAGCGCGCCGCACTGCTCGGCTATCGGGGCCTGGCAATTACCGACGAATGCACCCTGGCCGGCATCGTTCGGGCCTGGCAGGCTTCGAAGGATATTGGTCTACCACTGGTCATCGGCAGTGAGATTCAGATCGAAGACGGGCCCAAGCTGGTCCTGCTGGTGGAGGACCTGACCGGTTATCAGGCCTTGTGCCGCTTGATCACCCGCGCCCGCCGTCGCGCCGAAAAAGGCCGCTACCAGCTTCTAGCTGAAGATCTGAGCGAGCCACTGGATGGATTGCTGGCCATCTGGATTGCAGGCCAACCCGAGGCTGATCTCGAGGGCCGCTGGCTACGCGAACGATTTCCGGAACGCCTTTGGCTAGGCATCGAACTGCACCGCGGGCCAGACGACGAACGCCACCTGCGCCAGTGGCAGGCACTGGCCGCGCGCCTGAACCTGCCCGCGGTGGCCTGCGGCGATGTGCATATGCACGCTCGTGGCCGGCGTGCGCTGCAGGACTGCATGAGCGCGATCCGCCAGCACCTGCCGGTGGCAGAGGCCGGTCGCTACCTATTCCCTAACGGCGAGCGCCACCTGCGCCGATACGAGGAGCTGACCCAGCTGTATCCACCCGAACTGCTCGGCGAAACACTGCGCATCGCCGAGCGTTGCCAGTTCGACCTCAAGCAATTGAACTACCAATACCCGCACGAACTGGTGCCCGCAGGCCACAACGCCACCACCTGGCTGCGCAAGCTGGTCGAAGAGGGGATTGGCTGGCGCTGGCCTAAAGGCGTCACGGAAAAGGCCCGAGCGCAAATCGAGCATGAACTGAAGCTGATCGCCGAACTGCGCTACGAAAGTTATTTTCTCACTGTGCACGACATCGTTCGCTTCGCCCGTGACCGGGCAATTCTTTGCCAGGGCCGCGGCTCGGCAGCCAACTCGACCGTATGTTTCGTGCTGGGCATCACCGAGCTCGACCCGTCACGCAGCAAGCTGCTGTTCGAGCGTTTCCTGTCCCGCGAACGCAACGAGCCACCTGACATTGATGTCGATTTCGAGCACGAACGTCGCGAGGAAGTCATTCAATATCTGTTCCGCCGTTATGGCCGCGAGCGGGCCGCGCTCACCGCTGTAGTCAGCACCTATCACGCCACCGGAGCGATGCGTGATGTGGCCAAAGCCCTCGGACTGCCGGCGGACCAGATCAACGCCCTGGCCGACTGTTGTGGCCGCTGGAGCGACCGAGTGCCCGATAATGAGCGTCTGCTTGAGGCCGGCTTTGATCCCGGCAGTCCGGTGCTGCGTCGGGTGCTGACGCTGACCGGCGAGCTGATCGGCTTCCCCCGACACCTGTCGCAGCATCCAGGTGGTTTCGTCATCTCCGAGCAGTCATTGGAAACACTGGTGCCGGTGGAAAACGCCAGCATGGCCGAACGCACCGTGATCCAGTGGGACAAGGACGATCTGGACGCCGTAGGCCTGCTCAAAGTCGATGTGCTCGCTCTCGGCATGCTCAGCGCATTGCGCCGCTGCTTCGACCTGATCGAACACTATCGCGGCACGCGTTGGTCGATTGCCAGCCTGCCGCAGGAAGATCGCGCGACCTACGACATGATCAGCCGTGCCGATACCGTCGGTGTGTTCCAGATCGAATCTCGGGCGCAGATGGCCATGCTTCCGCGCCTGCGCCCCAGGGAGTTCTACGATCTGGTAATCCAGGTCGCCATCGTGCGTCCAGGGCCGATTCAGGGCGATATGGTTCATCCCTACCTGCGACGGCGCAATCGTGAAGAACCAGAGGACTACCCTTCCGAGGAACTCAGACCGGTCTTCGAGCGCACACTCGGTGTGCCGCTGTTCCAGGAACAGGTGATGGAGCTGGCGATCGTTGCCGCCGCCTACACGCCCGGCGAAGCCGACGAGCTGCGTCGATCCATGGCCGCCTGGAAGCGCCATGGCGGTCTGGAGCATCACCGCCAGCGCCTGACCGAGCGTATGCTCGCCAAGGGCTACGAGGCGGACTTCATCGCCCGCATCTTCGAGCAGATCAAAGGGTTCGGCAGTTACGGCTTTCCCGAATCGCACGCAGCGAGTTTCGCCCTGCTCACCTACGCCAGCTGTTGGCTGAAATGCCACGAACCGGCCGCCTACGCCTGCGCATTGATCAATAGTTGGCCGATGGGTTTCTACAATCCCGACCAGATTCTTCAGGACGCTCGCCGTCACGGTCTGGAAATCCGTCCGGTGGATGTTCGTCACAGCGATTGGGATTGCAGCCTTGAGCCGACCGCAACCGAGCAACCCGCGATCCGCATGGGCTTGCGTATGGTGCGAGGCTTTCGTGAAGTGGGTGCGCGACGTATCGAAGCGGTGCGAAAAGTTCGACCATTCATTGCCGTCGATGATCTGTGCCTGCGCGCCGAGCTGGATGCCCGCGCCCGCGAACAACTGGCTGATGCCGGCGCCCTGCGCGGCCTCGCCGGACATCGCCACCAGGCGCGCTGGGCGGTGGCCGGAGTCGAGCCACAGCTGCCGTTGTTCGCCAACCACACCGCATCGCAGGAAGCGCCGGTACCGTTGCCGCCGCCCAGCGTCGGCGAAGATCTGGTGACCGACTACGCCACCCTCGGTACCACGCTCGGCCCCCACCCACTGGCCCTGCTACGCGACCAGCTCAGGAGTCGGCGCTGCCGCAGCTCTCGTGAATTGGCCACCATCGAGCATGGCCGCCCCGTTAGCGTTGCTGGTCTGGTCATTGGTCGCCAACGCCCACAAACGGCCAGCGGCGTGATCTTCGTCACCCTGGAAGACGAGTTTGGCATGATCAATGTGGTGGTCTGGCGCGATCTGGCCGAGCGCCAGCGGCGGGTGCTGATCCAGTCGCAGCTGCTGCGGATCGACGGCCACCTGGAATCGGCGAACGGTGTTCGCCACGTCATCGCCGGGCGCTTGAGCGACCTCACGCCACTACTGACCGGCCTGGATGTTCGCAGTCGAGATTTCCAATAACCCGATGCTTCGAGCGACTCGCTTCTACTGGAATTACGCGTGGCATTTAAACCGTGCCGATCGAGGAACTTGGTCGGACAAAAAGTGATTCACCGCCCCCCTGGGCAAGCGCCCGCTCTAAGCTTTCAGGAAGCCTGGCGCCGCTCAGCGGCGTGCGCCTCCGAGTCGCCAGCGGTTAAAACGCTCGGCCCAGCCGAGCGCGCGCGTCGGTCTGCGCTGCTGCCGCCAAGCTTCGGCGACCACCCGACTGGCCTCGCCCAGGGTGGCGCCAAGCTGTACGGTCTCGGCAAGCTTGTTGAGTCCAAGTTTGTGCTTCATCGCCACGACGAATCCGGCCAGGGTTTCACTGGCCTGCTCGCCGACGATGGTGACCCCGAGGATGCGATCCTCGCCCTTTTCCGTGAGCACCTTGACGAAGCCTTGACCGGCGTCTTCGGCGACCGCACCGGCCAACGATTTCAGGTCCAGCCGGATCACTTCGAACTCCATCTCGAGCGCTCGCGCCTCTGCCTCGGTCAGCCCTACCGACGCTATCTCGGGAGCAGTGAAGACGGCATGCGGTATGACCCGCTCGCTCACCGCGAACCGTCTGAACCCACCGAACAGGGCATTGAACGCCGCGTACCAGGCCTGATGTTCAGCCACGTGAGGCGCCCCGTATGGCCCGGCAACGCTGCCTACCGCGTAGATGTTCGGGAAGCGGGTCGCCAGGTATTCATCGACTTCGAGGCTGCCATCATCTCCGCAGCGCAACCCCAACGCGTCCAGGCCCAACCCCTCTACATCTGCGCCTTGCCCGAGCGCCAGCAATACCCGGTCGAACGGCAACGTCAGCTCACCCTCATCTTTATCACTACAGATCAGGCGCCGCTCGCCCTCGATCACCTCGACACGCAGCGGCGACAGGCCGAGCCGCAGTTCAACGCCATCGGCACTCAGGGCGGCGGTCACGGCTCGTGCCGCTTCCGCATCCTCCTGTTCGAGCAGGACCTCATGTTCGCTGGTCAGGGTGACCTGGCAGCCTAGCCGCTGAAAGGCTTGAGCGAATTCGCAGGCGCCAGCCCCGCTGCCCAATACCAGCAACCTCTGGGGGCGCTCGCGTAGACTCCAGAGGGTATCGCACGTCAGCGGCTCCACCGCATCAAGGCCGGGAATCGGCGGGACCCACGGCCGGCTGCCTGTCGCGATGACGATGGCACGGCTAGTCAACGTGCGGCCTTCCACCTCGACCGTCCACGGCGAGCTTAATCTGGCCTCGGCCATGACAACTTCCACACCCAGGCGAGTGTAGTGTTCGGCCGAAGGGCAACCCATTGCCTCATCGGAGAGCCGCCTCACTCGGCCTATTACCTCAGCGAAATCCATCTCATCGACCCGGTGCTCGTCACCTTGCTGCTGACCGTGGCGTAGCGCATGAATGAGGTTCGCCGAGCGGCTCAATGCCCTGGCCGGCACGCTACCTTCGTGCACGGCTACACCACCCAAGCGCTGCCGTTCGAACAGACTCACCCGTGCTTTTAATGAGGCGGCGATCCGCGCCGTTGCCAGCCCCCCAGTGCCGCCACCGATCACGACCAGATTGTGCTCAAAGCGTTTCGGTTTGTGCCAGCCGCGGTACGCCTGGCGTGCCTTGTACAGAGTCAGCAGCCGAGTGGCCAACAACGGGAACACCGCCAGCAGCACCAGCGTGCTGATCATGCTTGGGGACAGGATGCCGGACAACGACTGCAGCTGGACCAGCTGCTGCCCGGCGTTCACGTAAATGGCATTGCCCGGCAACATACCCAGCTGGGTGGTCCACCAGAACGTCCACATGCCCACCCGAGTCAGACCGAGTGCCGGATTCAGCAGTACGAAAGGCACCAGCGGAATCAGTCGCAGCGAGACCAGATAGAAGGTGCCTTCACGCGCCAGGCCCTTGTTGATCGCAGTGACTTGCTTGCCGAAGCGCTTCTGAATCCAGTCACGCAGCATGAAGCGGCTGATCAGCATCGCCACCACCGCACCGACATTCGACGCAAAGGACACAAGCAGCGTGCCTTCCAACAGTCCGAACAGGGCGCCTGCCAGCAGCGTCAGCACCACCGTGCCGGGAAACGACAATGCGGTAAGCGCGACGTAGGCCAGGAAGAACGTCCCACGGGCCCACCAAGGATGGGCCTGTACCTGCCCATGTAAAGCACCGCTGTGCGATTTGATCGACTCGAGGGTGAGGTACTCGCCGAGATCGAAGATGAAGAAGCACGCCACCGCCGCGATGAGCACGGCCAGGATAATGAGTCGGCTGGCTTTCATCCGCGTCTGGCCCTCGACGGTTCGGACATGGATTGAGACAGGATGTGACGGGGATTGGCGGTACGACTGAAGAAATGCATTGACGAAGCGCTCTCATGGCTCTCGCATTGGAGCCCCGAAGCGCATGGACGTTCCGATAAGGATAACTCTGCGAGCACAACGATCTGCGGACGATGCAGCCCTGGCGGGCGCAAAGCCCGGCCAGGGCCCCAGGCGTTGCTCAAACGCCCTGCGAGATCCGGAGATCGCCTTGCCGACAGCGGGCGCTGTCAGCTCACTCACACTCCTGGGCGGTCTGCTGCCAACACTGCAATCGCTGCGGATGAACCAATCTCTAATGCTGCGCGAGGGCTAGATGGAGATCAGGACGATCATGTCGTATCAGCCGCAACCAACCGGAATCAAGTGCGCGTGCTGTAAGCCCAGAACTGAGCAGTCCGCTGCCACTCCAAGCTCAATCTTCTCAGCGAGTCTGGAGGTTCATAGCGAAGCGCCTTCGGTAATCAGCTGTCCGCGTCACCAGGGGCCGAAAGCGCGCAAAGGGCAGTAGCGATCCAGGCCGCATGGGTCCGATCCGGTCGCTTCCGGCCGTTAGGACCGGCACGAGCGCTCGGACGTAGCGGGCCTGATCCGCAAGAGCTGAAGCATGCATTCAAGGGAACCCACATGACTCTCCTAGCATGCCGGTAAGCAGAAAGGGACCAATACGGGACCGCTCAGACGGATCGAGAGCTTGCTGACGGCTGCGAGTCCTCGGACCGACGGCCTAAGTCCGCCTCTAAGCCAAGGCTAGCTCTCTCATAAAACGAACCGACGAAAGCTAGCCTAAAGAGGTCATCGACGCCCCGGCAACTGTCCACTCAGCTGCGGTTCAGTTCCTTGAGCAATACCTTGTTGAAGGCGCCGGGATCTTCCATCTGCGGGGCGTGCCCCTTGCCCGGGAACTCAACCAGTCGTGCATCTGGAATCAGTTTTGCAGCTTGCTTGCCCATCACTTTGTAATTACCAATTTTCGCCTTGATGTCGGGGGACGCAATGTCGCTGCCGATGGCGGTAGTGTCGGCGTCACCAATGATCAGCACCGTGGGCATTTCAAGGTTGGGCAGTTCGTAAAACACCGGTTGGGTAAAGATCATGTCGTAGATGAGTGCCGAGTTCCAAGCCACCCGTTTGTGACCAGGGCCTTTGTTAAGTCCGGCAAGCATGTCGACCCAGCGATCATATTCAGGCTTCCATTGGCCTGCGTAGTAGGTCTTCTGCTCGTATTTCCGTACGCCGTCCGCACTGAGCTTGAGCTCATACCATTGATCAACGCTGCGCCAGGGCACACCCAGCGCTTTCCAGTCTTCCAGCCCGATCGGGTTGACCAGTATCAGTTTTTCCGTAGCTTGCGGATAAATCAGACCATAACGGGTAGCAAGCATGCCGCCCGTGGAATGGCCGATGAGATCGACCTTGGCGACACCAAGGCTGGCGAGCAAAGCATGGGTGTTGGCTGCAAGCTGATGGAAGCTGTACTGATAGTGCTCTGGCTTACTAGAGGTGCAAAATCCGATCTGATCAGGCGCCACGACCCGATAACCGTCATCGGCCAAGGCCTTGATGCTGGTTTCCCAAGTAGCCCCGCAGAAGTTCTTGCCATGAAATAGTACCGCCGTGCGGCCATTGGCCGGCACCGTCGGGGCGATGTCCATGTACCCCATTTTCAGGCTTTGACCTTGTGAGTCCAAAGCGAAGTGATGTACCGGATAAGGGTATTCAAAACCTTCAAGTTGCTCACCATAGCCTGCGTCGTTGGCGGAAGCTGCGGTGGCCATTGCAGACAGTGCGAACGCGAGCGCCACACACCTGGATTTCAATCGGAACATGGAGAGTCCTCGTGAAAAAAGTAGCCTAGCACCGGATCATTACCGCAGGTCCAACGCAGCCTTGTGTATCGGCCCTACCTGCCATGCGCTACACGCATGCGGCACGGAGGCGACCTATACTGCCCGCATATACGGGTGAGTTACCTGCCCACCAATCCCCGCCGGAGCACGTATGAACTCGGATGACCTCGAACTCTTCGCCCAGGTCGCCAAAAGCGCGAGCATTTCCCGCGCCGCCATTACGCTTGGCGCCGATCAATCGACAATAAGCCGCCGGGTCGGGCTGCTGGAAGCCAACCTGGGTGTCCGACTGTTCCACCGCAGCGGGCGTGGCGTGACGTTGACCGATCGTGGCAAACAGTTGCTGGGTTTCGCCATGACTCTGAGCGCCACCCTGTCGGAGGCCGAGCGGGCTATGCGTGATAGCGCCCATCAGGGGCCCTCTAAACTGTGCATCGCTGCCCAGCCGACCATTGCCCGAATTCTCTTCGGGCGGCTGGGTCATGATCTCAAGGCGCGGTATCCGCTGACTCAGGTCCGCTTCATCGAGGGCCTTGCCGCCGACATCCTGCCCCGTCTCAGCGAAGGCCTGGTCGATATCGCCCTGCTGTATCTGCCCGAGCATCCCGGAGCGCTGCAATACGATCCTTTACTCATTGAAAGCGTGCGTCTAATCACACCCGCCGATTATCCGCTGCCGGGCGATAGCGTCGATGTCTGTGAACTTGGCGATATTCCATTGATTTTGCCTAGCACCCACCATGGCTTGCGCTTGTTGGTCGAGTCGTTGGCCAATCGCCATGGTTTTTCGAGCAACGTCGCGCTGGAGTGTGACGGCTCGATTTCGATCACTAAACGCCTTGTTCTGGAGAAATGCGGCTGCACGGTCCTACCTGAAGCCGCTGTGATCGAAGAGGTACAGGCCGGCCGTTTGAAAACGTACCGTCTGGCAGGCCATGACGTGCAACGCACAATCGCCATGGTATGGCCGAAAAATCGGATAGCCGCCGACGGGCTCTGGGTCGTCTCGCAAATCATCCGACAACGCGCCACTGATATGGTCGAACAGGGCATGTGGCCGGGCGCATGCTCACCGGTACCCGGCCAGGCAACACCTAGTCCTTGATCGGTACGCCGTCACGCAAGTGCCACAATGCCCATGCAAGGTCACGGTCAACTGGTCTCCGACGGTCTGACGCCGAGTTGCAATTCCTCGGCACTGTCGCACTCGACCAACAGCGCGCTAGGGCAAAATTCTCCTGAGCTGATTGCTGTTGAGCCAGAAAACTAGCCAACTCGTTACGAAACACCGCAGCGCGTGCCTGAAAGCCCCCATCCGGATCGCCCGCTTGGCCAACCTGGATCACACCCTCTCCTAGTATCTGATGTCACTTAACGCCGCTACGGATCGAATGCGCTGTTAGCCAATTCACAAGCGCTGTCGACATCAGCCAAAGTGCTGCCATCAAACGTGGGTGGCAATGGCTTGCCCGTCGCAGCGGCAATTGCCTGCGTAGTATCACTGCCCTACGACCGTTCTCTGGCCGATCACCATCTCGCCAAGAACCATTTCAGTGTTATCCATCAAGGCGCGCCTGCGGAGTGATTTGTTTGGGATCAGTGCGCAAATCGAGCAGAGCCGGAATACCAGACTCGCGTGCACGGGCAAACGCGGCTGCGAAATCCTCGGTGCGATCGACCCGTTCGGCGTAGGCACCGAAAGCCTTGGCCAGAGCGACAAAGTCAGGATTGACCAATTCTGTCGCCGAGATGCGGCCCGGGTACTCACGCTCCTGGTGCATACGGATGGTCGCCAACATGCCGTTGTTGACCACGATCACCACGATTGGCGCGCCGTACTGCATGGCGGTGGCTAGCTCCTGCGGGTACATCATGAAACAGCCATCGCCAGCGAAGCACACCACGGAACGCTCGGGTGCATATAGCTTGGCGGCGATCGCGGCCGGCAAACCGTAGCCCATGGCGCCGTTAGTTGGGGCCAGTTCAGTTGCGGGCTTACGGTAGCGATAGAAACGATGCACCCATACGGTGTAGTTGCCCGCTCCGTTGGTAATGATCGCGTCGTCCGGCAGCACGTCGTTCAAATGGGCGACCACCGCGCCCATATCAACTCCATCCAATTGCACGTGAGCAACAGGCGGCGTGGAATGCTGCACATAGTCCGCCCTCGCCGCGGCAGTCCAACTTGCCCAGCGACTGGTGTCCAGCGGTTCGAGCGCGGCCGCAGCGTGAGCAAAGGTGCTGAGGGCCGAGAGGATCGGTAGTTCGGCACGGTAAACACGGTTGAGCTCTTCAGGGTCCGGGTGCACATGAATCAATTTCTGCCGCGTCGCTGGAGAAGTAATCAGCCCATACCCTTGCGAAACGGTTTCGCTCAATCGCGAACCAATCACCAACAGAAGATCTGCCTCATCGACCCGCTCTAGCAATTTTGGTGACGTGCCGAGCCCCAACTGGCCCACATAATGCCGATCACGGTTATCGAGCAGGTCTTGGCGCCGAAACGAGGAGGCAACAGGCAAGTCATTGGCTTGTATGAACTGTTGAAAGGCCTCGGTCGATGAGGTATCCCAGCCGGTCCCACCAACAATTACCAAGGGTTTGCTCGCACTCCCCAACACACTACGCAACTCCTCCAGAGCCTGCGGTTCGGGCGATGCACGGGCGATGCGCACCGCTGGCAGATCAGCCACGTCCGCGGTGCCGAACAGTACTTGTTCCGGCAAGCCAATCACTACCGGTCCCGGGCGACCCGACATCGCAATGCTGAATGCCTTGCTGACGATTTCCGGGATACGTTCGATGCTGTCTATCTCGGTAACCCATTTGGCGAGGTCGCCGAACATCTGGCGATAATCAACCTCCTGAAAAGCCTCGCGCCCCTTGAAACTGCTCTCGATCTGACCAACAAACAGAATCATAGGGGTCGAATCCTGTTTGGCCGTGTGCACGCCATTGCTGGCATGAGTCGCACCCGGACCGCGGGTCACGAAGCAGATACCCGGACGACCGGTGAGCTTGCCGTAGGCGTCGGCCATGTTCGAGGCAGCGCCTTCATGTCGGGTAACGACGGTTCTGATCGAACGCTTATCGTGCAACGCATCGAGTACCGGCAGGTAGCTTTCGCCTGGAACACAGTAAAGCGTATCGACCGCATTGCAGACCAACGCCTGTACGAGAATTTCACCGCCGTGACGGCCTTTCGAAGTATGGGACATGAGTTTTCAATTTCCTTGTTGCGTTTCCGGCAGGGATAAAGAGACGACGAAGACCTGTTCATAGGCGTAGGTAACCCATAGCCCTATGGTTGCGGCCTGGACGAGCGAGGCGATGGTCAGGCGGGCACCGGAGCGCACCAAGCTCTGTTGCCAGGGGCCAGAAAACCATGGCAGTGCCGCGGTACTGCGCCAGTATCCTCATCGAAGCAGGACGCCCTGAATGTCTCGCGTTGGCTGACGTGCCATACCGCTGTACCAACAACGGGGTACTGCCTCTACCTCGCTGGTGAGCCGTTGTTTGAATACGTTTGACGTCACTAAGCGACATCGCTGAGGAGTATGTGAGGCAATCTGAAGGGAATCAGTAGCGGTAAGCGCATAGCAGCTATGCAGGTGGGTCAGGTATCCGAAGCCTTTCTTTAACCGCAGAATACAAGCCAGTCGAAGCCACCCGCTCATATGCCCTACGGATGCTTCCGTTTCCTTATGACGTCGCGGTCTCATGAAGCCGACATAGAGCGGGACCTGCCAATAAGCCCCAGCAACATGAACACGAGTAGTTGGCAGGCACTTGAAATAAGCATTAGAGGTGACGCGGTAGTTGGGCGAACGACTAATTAATAGCAGCTTGCAGCGCGAGCAACTGGCAATCGAGGGCATTCGCCCGGGGTAACTTATTCACCAATCAAAAGAGCAACTGCTCAGAAGATCAAAACAATAAATATTCGGCTCAAGCCGATAGAGGTGAACGAATGAAAAAATTCCTGAGAACAGCTAGCCTGGCGGCATGTTACGGAGTCGTCGCGATGGCAACTTCTATCTCTACGGCACATGCCGCTGAATGGCCGAGCGACGACATACGGCTAGTGGTGCCTTACGCACCAGGCGGCACGACTGACGTATTGTCTCGTAGGGTCGCCGATCTGCTTGGGGATGTACTGGACGCCAATGTAGTAGTCGAAAATCGTCCAGGAGCAGGTTCAACCGTGGCGACGGGACGCTTCGCTCGGGGAGGACGTGGTATAGATCACACCCTGCTGATGGGCTCGGCGGGCCTCACAATCGGAGCGGCAATTTATCCTGGCCTAGCCTACGATCCGGTCGAAGACTTTACCTTCCTGCAAAACCTGATCGACATACCCAACGTCATGGTTGTTCCGGCCAATAGCCCCTACAACAGCGTAGCCGAGTTCGTGGAAGCGGCCAAAGAGAAGAACATGGCCTTCAGTCACAGCGGCGTGGGTAGTTCCATCCATATGTCCGGCGAGCTGTTCAAGACCCTGACCGGAGCCAAAATGACGGCCGTCCCGTTCGCTGGTAGCGCGGCGTCTCTTCCGGCGCTTCTGAGCGGGGATGTCGACGTGTCATTCGAGAACATGCCAGCCGTGCTGTCACACATCAAGTCTGGTGATTTAAAGGCCTTGGCTGTTACATCTGCCGAGCGCTCCAAATACTTGCCGGACGTGCCGACACTCCGTGAAGTTGGGGACTATAACCTTGACCAATTCGTGACTACCGCTTGGTTCGGCCTGATCGCTCATAAGACATTCCCGCAGGAAGCGCAGGACACCATGAGAAAAGCGCTTGATACCGTAATGCAGCGTCAGGAGTTCCTCGACTTCGTGTCCCAACTGGGTGCCGAACCCGGCCAGGTATCAGGTGAAGAATTCCGAAAGTTCATCGCCGCCGATGTGGTGCGCTGGCAGAAAGTAGCTGAACAGGCAGGCATCAGCCAATAACACCTCGACCGCTCAACCAATGGACTGGGCGAGGCCCTATCCTCGCCTGTCTCAAGAGAGGTAGCTATGTTTACATCCGGTCGCAGGCTAGGTGGGCTAGTACGGGACCCCGGGGACGCTCTGGCGGGCGCCGTGTTGCTGAGCATTTCCCTGTTCTTACTGTTTTATCTGGTGCCCAACCATATCGCCGAGCCACCAATCTTGCAGAACCCTATGATGTCGCCGCGCTGGCTGCCAAGTATCGTGGGGTGGCTGTTGCTTGGCTTTTCCCTCTTGCTGCTTCTACAGGGGATGCTGGTCGATAACACCGAAAAGGACGATGGCCGCAAAATCATAAAAGGGCCGCCACGGCGTTTTTTTCTAATGGTAGGCGCACTACTGGCTTACGTAGCTCTATTCGAGACCTTGGGCGCTATGGCCAGTAGCATATTGGCCATGCTGATCTTGTTCATCGCGCATCCCGTACGCACTTGGTGGGTATATGGGCTGGCCATCGTCTTTCCTATAGCCGTCACTCTTTTCTTCGTCAAAGTTATGAACGTGCCCCTACCGGGTTTACCGTTCTGACAGGCAAAGCTTAAATCCAGCATGAGCTATATATGGAAAATTTATCAGAAGTAATGCAGCTCTTCCTTGCCTGGGAAAACTTTCTGGCGATCTCGATAGGCGTGCTAATAGGAGTAGTTGTTGGAGCAATCCCTGGCCTCACGGCAACAATGGCGGTGGCATTGGCATTACCGTTCACCTTCTCGATGCAGCCCGTAGCGGCCATTTTGCTCTTGGTCGGCATTTATAAGGGCGGCATGTACGGGGGCTCTATTACCGCGATTTTAATCCGTACGCCGGGTTCGCCTGCATCAGCCTGCACATTGCTCGACGGCTATCCAATGGCCCAACAGGGGCACGCCAAGAAGGCGCTTAAGACAGCTCTTTATTCTTCGGTAATAGCCGATTTTATTTCCAACATTGCCCTCATCTTCTTTGCCGCTTACTTGGCTGAAATTGCTCTTAATTTCGGCGCTCCCGAGTTTTTCTGGCTGATCTGCTTCTCGCTGACCATCATCATCTCGCTAGCCAGCGGCTCGATGATCAAGGGCCTGCTGGCGGCTCTGATGGGGATTTTGCTCTCGCTAGTGGGACTGGATGATGTTTTCGGCTCACAACGATTAACCTTCGGCAACTACAACCTGATGGACTCCATCTCATTCATTCCCCTGCTCATTGGGCTGTTCGCGATACCGGAAATTATCGAGTTCTATCGCAAGAAAGCGGTGCCGCACATCAAGGCCAAGGCCAGCGGGGCCGGACTTTCCTGGGTCGAGCTCAAGCGTTGTATGAAGAGCATTATCCGCGGCAGTCTGATCGGCGTGATTATCGGTGCCATTCCTGGTACCGGAGCTACCGCCGCAGCTTTTATCTCCTACAGCGATGCCAAGCGGCGCTCGCCCCGGCGGGATAATTTCGGCAAAGGTGAGGTAGAAGGCGTGGCAGCCGCAGAGGCCGGCAACAACGGCGTGGCTGGGGCGACCCTGATCCCGCTGCTGTCGCTCGGCATTCCTGGCGACGTGATCACCGCCATCATCCTCGGCGCGTTCATGGTGCACGGCCTAACTCCCGGCCCGCTCCTGTTCCAGGAAAATCTACCACTGATCTACGCATTGTTCATGGGCATCATGTTCAGCTCGCTAGTGTTGCTGGTGGTGGGTAATGGTGCGATCAAATATTTCTCGCTAATCGCCGACATTCCCAAGAGTATCCTCTTCCCCATAGTGCTGATGTTTTGCGTCTACGGTGCCTACGCCGTGAACAACGACTCGTTCGATGTGTGGCTAATGATGGGCTTCGGGGTGATGGGTTATATCTTTAGCCGGGCGGGAATTCCTACCGCCCCGTTCTTGATTGGCTTCATCTTAGGGCCGATGTTTGAGAGCAACTTGCGCCGATCACTATTGATTGGTGACAACGATCTGTCGATTTTCGTACGCGGCCCGATAACCTGGTTCTTTATTGCCCTGACGCTGGGTTCGATCTCGCTAGCGCTGCATCGCTACGTGACCGCGCGACGACGTCCGACTCAGCCCGACACGTCAGTAAATGCCGAAGAGGAGAGAACAAGGTAAGCCACCCAGCGAAGAGGCCAAGAAGCGTTTCACCAAGAACAGGAGCCGCTTCAGCCTCGGCGATTCCGGCCGGCGTCGCTGCGCCCGAATTGGCATTATTAGAGGTGGTAACGGCGCGCTTTCGAATTAAGCCCACCTATCGACTCGCTACTACGAGCTGTGTAGTAGCCAGGCCGGCAAGAGAGTCTCGAAAGATACCCCTTCGCTCGGTCTTGCTAGAACAGACTGCGATTTCCAAGCATGTCGCTTGGGAGAGAACCCCGGCCCGAATCCAGATCTGAAACAGACTGTTATTTATCAATCGATGGGCGTCAGCAAAACGAGACTGCTTGGTCCCAGACCATTACCGCAGTGGGCGACACCTGGCAGCAAGTAAAGGCGCCCGAATGCCTGCACGTTGGCTCGATCATCGCCTTGTGCGATGCGACGGTATTGGCCGGTGAGATGTGTGGATCGGCGAGCCCGTGCCATATGATCAGCTTGCAGCGGATCTCTCGAAGGCCGATAGGTTCGGATTGGTCGCATCAAACAAGTCATGGCAGGCGCAGCGCATCGAGTGTAGTGCGGGTAAACGCGAATGATGCCAAGTCGGCCCGGTGCGCGGCTGTTCAAACGCCAGATAGCGCGGCCTGGCTATTCATCGGCTGGCCATCGGCAGCGCTGGCGACATAAACGCCGGCCCAGTCGAGTTTCAAGCCGAGGCGTTTGGCCTAGAGCCCGGCAGCTTTTTGCGCTCGAAACTTTGGCTCTACTGATAGAATTGGACACCACTCTCCTGATACGGATTTGGGCCGTGTGAACCACCGATCCATCCCGTTTCTTCCTAGCTCTGATCGTTGCCAGCTAGCGCGCTTCTCCGTGCATGGTAAAAGCATTTCTGGAGGTGGTTAATTTATTAGCAAGCTGCCAAAACGCACGGATTTTCCATGATAAACCACCAAAATCCATCAAATATTTAACGATTAAAAATGACAACTTCCCGGTCAAGCCCAGAGAATACGCGGCCTACAGTAGATAGGCGTTTTAGTGTCGCCCCAATGATGGATTGGACTGACAGACATTGCCGGTATTTTCTAAGGCAGCTGTCCCGCCATGCCCTGCTCTACACCGAAATGGTCACTACCGGCGCGCTGATCAATGGCGATGCCGGGCGCTTTCTGCGTCACGACGAGGTGGAATACCCGCTGGCGCTACAGCTCGGCGGGAGTGTGCCGGCGGAACTGGCTGCCTGCGCGAAAATGGCCGAAGCGGCGAATTACGACGAAGTGAACCTCAACGTCGGTTGCCCTAGCGATCGCGTGCAGAACAACCTGATCGGTGCGTGTCTCATGGCGCATCCGGCATTGGTGGCCGATTGCGTAAAAGCGATGCGAGATGCCGTCGGGATCGACGTAACGGTAAAGCATCGGATTGGTATCAACGGGCGCGACAGTTATAGCGAGCTCTGCGACTTCGTTGGTCAAGTACGCGAGGCTGGCTGCCGCAGCTTTACCGTGCATGCGCGAATCGCCATCCTCGAAGGGTTGTCGCCAAAGCAAAATCGCGAAGTCCCGCCGCTGCGTTACGAAGTGGCCGCCCGGCTCAAAGCAGATTTCCCGGACCTTGAGATCATCCTCAACGGCGGTATCAAAACATTGGATGAATGCGAAGCGCATCTGGAGCGCTTCGATGGCGTGATGCTCGGTCGCGAGGCGTATCACAATCCATACCTGCTTGCGCAAGTAGACAACCGGTTATTCAACAGTCAGGAGCCCGTCATCAGCCGCTCCGATGCGCTGAGGCGGATGCAGCCCTATATCCAGCGGCATCTGGAGGCTGGTGGGTCAATGCATCACATCACTCGACATGTATTGGGTCTCGGCCAGGGCTTCCCCGGTGCGCGCCGCTTTCGCCAATTGCTCTCAGTCGATATTCACAAAACCAAGGAACCCCTGGCGCTGCTGGATCAGGCGACCCGCCTGCTCGAAGGGCACTGACAATATTCAAGGAACACCCGGGTACATTTTCAATCCAAGTGCAGTCCGCCCGGACCATCCGCTTATTGAGCGGCTCGGTGGCCTCGGGTTAAGGTCCTGCCAACTCAGAGGATAGAGCGCTCCCATGACATCCAAGCTGGAACACCTCAAGCAGTTCACCACCGTCGTCGCCGACACTGGCGATCTCGATGCCATCACCCGTCTGCAGCCGGTAGACGCCACCACCAACCCGTCGCTGCTGCTCAAGGCCGCTGCCCTGCCCCGCTACGCGGAACATCTGCAGTCGGCGATGTCCCGCTGCGCCGGCGATATCGGGCTGGGCTGCGATCTGTTTGCTGTCGCGGTAGGACAGGAAGTGCTCAAGCTGATTCCCGGACGCGTTTCCACCGAGGTCGATGCACGCCTTTCCTTCGATACCGAAGCGATGGTCCAGCGCGGCGAACGCCTGATCGGTCTGTATGAGCAGGCGGGCGTATCCCGTGATCGCGTGCTGATCAAACTGGCCTCTACTTGGGAAGGCATCCGCGCGGCCGAGCATCTGGAGAAGTCCGGCATCCAGACCAACCTGACCCTGCTGTTCTGCTTTACCCAGGCCGTGGCTTGCGCCGAAGCCGGCGTGTTTCTCATTTCACCGTTCGTGGGTCGCATCTATGACTGGTACAAGAAGCATGAAAGTCGCGACTACACAGGCACTGAAGACCCAGGCGTGCAGTCGGTCAGCCGTATCTACGACTATTACAAGGCGCACGGCTACAAGACCGTGGTGATGGGGGCGAGCTTCCGTAATACCGGGCAAATCGAAGCCTTGGCAGGCTGCGATCGCCTGACTATCAGCCCCGAATTGCTCAGCCAGCTGGCTCAGGAAGAAGGGCCGCTGGAGCGCAAGCTCTCGCCGGGCCGCGCATCAGAGCCGCGCATCGCATTGGATGAAAATAGTTTCCGCTGGGGATTGAACGAGGATCCGATGGCTACGGAGAAGCTGGCCGAGGGTATTCGCCAGTTCGCGCGCGATCAGGAGAAGCTCGAGGCGCTGCTAGAAGCGAAGCGCTGAGTCAGGAGCGTTCCAGCGCCGTCACGAGGTCGCGAAACGCCTCGCGATTGGATTCATTGAGGCTCATCAGGATGCGGTGAGCCTCAAGTACCTTGTTCTTCACCACTTCTTCGGACTGGTCCTGGCTCGGCAGATCAGCGAGCTGTTCAGGCGATGGCAACGGCTGGTCGACGATATTGAAGACCTGATCGAAGCCCATCGACTGCAGCAGACGGGTGATGTCGGCGTGCGTGGTTACAAGCGTCGGCAACATGCCGACCTTCTGCCGCGAAAGAATCGAGAGTTTGGCCAGCAGTCCAAGCGTCGTGCTGTCGATGCTACGGCTCTCGGTGAGATCGATAACGATCGATGAGAAATCCAGCGACGAAAAAATCTTCTCGATCGTTGCATCCAACGCCGAGCAAAGTGTCAGCCGGATTTCGCCGACGAACTTGAGAACGAACGTACCGTCCTGCTCCGCGAACTGGATTTTACCAGTGCTCATGCAAGATTCCTGCTCAAAACCAGCAACGCGATGTCATCGGGCATATCCTCCAGATCGGCCAAGCCAAATACTCGCTGAAGCCCTTCCAACGTACCGCCTGCTTCGCAGATCAGGCCGGGCAGTCCTGCTTCCTTATCTTTGAGGGCTTCGCCCGGCAAAAGGTCCAGAATGCCATCGGAAAGCAGGGTCAAGCTGAACGAGTCCGGAAGTTCGATTTCATAGTTATCGTAGGTCGCCTCGACGAACAGGCCAACCGGCAAGCCTCGCCCCTCCAGGTATCTCGCCGTTTCGCCGGTGTAGAGCACTGGCATCGGAAGATGTCCGCCGATGCTGTAATGCAACAGGTTGCGCTCTTGATCGATCACTCCACCGAGCATGGTCACGTGCTTGCCAAGCTTGCAGTTGATCAGCCCGCGGTTGATGTGATCGAGCACCTCGGACGGCTTGAACGCGCGCAGAGTCCCTCCCCGCCGGGACTCGTACAGCAAGCGCGTGGTCATGAACTTCAGCAAGACAGTGACGAATGCTGAAGAGGCGCCGTGGCCGGAAACATCGGCCAGATAGAAGCCGATACGATGCTCATCGACCCGGAAATAATCGACGAAATCTCCAGAGAGATAGAGAGACGGAATAATCTGGTGGGCGAAGTTGAAATCGTCGAGGCTGCACGGCGTGACCGGCAGCATGTTCATCTGTACCTGGCGACCGGCATCCTGGTCTTCCTGCAACAGATGCAAGCTGGCCTGCAGGTCGCGGTTGGCCGTTTCCAGTTGCTCACGATAGCGACGGTTCTCCAGGCGCAACCGTGAACGATCGAGCGCCCGGCGAACCGAATGTTCCAGCATCGCCAGGTCTTCGAGAGGCTTTATCAGGTAGTCGGCTGCCCCCAGACGCAGCGCCTCCACCGCATCGCTCATCACACCGGCGCCGGACACCACGATAACCGGAAGGTCGACCTGGCGCTCGCTGATCAGCCGGATAAGCTCCAGGCCATCCATCTGCGGCATGCGCAGATCGCAGATCACCAGGTCAGGCCGCTCGGCGTCAAACAGCTCCATGCCCCGCCGCCCATTGGGCGCCTGCAGGACCTTGAAACCACTGTCATCCAGATAGGCGGCCAGACTGGCTCGTACCACATCGTCGTCATCTATGATCAGCAGGGTCGCGCTTGGGTTGTGCATGTTCCTACCAGGCGGTATCGCCAGGATGATTGGCGAAAGCATCGGCCCCGCGCGAACGCTGGGCAAGGGATCTTTTCAAGGCGCAGACGGTACTCCCATACGATCTGCGTTTCAAGCCGAGCACGCCCGCTCCGTCTGTGCTTTACAGGTCGAATTGGCGGGCGTTATAAGAACGGGCACAAGCAGAACTTAGAGGACGAAAAAGATGACCCAGACTGATCGGGACTACAGCGAAAAACGCGACTTCATCCGTATGCAGATCGAGACCGCGATCACCCTCGTTCAAGACGGGCAGCATTACGAGGCGATCTGTCAGGATCTTTCAAGCACCGGCATGCAGGTGCTTGCGGCGACACACCTGCAAATCGGCGACAAAGTGCAGGTGCACATCCCTTCCGAACACAAGGAACTGAAGGGTCTGGAAGCTGAAACCGAGGTGGTACGGGTCGACACCCATGGAGATGGTCGACAAAGCCTTGGGTTGACCATCCTCTCGATGAGCTAAGCGGCAACTGCTCCTACCATTGTTACGCCCCACAGCCGGCTGCGTGGGGCTGACAGCGCGGGCCAGAACGCTCCTACTCGATCAGAAATCGTCTTCGACCTGGCCGTCCAGCGTGCGGAACTCACGATTCTGCAGATAGGCATTGCGGACGAAGATGTATTTGTCGCCAGTAATCATCTTCTCGGCCGAGAGCAAACCGGCGCGCAGGTCGACCACGTTCACCGCTCGGGTCACATTGCGAGTCGGCACATGGTCCATGTAGGGATAAGGCTGCAGGAAGGAGTCAGGCACGCGCCCCGCCGCGTCGCGCACGGTGCTCGGCCCAAGCAGCGGCAATACGACATAGGGTCCGTTGCCCAGCCCCCAGACACCCAGGGTCTGACCGAAGTCTTCATCGTTCTTTTGTAGCCCCATGCGGGTCGCCACATCGAAGAAGCCCAGCACGCCGAAGGTGCTGTTGAACAGGATACGGCTGGTGTCGATGCCGGCATCGCGGACCTTGCCTTGTAGCAAATCATTGGTCAGCACCACGACGTCACCAAGGTTGCTGAACACGTTGCCGATGCCGTCTTCGAGGAAGTTCGGCGTGACCTTCTGGTAACCCTGCGCGAGCGGCTTGAGGGTATAGGTGTCCACTTTGTCGTTGAAATTGAACACTACGCGGTTGACGCCTTCCCACGGATCTTCCTCAGCCGCCTGCAGCGACGAAGCGCCGACCAGTGCCAGTGCCGCAACGAGGGTCATTCTGAAATATCCGATCCAGTCCTTGTCGATCAGTCGCATCACGGCCTTCCCCTTGTTCGATAGTGGTGTCTGTCCATCAAAGCGCAGCAGTATAAATCCATTCCACTCGTTTCCGGCAGCGTCCGGACCTGCGGAACGGCAACGAACTTCCCGGCGTTGTGTGTCATCAAAGAAAAGACAACACCAGACCCCTGGTTTACCCTTCATTTATCGAGCGCCGGCGACTAGATCGCCCCGAAACCACAGAGGGAAGCAATATGCCGGAACATGATCTGCAGTCGCAGCTAGCGGAGTTGCGTAATCAACTGGCTCAGGACACACCGCTGACCGAAGAGGAGCGTGCATCGCTACAGGTGATCGCCCACGACATCGAACTTCGCCTGGCCAACCAGGGCGTGGTGGACCAGAACGATTCGCTGGTCGATGGTGTCAACCTGGCGGTGGAGCGTTTCGAGGTCAGCCACCCCAACACCGCCATGACGCTGCGCAACATCATGCAGACATTGGCCAACATGGGCATCTGAGCGGAACGCAGCCAACCACGAAGACCAGAGCGCGCAGGAACCACGCTCCATTTGCCCGCTATTGCCGGACCAGCCGCCCATTGCCCGGCGCGTCGAAATCGGTGCTGCGGTAGGGGTTGATATCCAGCCCACCACGGCGGACATAGCGGGCATGGACGCTCAGCTGTTCCGGCTTCAGCAACCGCTGCAAGTCGAGGAAGATGCGCTCCACGCACTGCTCATGGAAGTCCGCGTGTTGACGGAAGCTCACCAGATAGGCAAGTAAACTGCCGTGATCCAGCGCAGCGCCGCGATACTGGACGACCACTGTTCCCCAATCTGGCTGGCCGGTAACAGGACAGTTGGATTTCAACAGATGGCTGTAAACACATTCCTCGACCTGGCGTGCCGGGTCACAGCTCAACAGATCGGCTCGTGGCGAGTCGTAGTGTTCGATGGCAACATCCAACTCATCGATGCAGCGTCCCGCCAGCGATGCAATCCCCTCTCGGGCGACCTCGACCAGCGTCCGCAAGCGCACACCGACGGGCTTGCCTGCTGCGGCCGACAGGTCTCTGGCCATGGTCTCCGCAAGGGCCTCGCGGCTGTCGAACACCGACTGGTTCAGCGAATTCAGATAGAGCTTGAACGACTTGGACTCGATGATGTTCGGCGAGTCCGCCGGGATGCTGAACTCGCCAATGGCGACCACCGGTTTGCCGGACGGCAGCAGCCAGGACAGCTCATAGCAATTCCAGATATCTATGCCGCGGTAGGGCAAGGTATCGGCTGTCAGCCCCAACTCAGCCCACTTCGGCGCGCGTGGAATCGGAAACAGCTGCTCAGGACTGTAGGTCGCAACATAGGCGCTGGACTTGCCCAGCGGTGAGAGTTCGGCGGGGTGTTGCATGGCAGGAACCTGTACGAAAAATGACCGCAAGTGTATCGGTTCCCGCCGCGTTTATCACCGCCAAACCCCCAGGTCGACGCCACAACGCCCACAGGCGGGCCCGACAATTACTGACGCATTCCACGGCCGCTCTTGAGTAAGCGGATGCACCACAAATACATCAACACCGCAGCCACCGCCATAAAGCTGATAGCGATCCCGATGCGGATGTCCGAAACCCCGAGGATGCCGTAGCGGAACGCATTGACCATATGCAGGATGGGGTTAGCCAGCGACAAGGTCTGCCAGAACGGTGACAGCAGCGTGATCGAGTAGAAGACACCGCCCAGGTAGGTCAGGGGCGTCAGCACGAAGGTCGGAATGATCGAGATGTCATCGAAATTGCGTGCGAACACCGCATTGATGAATCCACCCAGCGCGAAGATCGTCGAGGTCAGGGTGATCACCAGGAGTGTGACGCCCAGGTGATGGACCTGCAGATCGGTGAAGAACATCGACAGCAGCGTGACGATCAACGCAACGGCCAGTCCACGAGTGATGCCGCCCAATGCAAAGCCGATGAGAATCACATGCGGGGACACCGGCGAAACCAGCAGTTCTTCGATGGAACGCTGAAACTTGCTGCTGAAGAAACTCGACACCACGTTGCTGTAGGAGTTGGTGATCACCGACATCATGATCAGCCCCGGCACGATGTACTCCATGTACGTGAAGCCACCCATCTCGCCAATCCGGGCACCGATCAGATTCCCGAAGATGACGAAGTACAGCACCATGGTGATTGCTGGGGGTAACAAGGTCTGCGGCCAGATTCGTGTATAGCGACGAATCTCGCGATGAACGATGGTTTGTAGTGCAACCAGATTGGGCCGGAATTCAGCGTTCATTTGGCCACCTTGGGCAGATTGTTCTCTACCATCGAAACGAACAACTCCTCCAACCGATTGGTCTTGTTGCGCAGACTCAGCACCTCAATGCCCTGCGCCGAAAGCATGCGGAACAGGTCGGTCACGCCCTGGCTCTTGTCCACTTGTACTTCCAGGGTGTGGTGATCGACCAGACGTGCCGGATAGTTGCCGAGTTCTGGCGGCACCAGCTGCGACTCTTTCAGATCGAGCAGGAAAGTCTCGACATGCAACTGCTTGAGTAGCTCACGCATGCTGGTGTTCCTGACGATTTTTCCGTGGTCGATGATGCCGATATTGCGGCACAGCTGCTCGGCCTCTTCCAGATAGTGAGTCGTCAGAATGATGGTGATGCCTTCACGATTGAGTTCGGTAAGGAATGACCACATCGAGCGACGCAGCTCGATGTCCACGCCGGCGGTGGGTTCATCGAGAATCAGCAGGCGTGGCCGGTGGATCAGCGCGCGCGCAATCATCAGTCGTCGTTTCATGCCGCCGGACAGCATGCGCGAAGACACATCGCGCTTGTCCCACAGCCCGAGCTGGTTGAGGTATTGCTCGGCGCGCTCTTTGGCCACCTTGGCCGGAATGCCGTAGTAACCGGCCTGCGTCACGAGGATGTCGAAGGCCTTTTCGAACTGGTTGAAGTTGAATTCTTGCGGCACGACGCCCAGGCACCGCTTGAGGCCAGAAGGGTCTCGGTCAAGATCACGGCCAAATACATTGACCGTGCCGCCGGTCTTGTTCACCAGCGTTGAAAGGATGCCAATGGTGGTGGACTTGCCGGCTCCGTTGGGGCCTAACAATGCAAAGAAATCACCTTCGGCCACATCCAGATCGATACCCTTGAGGGCCTCGAAGCCGTTTCCGTAAACCTTGGTCAACTGCCGAATGGACAGAGCAGTACTCATAAAGAATGCACACAACGTGGAGAGATTCAGATTAGATAAGGGCACCTTGGCGCAATTGCAACATTAGCGCGAGGCTTTGTCCCAACGTGGCCAGTATTGCACCCCTGCGATGGAGGGCCCTGATAACTCCAGGATCCGTATGGGAAAGCAGCCCCCGCTCAATTGTCATGCGCGCGGCGTGCCCGCGCTAAGGCAGCCGTCGTTAGCAAGACCAACCCGCTCTAAAACGCAACACGTCGCGACAACCCCTTACGGTCACTCTCGAACTCGCCAGCCCCGTTCCGGTCACTATCTGATATCAGTAGCACTGCTCCGTCCCGTCACCGCTCACCCCAAAAGCCTATGCTCAAGTAGGACGCCATTCGCTCAACAAGGAAATCCACATGACCCTGCTCTGGCTGCTCGTATTACTGCTCGGCATCGCCGTCATCGCTCACCTACGTCTATCCCCTGTGCCCGCGCTGGCCATCGTCGCGGCGTATCTGGTGCTAATGGGGGCAGCCGAGGATACCCCGACCTGGCTGATGGTCATCCTCTGGCTCATGCTGATCGCCGTCGCGGTCCCATTGCTGGTGGCCGACTTGCGGATCAAGTATTTCAGCGGCCCGATGTTCGATTGGTTCAAGAAGGTGCTGCCACCCATCTCCGACACGGAGCGCGATGCCATCGACGCCGGCACCGTCTGGTGGGATGGCCAGCTGTTCAGTGGCAAACCCGATTGGGACGTCCTGCTGAACTACCCGAAAGCAGCCCTCACCGCAGAAGAACAGGCCTTCATCGACGGCCCAACCGAAACCCTCTGCGCGATGGTCAGCGACTGGGAAATCGGCCAGCGAATGGACCTGCCTGAGGAAGCGTGGAACTACATCAAGGCCGAAGGCTTCTTCGCCTTGATCATCCCCAAGGAATACGGCGGCAAAGGCTTTTCGGCCTATGCGCACTCGCAAATCGTCATGAAGCTGGCCACCCGCAGCGGTGATCTTGCGACGACCGTGATGGTACCCAACTCCTTGGGGCCAGCCGAGCTACTGATGCACTACGGCACCGAGGAGCAGCGCAACCATTATCTGCCGCGCCTGGCCAATGGCACTGACATCCCCTGCTTCGCCCTGACCGGCCCCTATGCAGGTTCCGACGCTGGCGCGATGAACGACAGCGGGGTGATCTGCAAAGGTCAATGGCAGGGCGAGGAAGTGATCGGCCTGCGCCTGAATTGGGAAAAGCGCTACATCACACTGGGCCCGGTCGCGACCCTGCTGGGCGTGGCCTTCAAGACCTACGATCCTGAGCATCTGCTTGGCGATCAGGAGGAACTCGGCATCAGCCTGGCGCTAATTCCGACCGACACCGCGGGCGTCGAGATCGGTCGTCGCCACCTCCCCCTGGGTGCGGCCTTCATGAATGGCCCTAACTGGGGCAAAGACGTATTCGTCCCGCTGGAAGCCATCATCGGCGGGCGCGACATGATCGGCAAAGGCTGGATGATGCTGATGAACTGCCTGTCCGTCGGTCGCTCCATTTCGTTGCCGGCTACCGGCGCGAGCGCGGCCAAGACCTGCAGCTACGTCAGCGGTCGTTATGCGCAGATCCGCGAGCAATTCAATGTGCCGCTGTCGGCGTTCGAAGGCATTCAGGAGCCGCTTGCGCGGATCGGCGGCAATGCCTGGCTGATGGACAGCGCCCGGATTCTGACAGCCAACGCGGTCGACCTGGGCGAGAAGCCTTCGGTCCTCTCGGCCATCCTCAAATACCACCTGACCGAGCGCGGCCGCGAGTGCATCACCGACGCCATGGATATCCACGGCGGCAAAGGGATCATCATGGGACCGAACAACTACCTTGGCCGCCTGTGGCTGTCAGCACCGATCTCGATCACGGTTGAAGGCGCGAACATCCTCTCGCGCAACCTGATGATCTTCGGCCAGGGTGCGATTCGCTGCCATCCGTTCGTGCTTCGTGAGATGGAGTTGGTGCACGAACCCGACCGCGAGGCTGCTGTGAATAAATTCGACAAGCTGTTAATGCAGCACGTCGGCTTCGCTGTCAGCAACACGGCCAGCACATTGGTGCTCGGGCTGACCTTCGGCCTGCTCGGCAAGGCGCCAGGCAACGACCTGACACGGCCTTACTTTCGTTCACTGAACCGGATTGCCGCGGCATTTGCCATGCTCGCGGACCTGTCCATGATGTTGCTCGGCGGCGAACTGAAGCGCCGGGAACGCTTGTCGGCACGGCTCGGCGATGTGCTCAGCCACCTATACCTGGCATCCGCGGCGCTCAAGCGCTACCACGACCTTGGCCACCCAATCGAGCAGGCGCCGCTGCTGCGCTGGGCAATGGAAGATTGCCTGTGCAAAGCCGAGCAAGCGTTGGCCGACACGCTGGCGAACTTCCCCAACCGCATCCTCGGCGGTGTGTTGCAGGTCTTGGTGTTCCCCTTCGGTGCGCGCCATAAGGGTCCGTCTGACATGCTGGATGCCGAAATTGCGGGCATTCTCGGCCGCCCCGAAGGCGATCCGGCGCTGGAGCAAATCTTGGATGGGGTCTATCGCCCGCTCGGCACCGACGAGGCCTTCGGAGCCTTGCGAGACGCCTTCGACACCATAGCCGCTGCACAACCACTGCAGAAGAAACTGCATAAAGCGCTTAAGAGCGGTGAGTTCAAACCCACCGCAGGAGAAGATCCGATCGCTGCGGCACTGGTCGCCGGTGTCCTTGATGCAGAAGAGGCACAACAACTGACCACAGCGGAGGCGGCGCGGCGCAAGGTCATCAGCGTCGACGACTTTGCCAAGGAACCATTAGCGCTGAGTCCCGGAAAGATCCGCTGAGCCATCGAGGGCCAGTGCACGAATGAGTGCTCTGCACCCGCTATCAATCAACCGGGGCGCCAAAGCGCCCCGGTCCTTCGTCGAACATAGTCATCGCGCCAGACGCCTCGCCGCTACATGCATTCCATCCATTGGGCCGAACCCAGCCCCAGACCACGAGTCAACTAGACACGCCCCAATCAATCCGCGCGCCTTTATAATCGCGCGCCCAATCGACTCAGGTGAACCATGGCCAACCCCTATCACGATCACAACCTGGCACTTCTGGCCCATCTGCGCGGCATCCTGCTTGCAATGGGTGAAACCGAACAGGTATCCGAAGAAAGCCATGCGCTGTTCCTCGAGCGCTTCGATGAACTGATCATGAATTTGAAAGACGTGCCGGAAGAACGGCACATGGGTCAGGACATGATCTGCCAGGTCTTCCACCGCTACCCACAGATCGCTCACCTGGTCCCGCGCGACCTGCTCTGGTACTTCGGCGGCGACTGCTTGCATTTCATGCCGGACGAGGAAATCGAGATCTTCCAGCAGCTGGAGGAGCGCCGTTACGAAGCCGAGCAGAACGACGAACCCTTCGACTGGAACATGGAAAAGCAGCTGTTGAGCATGCCGGAAGAAAGCCCGAGGCACTGAGCCTCAGAGCGCCTCCGTTCGGCAGCAGGCTTTGACTGCTGAACGGAGCGACGAGGAAATCGAGCAGGCTGATCGGAAAGCTGCGGCAAGCCGCTCGATACCGAGCAGCCCCCCGCTCTGCATAAAGCGTCGACTTCATGCCTTCGCTTTGACGCCCTACCATCCGCTTCTCAGGGAAAAGTTTCTATTCCGCCCAGCTTACGGCTGGTTGGCAGCCTCGGCGGCCTTGATCAGATCGGCACCGATTTCTCCTTCGAACTTCTTCCACACCGGTCGCATCGCCTCGCGCCACTGGCCACGTTGCTCCGGCGTCAGTTCGATGATTTCGCTCTTACCTGATTCGGCAATGGTGCGCTTGGCCTTCTGATTGAGCTCGTCAGCCCGACGATTCACCTCGACCGTCACCTCCTCCATGATCTGCTCCAGCTCGCTGCGCACATCGTCCGGCAGGCCGCGCCAAAACTTCGTATTGGTGATGACCATGTAATCGATCAGGCCATGATCGGATTGAGTGATGTATTTCTGCACCTCGTGAACCTTCTGGCTCTCATAGTTCGACCAGGTGTTCTCGGTGCCATTAACGACCCCGGTCTGCAGTCCCTGATAGACCTCGGCGAAGCTCATCTTGCGCGGATTGGCACGCACCGCCTTGAACTGCTCTTCCAGTACTTGAGACGCCTGCACCCGGAACTTGAGTCCGCGCGCATCGCCGGGCTCGCGCAATGGCTTGTTCGCCGACATCTGCTTGGTACCGTTGTGCCAATAGGCCAGGCCGGTAATGTTCTTGTCTTCCATCGAGGTCAGGAGCGCCTTGCCCTGCGGGCTGCTCTGGAAGCGATCGGCCGCAGCCAGGTCATCGAACAGGAACGGCAGGTCGTAGATCTGAATGGCCTTGGCGTAGTGCTCGAACTTCGCCAGCGACGGCGCCAGCATGTGCACGTCGCCGAGCAGCAATGCTTCCATCTCCTTGCCGTCGCCAAACAACGACGAGTTCGGGTAGACCTCGACTTCAACCTGACCCGGCAGACGTTCTTCAGCGAGCTTCTTGAACAGCAGAGCGCCCTGCCCTTTGGGCGTGTTGTCCGCCACGACGTGGGAAAACTTGATGATAATCGGCTCCGCCTGGACGAAGCCGGCAACGGAGAGCGAAAGCGCGCAGACGAGTGCTTTAAGACTGGTTCGCAGCATGGTCAGTACCCCTTTTGTTTTTGTCGGTTGGTACGTTTGCGGGCGATATCAGCGGTCAGGGGACCGCTTGCCCGGCACGTTGCAGCAGGCGACGGGCGCGGCCGAGCACCGGGGCGTCGACCATTTGTCCGTCCACCACGAAGACCCCGTCGCCTGACGCCCCGGCCGCTAGGACGCGTTGCGCCCAGGCCAGTTCGTCAGCGCCGGGCATCAGCGTTTCGTGCACCACAGCCACCTGGCTGGGGTGAATGCACAGCAGCCCGCCGAAACCCATGTCGCGGGCGTCCGCAACGAACTGGGCGAGGCCGTGCAAGTTCTTGATATCCGGGAAAACACTGTCGAGCGGCGGCGCCAGCTGCGCCAGCCGGGAATGTAGCAACAGCGCATAGCGCGCCTGGTCGAGCATGCGCTCTGCCGATGCGGTACCGCTGGCCAATCCAAGGTCCAGGCCTAGGTCCAGCGCGCCGAAGGACAACCGCTCGACGCCATCGGCAACGGCGATTTCAGGCAGCGCAGCCAACCCGCGGGCGCTTTCGATGATCGGCCAGACCGGCTTGCCGCAGCTTGCAGCTTCCGCCACCTGGGCGGCGCTTTCGACCTTGGGCAGCAGAACGCCGATCACGCCGGAATGGGCTGCGCAGACCTTCAAATCTTCGGCCTGCTGCAGGTGTCCCGCGGCATTGATGCGGACCAGTATCCGCGCAGACGGATCGGCAGCAAGAAAGCCGTCCAGATTGTTTAGCGCCTCAGCCTTCTGGTTTTCCGCTACGGCATCCTCGAGATCAACGATCACCGCATCGGCGCCAGTCGCCAGCGCCTTGGAGATCCGATCCGGGCGCGTGGCAGGGACGAACAATGCGGTGCGGACGATGCTTGAATTCATGGCTTTGCCTTTTTATCTATGGGCTCATAGCTACCTGAAGCACCGCCTTTGTAGATGCGAGCCTGCTCGCAACCAAGTGGCTGCATTATGGCGGTCGGATCGGCAGCAAGCGGGCTGCTCCACAACAGAAGCGGTTTCGCCCGGCCTGTCACACCGCACCCTCCGCATGCAGACGCTGTATGTCGTCCGGCCCATAGCCCAGCTCCGTCAGCAGCGCATCGGTGTGCTGGCCGAGCGCGGGGATTGGGTCCATACGCGGGGTAAATGCAGCGTTACGCCCTGGCGGCAGCAGCGCGGGTAGACGCCCGGACGGGCTGTCCACTTCGCTCCAACGTTGACGCGCCTGAAGTTGCGGATGGGCCCAGACACCAGCCATGTCGTTGACGTGAGCATTGGCAATGGAAGCCGCCTCGAGACGTTCGATCACCTGTTCAGCGGTAAGCGTAGAGAAGGTCTCGACGATGATCGCGCGCAGTACCTCGCGGTTCTCCGAGCGCTTGAAATTGGCGGAAAAGCGCTCGTCATCCGCCAACTCAGATTGCAGCAGCACCTTGTCGCAGAACATCTGCCACTCACGCTCGTTCTGCAGGCCGAGCATCACGGTGCCGCCATCACCAGCGGGAAACGGCCCATAGGGGTAGATGGTGGCGTGCGCGGCGCCGGCACGCGGTGGTGGCGCCGCGCCTTCGTAGGCGTAGTACAGCGGGTAGCCCATCCACTCCACCAGACTTTCCAGCATGGTCACGTCGACGCGACTGCCCTCGCCGGTTTTGTCACGCAGCATCAGCGCCGAGAGCACGCCGGTGTAGGCATACATGCCAGCGGCGATGTCGGCGATCGAGCAGCCGGCCTTGGCCATCTCGGTCTCGCCTGGCCCGCCCGTGACGGAGAGAAATCCGCCCTCGCTCTGGATCAGCAGGTCGTAGGCCTTCTTCTGCTCGTAAGGGCCGCCCTCGCCATAGCCGGAAATATCACAGACGATCAATCGAGGGAAACGCTCGTGCAGCGTTTCGAACGACAGCCCCATCCTCGCCGCAGCACCCGGTGCGAGGTTCTGCACCAACACGTCAGCGGTGGCGAGCAGCTGCTCGAGCACGCCATTGGCGGCTTCCTGCTTCACGTCGAGCGTCAGGCTCTCCTTCGAGCGGTTGGTCCAGACGAAGTGAGACGCCAGACCATCGACGCGCTCGTCATAGCCACGGGCGAAATCGCCGGAGCCGGGTCGCTCGATTTTGATCACCCGAGCGCCCAGGTCAGCCAATTGCCGTGTGCAGAACGGCGCGGCGATAGCGTGCTCGAGGCTGACCACGGTGATGCCATCGAGTGGGCGGGGTTTGGCTTGGGTGTCGTTCATGTTCGGTTCCTGCAATTCGGCGTAGGGTGGAAAACGACGAAGGCTTTTCCACGCGTCTGTTCAAGTCTCTGCGAAGCTGGCGCTGTTCTGGTGGGTGAGGCTTCGCCGTTATTCACCCAACGACTCAGGCCAGCGTGTCCAGCTGCCGCAGCTCACGCAGCCGCCAGACCCTCTCGATCAATGCGCCCGCCTCGTCCGCGCTGCGCGCATCGGAAAACTGCACCAGCCGGCGGAACTTGTCCTCCAGTTCGGCGCGGCTGAGCGTGTTGCCCGGGTCGCCCTTGGGATCGTCGATGGCCGCGCTCAGGGTGCGGCCGTCGGTGGTCTGGACCGTCACGCGACCGAGCCAGCGTGCCGGATAAGCACCGTCGACCTCGGGATCAAGTACCATCTCGACCTTGTCGCGAAAGGCTGCCACCGCCTCGTCGGTCAGCGCCAGGGTGTGGAATTCTGGCAGCCCGGCCTTGCCGTGCACGGCGATCAGGCCGAGCACGGTGCCCATGGAGAACTTCGCCTGGTGCACGCTTTGCGGCACCGTCACCCGGCCAAGCACGTCGATGGCGCCCTGATGCACCCGAGTGGTCACGCTGGAAATGTCATCAGCACGCAGCCCTTCACGCTGCATCAGCAAGAGCAGCGCATCCGCTGCCGGATGAGTATGGCGGCACGAGGCGTGGTACTTGAACGAGGTTTCAGCCAGCGCCCAGCGCGAGCCGAGGCGGTCCGATAGCTTGCTCGGGTCGGCATCGCTGGACATACCCGCGGCCATGCCCTGCTCGCCTTCGAGGATGTTCTGCGCGCCGGTCAGCCCTTCTGCCGTCAGGTAAGCAGCCAACAGCCCATCCGCCGCGGCCTTGGCCGTATGCAGCTGTTTGGAATCGGCGGCATCGCGGAGAAACTCCCAGAGCCCCGCAGCCTGAGTGCCGGCACTGCCCAGCAAATGAGTGAACTGTTGCTGATCGAAATCCAACAACTTACCCACCGCTACCGCCGCAGCGAGGGTGCCGACCGTGGCTGTGGTATGAAAGACGCGGTAGTGCGAGCGACCCAGGAATTCGCCGATGCGAATGCCCGCTTCGTAGCCGGCAACCGAGGCCAGCAGCAGCTCGCGACCGGTTTTGCCGAGATCCTGAGCTGCAGCCAGTGCGGCGGGAAACACCACCGTCGCTGGGTGCAGCACCGAGCTGTTGTGCAGGTCATCCTGCTCGACCAGGTGCGAGCTCGCACCGTTCACCAAGGCCGCAAAATACGCCGAGCTGCCGGTGCGATTGACGAATACCCGTGCTGGGCCCTTAGCCGGGCCCATCCGGGCGGCATAGCGCTCGAACAACGGGATCGGATGGGAACCCGCGCTGGCCAGCGCCGAGCCGAGCCAGTCAAGGAAGAGGTCTTCAGTACGCGCCAGCACCACATCCGGAATCTGCTCGTAACGCAGCCCTGCGAGGAATTCGGTGAGCGCCTGGGTATGCTGGCTCATGACGCGGTCTCCACTGGATTAGACAGTTCGATGAGGTTGAGATCGGGGTCACGCACGTACACCGAGCGGATCGGCCCGGTCGCGCCGGTGCGCTGCACCGGACCCTCGATGATCGCCACGCCTTGGCGATGGAGGTGCGCGACGACCTCATCCAACGGCGTGGTCACGATGAAACAGAGGTCCGCCGAACCCGGTGCGGGCCGTTCAGCCTTGGGCTCGAACTCGCGACCGGCTTGGTGGAGGTTGATTTTCTGCTGGCCGAAGGCAAGCGCCTTGCGACCTTCGCCGAAGGTCACCGCCTGCATGCCTAGCACGCGAGTGTAGAAGCCCACCGAGGCCTCGATATCGGCGACGGTGAGGACCAGATGGTCGAGGTGGTCGATCTGCATACTAGTGCCTCCTGTTGACGCCAACATCTCAAAGCGCGCGCAGATGTGCTACGCGACATCCACCCTACAAACCTGCCGTCGTAGGGTGAAACGGCGAGCCTTTTCCACGCGTCTGCCCGAACCCACTCCGCTGCATCGCCACTGCCAGGGGGTGGAAAACGAACGCCAAGTCTTCCCTGCCATTGGGCCGTCTACTGGATACGCGTGGAAAAGACCTGCGGTCGATTTCCACCCTACGTCCGTCCCATTAAAACGATCGCGGCAGCTCCAACAGGTGTTCGGCCACGTACGACAGGATCAAATTGGTCGAGATGGGCGCCACCTGATACAGCCGCGTCTCGCGGAACTTGCGCTCCACGTCGTATTCGTTGGCGAAGCCGAAGCCACCATGGGTTTGCAGGCAGGCGTTGGCCGCTTCCCAACTGGCCTTGGCCGCGAGGTACTTGGCCATGTTCGCCGCCGCCCCGGCATTGCGTCCGCTGTCGTATTCTTCGCAGGCGCGCCAACGCATCAGGTCGGCGGCCTCGATCTCGATATGCGCCTCGGCAATGGGAAACTGCACCCCCTGGTTCTGCCCGATCGGTCGGCCGAAGACCACGCGGTCGCGGGCGTACTGCGCGGACTTTTCGACGAACCAGCGGCCGTCACCGATGCATTCAGCGGCGATCAGCGTACGCTCGGCGTTGAGCCCGTCGAGGATGTAGCGGAAGCCCTTGCCCTCTTCGCCGATCAGGCTGCTGGCCGGAATTTCCAGATTGTCGAAGAACAGCTCGTTGGTCTCGTGGTTGACCATGTTGGCAATCGGCTGGACGGTCAGGCCGTTGCCGATGGCTTCGCGCAGGTCGACGAGGAAGATCGACATGCCCTCGGACTTTTTCTTCACCTCGGCCAACGGCGTGGTGCGCGCCAGCAGGATCATCAGGTCCGAGTGCTGGATGCGCGAGATCCACACCTTCTGCCCGTTGATCACGTACTTGTCGCCCTGCTTCACCGCCGTGGTCTTGATTTTGGTGGTGTCGGTGCCGGTGGTGGGCTCGGTCACACCCATCGATTGCAGACGCAACTCGCCGCTGGCGAGCTTCGGCAGGTAAAAGCGCTTCTGTTCCTCACTGCCATTTCTGAGCAGAGTGAACATGTTGTACATCTGGCCGTGCACGGTGCCGGAGTTGCCACCGCAACGATTCACTTCTTCGAGGATTACCGAGGCCTCGGCCAGCCCGAGCCCCGAGCCACCGTATTCTTCCGGGATCATCGCCGACAGCCAGCCGGCTTCGGTCAGAGCGCTGACGAAGGCTTCCGGAAAGCCCTTCTGCTCGTCGATCTTGCGCCAGTACTCAGCCGTAAACTCGGCGCAGAGTGCGCGCACGCCTTCACGGATGAAATTCAGTTCTTCGGTCTTGTTCGGCGTCATCTCGTTTTTCACCACTTCTGGTTGTCGCGGCAGACGTAGGGTGGATCACGCTTTACCGATCCGCCGGGTGGCGATCCACCGGCCAGGGCCTTTGGTGGATGTAAAAAGCGACGATTGCGCGTCCCGATCCACCCTACGATTCGTTACTCACTCAAATTCCACGGCGGCCTTCTGCGCCAGGCCATGGTGATCACCAGCCCATAGCTCGGCCTCGCCTGGTGCGACGATGCGCCCGCCCACCTCGAAAGACTGTGGCGCGATCAGAGGCCGCAGGCCGCGATAGGCAAAGCGCTTGATACGTGCCTCGGGATGGGCACGACAGAACGCGCGCAAGTTCAGCGTGGCGATCAGCGGGCCATGCACCACCAACCCCGAGTAGCCTTCAGCTTCGGTGACATAAGGCCAGTCGTAATGGATACGGTGGCCATTGAAGGTGACCGCTGAATAGCGGAACAGCAGCGTCGGCGTCGGCGTCACCGCCTCGCGCCACTGGCCGGCGACCATCGGCTCGCCACTACGGGTCTTCGGCGGGCTGGGTTCGCGATAGACGATGTCCTGCTCCTCGCGGATCGCCACGCGGCCGCCCTGCATATAGTCGTGCTGCACAGTGACGAACAGCAGCGCGCCGGTGCGGCCGTGCTTTTCTTCGACCTGCTTGATGGTCGAAACGCGTGTGGCTTCGGCGCCTGCCGTGAGCGGCTCGAAGAATTCGACACGACCACCGGCCCACATGCGATTGCGGTTGTCAGCCGGCGGCAGGAAACCACCTCGCGCCGGATGCCCATCCTCACCAAGGCCGCTTTCGGCAACCGGCTCATGAAAGAAACACCACTGCCACAACGGCGGTAACCCCTCACCGTGGCCCGGGGTCGCTTCGCCCAGTGTCGCGGCAATCCGCATCAGCAAATTGCGGCTGAGCTGGTCATGGACCTCCTCGGTGCGGCCTATCCAGGCAGTTACGTCGGTCATCTCAAGCTCCGGCTGTCTTGGTTTGCCGTAGCATGCAACGCGAACCGCGTTCCGAGAATTTGCATTTACCTATACCGGCGTTCGGCTATGCTGAACGCCGATTCTCTTCTTCCGAGCGCCTGATATGCACTTCGATCTGGCCGATCTTCGCCTATTCATCCATATCGCTGAATCGCCCAGCCTGACCCAAGGGGCTCGCCGTGCGCATCTATCCCCTGCGGCGGCGAGCACGCGCATCAAAGCGCTGGAGGGGCAACTGGAGAGCCGTCTGCTCTACCGTGACAGCCGGGGTGTCGAGCTGACGCCGGCCGGACATAAGCTGCTTCAGCATGCACGGCTGATCATGCGCCAGGTCGATTACCTCAAAAGCGAATTCACCGAATACAGCACTGACTCGACCGGGCATATCCGCATTTTCGCCAACACTACGGCGGTGACCGAGTTTCTGCCCGAAATACTGGCAGGCTTTCTCGCGCAGCGTCCCGGGGTCACCGTGGACCTGCAAGAGCGCCTGAGCCGTGACATCGTGCGCGGCGTGCTCGATGGCAGCACGGACATGGGAATCATCGCCGGACCGGTCCAGGCCGAGGGTTTGCAGATCCTGCATTTCAGCACCGACCGTCTGCTCCTGGCGGTTCCGCTTGGACATCCGCTGGCAGCGGAAAAACGGGTTACGCTGCGCCAGACCCTGGACTACCAGCATATTGGGTTGCATGAGGGCAGCACGTTATTGACGTTTCTTCGCGATCAGGTGGAGAAACTCGGCGGCACCCTTTCGCTGCGGATCCAACTATCGAGTTTCGAGGCCGTGTGCCGGATGATCGAAGCGGGTGTCGGCATCGGGATCATCCCGGAGTCGGCCGCACGCCGGCACAGCCGCACCATGCAGCTGGCGCTGATCGAGCTCGACGAGCCGTGGGCGATCCGTGAACGCAGCATTCTGGTCCGCGAGCTCGACGCCCTGCCGGGCAGTGTCCGGGCGCTTATCGCAACGCTTCGGCCGGGACAAAACTGAAAGTTTGAGCCAAGCTTGAAGCATGAACGCTGGCCTGGACTTGCCTCCAGGCGCAATTGCACACAGCGGGCGCCTGGATCGCGAAGGTACACGCTGGACGTGATACAGGGGGCAAAGCAATGGCTGAGCGCTTCGCTGGAAATGCGCTTCGTTTTGAATCCTCGGGCAAAAGCGCTGCCCAAGCTGCATGCCTTGAGACCATCAACGATGGATTAACGAGGTATTTCAGGAACTTAACGGTTATAACGGCATGCCGCCCCTGGTCGGGCTGCCTACCACCACGGATTTACTAGCTTAGGGTTGTTTGCCATGACGTCCTTACTTGCCCCCATCGGCTCGCTGCTGGGCGGCGTTGCATTACTACTGCTCGGCCACGGACTGCTGAACACGCTGTTGACGCTGCGCGGCATTGCCGAGGGCTATTCCACTGGAATGATTGGTTTGCTGATGTCGGGGTATTTCGCCGGTTTCCTCGTCGGCACCTGGCTCGCACCGTCGCTGATCCGCCGGGTCGGCCACATTCGCACCTTCGCCTTCTACGCAGCCCTGGCCTCGGTTGCCGTGCTGCTGCACGTACTGATCGTCAACCCCTGGGTGTGGCTGGTGCTGCGCCTGCTCTACGGCGTCGCCCTGGTCACGCTGTACATGGTCATCGAGAGCTGGCTCAACGCCCAGGTCAGCGGTGAAAAGCGCGGCCAGGTGTTCGCCATTTACATGGCGGTCAACCTCGGCTCGCTAGCCGCCGCTCAGCAGCTATTGAGTTTCGACAGCCCGATGAACTTCACCCTGTTCGCGCTGGCAGCCATCCTCATCTGCGCTGCGTTGATGCCGATCACCCTGACCCGCCAGACGCAACCGGCACAACCCGACATGCCGGCCACCGACCTGCTGCAGCTGGCACGTATCGCCCCGCTGCCCTTGATGGCCGCCGGCGTTTCGGGCCTGACCCTGGGCGGGTTTTGGGGCCTAGCGCCGGTATATGCCTCGCAGAGTGGCTTCGACGCGGCCGGGGTGGGCCTGTTGATGAGCATCACCATCCTCGGCGGGGCCGTTCTGCAATGGCCGATCGGGTTGTTTTCCGACAAGCATGATCGCCGCCTGGTGATGCTCTGGGTCGTGGCGATCGCCGCGGTCATTGGCGGTCTGATTACCCCGCTCACATCCGGATCGTTACTGTTGGGGATGATGTTTCTATGGGGCGGTCTGGCCTTTTCGATTTATTCCATCGCCGTGGCGCAGATGGTCGACCAACTGCACCCGGATGAAATCCTCTCCGGCTCCAGCGGCCTGCTGCTAGCCAATGGCTTCGGGGCTGCCTTTGGTCCGGTGATCGCCGGTGGCCTGATGAGTTTTTTCGGGCCCAAGGCGTTGCCGGTGTTCTTCGCCGTGACCCTGGCCTTCCTGGCCATCTATTCCTACTTCCGGTCACGCCGGGTATTCGACCTGGTGACCGAGCCGCACGGTCACTTCACACCGATGCTGCGTACCAGCCACACGGTGCTGGAGTTGATGCCGGACACGCCGGAGGGCGATACCACCGAGACCGCAGCCACCGAGTCGGACATCGACTACGACCAGCCCGAGGAAACCATCATCGAGCCACGCACCGGCACCCATTGAATGGCGGCGAGGCCTGCGCCAACCGATACCCGGACGGTTAGCGCCAGGCCGCCATCCCAGCAAACCGCAGGTACCCATACACCGCGCCTGCCCGCAATGCCGGCCCCTTTTAGAAATCCACCTTGCCGCGGCCGGCCTTGATCGCGCCGCGCTTGCTTTTGCCTTCCAGGCGGCGCTTTTTCGAGCCCAGCGTCGGCCGCGTCGGGCGCCGCGCCTTTTCGACTTTCGCCACACTGCGGATCAATTCCGCCAGACGCTCCAGGGCGTCGGCGCGATTCTGCTCCTGGGTGCGGTACTGCTGCGCCTTGATGACGATGACGCCGTCGCCAGTGATCCGGCTGTCACGCAACGCCAGCAGGCGTTCCTTGTAGAAATCCGGCAACGAGGAGGCTTTGATATCGAAGCGAAGATGCAGCGCGCTGGAAACCTTGTTGACGTTCTGCCCACCAGCGCCCTGGGCGCGGATGGCAGTCAGCTCGATCTCGCTGTCGGCTAGCTGCACGCTATTGGATATCTCGAGCATCGGTCCGTCGCAGGTTGAGGTGGGCAGGTATTGTCCATCAGGCAAGCCGTGCGGACACGTTTTTATATGATTTGGAGCCGCCACAGGTGAGTCGGTTCGGCTACTGTAGCCTGCTCGCACCTGATGGAAACCCGCATGGACTCGATTACCCAGGCCCTGCTCGGCGCTACCGTTCAAGCGTCGTTGCTTGGCCGTTGGCAGGGCCGCAAGGCGCTGCTTTACGGCGCAGTACTGGGCACGCTGCCCGATTTGGACGTAGTGATTGACTACGGTGATGCCATCGCCGACATGACCTATCACCGGGGCTTCAGCCATTCGCTGTTCGTCCTCAGCATGCTCGCCGTCGCATTGACCTGGCTCGCCCGCCGAATACGACCCGATCCGGGCTACAGCGGCATACGCCTGTTCATGACGGTCTGGCTGGTGCTGGTGACCCATGTGCTGCTCGACGCCTTCACCAGTTACGGCACCCAATTGTTCTGGCCGTTGACCACGCCTCCGGTGGCCTGGTCCAGCGTGTTCATCATCGATCCGATATACAGCGTGCCCCTGCTGCTGGCGGTGCTGGCCGGAGCGATCGTCGGCTTGGAAGGCCGCAGCCCTCGCGTGCCCGTCGTGGCCTTGGTCGTGACGTCGCTGTATCTGGGCTTCACGCTGGCCGGCAAGCAGATGGCCGAGCAGCGCGTGGAAACGGCGATCGCCAGTCAAGGTCTCCAGGCGAACCAACTATTCAGCACGCCAACCCCGTTCAACAGCCTGCTGTGGCGCGTAATCATTCTCCAGGGTGACGACTACTACGAAGCGCTGGTGAGCTGGTTCGATGACCAGCCGCCCGAACTGGTGCGCATCGCGCGTGGCGAGCGGCTCGCCGACATCCTGCGCGAGTCGCCGCAACATACTCGGCTGCAGTGGTTCACCGGCGGCGTGCTGCGTTATGACGAGATCGACGGTCAGTTGCTGGTGACCGATCTACGACTCGGCATGACCGGTTTCCACCCCTTCCGCTTCGCCCTCGCCGAGCGCAGCGGCGAAGGCTGGCAGTTGATCCCCTTTGTTGAACGGTTGCCCGCCGAGCGCGGCGATATGGACCGACTCAAGCTGATCTGGCGGCGCGTATGGCAGCAGCAACCCGCCCTGCCACTGGCCGAGTGGGCCGCCGAACTGAACCGGCGCTGACTAGCGTCGGCGCCCCTTCTGCCAGCGGCCAACCCCGTAGAGCAAAGCACCAAGTGTCATCAACAGCCCGGCACGCAGCCAAGTGCCCGCACTCTGCTGGGATAACAGCAACAGACAGGAAAGGATCGCCAACAGGGGCAAGACGGTCGGGGTGCGGAAATGCGGCTCGGCGATCTTGTCTTTGCGCAGCACCAGCACCGCGACATTGGTGCTCATGAAGACGAACAGCAGCAACAGCACGACGGTTTCGGCAAGCGCTGTCAGCGTGCCGGTCACCGTGAGGATCATGGCCAACAGGGTTGTAATCACGATCGCCAGCCAAGGTGTACGCCGCTCTGGCAGCACGCGGGTCAGTATGGACGGCAGCAACCCTTCATCGGCCATGCCATAGGCCAGTCGGCTGGACATGATCATGGTCAACAGCGCGCCATTGGCAACGGCCACCAGCGCCACGGCCGCGAAGAGCCCGTCCGGCACGGCATAACCGGTGGCGCGTACGACGTCCAGCAAGGGCGCTGTTGAATTGGCCAGGGTCGCAGGGGAAAGCACCGCCGTCGCGGCCATGCCGACGCCCATGTAGACCAACCCGGCCGCCAGCAGCGCGCCGAACAAAGCGCGGGGGTAGTTGCGCCGAACATCCTTGACCTCTTCGGCGACATTGGCAGATACCTCGAAGCCGACAAACGAGTAGAACGCGATCAGCGCCGCACCCAACACGGCAATGGCAGGCGAGACGCCTGGCGTGAACTCCAGCACTCGCGACGGCTCGCCTTGCCCGCTCAAAAGAAAGCGCGCGGCCAACACCACCACGAACAGCAGCCCCGATACCTCGATGACGGTCATCACCGCGTTGGCGCCGAGCGACTCCTTGATGCCACGCGCGTTGAGCAACGCGACGATGGCCAGGAACACCAGTGCGGTGGGCACCGCCGGGGTATCGACGAAGGCGCCTAGATAATCGCCAGCAAACGCCAGGGACAACCCGGCCGCGCTGGTCACCCCAGCCGCGAGCATGCAGAAACCCACGAGAAAGGACAGCAGCGGCTTGCCGAATGCGCGCTCGGCGAACACCGCCGCGCCGCCCGCCTTTGGATACTTGGTGACCAACTCTGCGTAGGACGCCGCGGTCAGCATCGCAAAACCCAGGGCAACCAGCAGCGGCACCCACACCGCGCCTCCCGCTTCGCCGGCCATCTTGCCTACCAGCGCGTAGACACCAGCGCCCAAGACGTCGCCGAGGATGAACAGAAACAGCGCCGGCCCGGTGATAGCCTGCTTCAGACGAGACTCTCCGGCGACCCATGCATTTATTTTCATGGACTGATCGCTCCCGCGCCGGAACGGACAGCGACGAATAACGAGGCTTTCATCGAGCATCTCCACAGCGTGCGGCCACCGCCGCGTTCCTGTTCTAGATAGGTGGAGTCTCGACGGAGTTCAGCGCCATGAACGACGAAGCCCCGATCAGATCGGGGCTTCGCTGCGACAAGACGACCTGCTTCAGGTACGGAAACGCGCTACCAATCCCTGTAGCTCGGTGCCCAGACGCGCCAGCTCGGCGCTGGCACCAGCGGTCTGCTCGCTACCGCTGGCGCTTTGCTCACCAATGTCGCGCACCCGGGTTACGCTTTCGGAAATGTTTTCGGCTACCGCACTCTGCTCCTCGGAAGCCGCAGCGATCTGCTGGTTCATCTGCTCGATGGTGGACACCGAGTCGGTAATACGGCCGAGGGCGATGCCGGCTTCACTGGCCAGCTCAACGGTACGCTGGGTCAGCTCACGGCTGGTCTGCATCTGCTCTACGGCTTTCTGTGCGACCCGCTGCAGATTGCCGATCAGCCCTTCGATTTCCTCGGTGGAATCATGTGTGCGACGTGCCAGCGCACGAACTTCGTCAGCCACCACAGCAAAGCCACGGCCCTGCTCACCGGCGCGAGCGGCTTCGATCGCTGCGTTAAGCGCCAGCAGGTTGGTCTGCTCGGCAACCGCGCGAATCACCTCGAGCACACTGCCGATGTGCCCGCTCTCGGTGTTCAGCTCTTCGATGGCATGCGCGGAATTCTCCACTTCACCGGACAGGCTGTCGATCTGGGTGATGGCTTCCTTGACGACCAGATCCCCCTGACGGGCCTGTTGATCAGCCTGACGTGCGGCCAAGGATGCCTGCTCGGCATTCTGCGCGACCTCTTGCACGGTCGCGGCCATCTCATGCATCGCCGTTGCGACCTGATCCGTCTCCTCTCGCTGCTTTTGCACCCCGACGCTGGTTTGCGCGGTGACCGCCGACAGCTGCTCGGCGGCCGCGGCGATTTGCCCTACGCTGCCGCCGATGCGCCCGATCAGGGTACGCAGACTTTCGGTCATGGCGTACATGGTTTGCTGCAACTGCCCAAGCTCATCGCGGCGTGTGACCTTCTCCGATTGGGTGAGATCGCCGTCGGCAACCCGCTGCGCCAGCTGCACCGTGTAGCGTAGCGGCACGACAATCATGCGGGAGATGGCGATAGCCGCTCCCAGCCCGAGAATTACGGCCAGGGCGGTGATCACCGCAAGCAGCGAATAAGCACTGCTGCGCTGATTCTGCATCGCTTCGTTGGCATTCGTCAGAGCCTGGTCGGCGGTGTCCAGTACACGTTGCGCCTGAGCGACCATGGCGCCTTCCAGGGCGATCCGCTCCGAACGGTTGCGACGAAATTCGGCAAACGCCTGCTCATAGCTGGCGAGAGCAGCGAGCGCACCGTCCATCGTCGCTTTCTGTTCGTCGTTGAGCCAAGTCTTAAGGCTTTTGCCGATGGTGGTCACATCGCCATAGACCTCGTTCCAACTGTCTACGGCCTCTTGAGTGTTGCTGCCGATGAAAATATTTTCGAACGTGCGCAGATCGAGAATGCGCTTGGTCAGGCCGGACGCGGCTTCGGCGATCGTCAGCGGATCGCTGCCCTTGAGATGGTCACCTTCCAGCCGCAACACGCGGACCGCGTCGTACATGTCCAGCTCGATGTATTCGAACTCCTCACGACTCTTCTGCGCGGCATCGCCCATATGCCCACGCAACTCGACGCCCTTGCCGATCAGCGCGCGATAGTTGTCGAACTGCTGGGCGTATTTTGCGGCATCGCTGCGAATCTGCTGCAGCAACGCCTGCTCGTCGGTGCCGGAGATCGCGGAGAGTTCATCCAGCCGCTGATTGAGCTGGCCGAGCGTGGCACGCAGCGCCGAACCGGACGCGTCGCTGTGAGTCAGGGCGTAATCTCGCTCCTGACCGCGTGCAGCGAGAATCGCGGCGTTGATGGCGGCGAGCTGATTAGCCTGAGAGGACCGGGCCAGAATCGAATCCACGGCGAAAAAGCCGGTACCGGCGACGCCCAGGGTCAGCAACAACACCATGGCAAAGCCGAGCAGCAGCTTTTTGCCCACGGAAAGGTTGGCGAATATATCGACAGACTGCATCAGAGATTCCCTAGAAAAAATAAGCGCACGTCATGAAGTCGGCCATGACCGAGCAAAGTTGAGTGCGGAAACAACGCGATTTAATCAGGCCGCGATAGCCAATGGCCAGCGACCTGACCATAGAATTCGCGCAGAGCAATCAGCAGATTGGAGACAACGGCTCAATGCTGCTGCAGATGACCGTAAAGCTGGGCGTAGAGCCCGCCGTCCGCGATTAGCTGAAGGTGGTCACCCTGCTCGGCGATGCGCCCACCATCGAATACCAAGACCCGGTCGGCCTGTTTCACCGCAGACAGACGGTGGGCGATGATCAAAGTGGTGCGCCCTTGCAGAAACCGGTTCAGCTCCTGATGCAGCGCATATTCGGTGGCAGCATCCAAGGCGGAGGTCGCTTCGTCGAGAATCACCACCTTGGGTTCAGCCAACACCATCCGCGCCACCGCCAGCCGTTGCCGTTGGCCGCCTGACAGGCGCACCCCGGAACGACCGACGACGCTGTCGAGCCCCGCCGGTAATTGGTGGATGGTTTCGGCCAGTTGCGCGATTTCCAGCGCCTGCCAACAAGCCTGATCGTCCCGTTCGCGCCCCATCAGCAGGTTGGCGCGCACCGTGTCGTTGAACAACGCTGGGTGCTGCAGCACCACCGCGACATTGTCGCGAACCGTACCCAGGCCGATCTGCTCGACATCGATTCCGGCGAAGCGAATCTGCCCTGCCTGCGGCTGATACAGACCCAACAGCAACTGCACCAAGGTGCTCTTGCCGCCACCGCTGGCGCCAACGATCGCAACCTTTTCGCCCGCCGCTATCGAGAGGTCCAAGCCTTCCAATACGGGCTCGTCCTGATAGGAGAATCGCAGCCCGCGAACCTCGATATCCACCGTATCCCTTCCCGCGAATGGGTCGTTGCCGCCGACATACTGTGGCTCGTCGGCACGCGCCAGCAATTGATTGATACGGCTGAGCGCGCCGCCAGCGGCATAAAACGCGTATTGCAGATTGAGCAGCTGTTCCACCGGCCCGATCATGAACCAGAGGTAGCTGAACACCGCCAGCATCTGGCCGATCGACAGGTCGGAGAACAACACGGTGAGCATCGCCGCCGCGCGGAAGATGTCGATGCCAAACTGGAACAGCAGCCCGCTGGCGCGGTTGGAGGCGTCGGTCCTCCATTGAGAGGCCACGGCGTAATCGCGCACCTCACGCGCGCGCAGCCCAAGCCGGCCGAGAAAGAAACCCTGGCGATTACCGGCGCGCACTTCCTGGATGGCATCCAGGGTTTCGGTGAGCGCCTGGGTAAACAGCGAGGTGCTGTCGTTCTCCAGCTTCTTCAGGTGCTTGACGCGTTTACCCAATTGCACCGTGGCGTAGATCACCAGCGGGTTGAACAGCAGGATCAGCAGCGCCAGTTGCCAGTGCATCCAGACTAGGATCGCCGCCGTGCCGGCTATCGACAGCAGTGCCACCAGCAGCCGACTGAGGGTTTCGCCGATGAATTTGTCGATGGTCTCCAGATCAGTGACCAGGTGCGCCGCGACGGTTCCGCCGCCCAGACTTTCGTACTCGCTCAGCGCGATACGTTTGAGCCGCTCGATCAACCGCACGCGGATGCGGTAGACCAGGTCCTTCGACAGCCGCGCGAACAGCCGCGCCTGCAGCACGTTGAAAATCAGCGCAGACGCCCGCAGCAGCAGCGTCGCGCAGAGCATCAGGCCGATATAGCCAATCGCCGTCTGCCAGCCCGTCGGCAGAAACCTATCCATTATCTGCAGCGCCGTATCGCCCTGCCCCAGCAGCACCTCATCGACCAGCAGCGGCAACAGCAACGGAATCGGCACGCTGCAAAGGGTAGCGAGCACAGCCACCAGATTGGCGAGGATCAACGCCTTGCGATGATGCAACGCGAGACGGCGGATCTCCGCCCAGCTGAGTTGATCAGGCATGGACGTTATGGTCCAGCCAACGCACCAGCAGAGGTGACAATACGTCAAGTGGCTGGAAGCCGTTGGTCAACAGCGCCAACTGACCGTTGTGCTCGGCAAGCAAGGTGGGGAATCCGGCAATGCCAAGGTTGCGCGCCCAGTCGAAGTCAGCCTCCGTGGCATCGCGCACCGCCTGGGAATCGAACCGGTCGGCGAACTCGATACGGGGTATGCCTGCCGCCTCGGCCAGATCAACCAGTTCTGGCGGCATCGTGACGTTGCGCCCGTCGACATAAAACGCCCGCTGAATCAGCCCAACGAGTGGCCAGACCAGCTGCGGATCGAGACTGCGCGCCGCCACCACGGCGCGACAGGCTGGCTCCGTGTCATAGACCAGACCGTCCGGCAATCCCGCATCGAAGTTGAACGGTTGTCCGCTCGCTTCGTGCACCGCATGCCAATAAGACAGGGTGCGTTCACGGCCGGCCTGATCCATGGCGATGCGCTCCTGACGCAGGCCGCCGACTACCAGATCGGCACCGACACCCTGTGCCTGCGCCTGGGCAACCAAAGCCTGTACCACCGGCGCGAAGCCCCAGCACCAGGAGCACATCGGGTCCATCACATAAATCAGTCGGGTGCGCATCGGGGCTCCGGTTCTATCGGGTGGAGCGCAAAATTGCGCCCCGCCATCTGGCCAAGCGGCTTAGGTTACGCGCCCTGTTTGCGGTAGTTATGGCCGATCGGGTGCGGCTGATTGCGCTTGAGCGCCAGCTCGATCTGTTTCTGCCGCTCACGCGCGCTGTGGCGAGTTTTCTCGCTGAGCGTATTCCAGCAATGCGGGCAGCTGATACCTGGAGCGTAGTGCTCCGATTGCCGGTCCTCCAGCGAGATCGGCGTGCGGCAAGCGTGGCACTGGTCGAAATCGCCTTCACTGAGGTCATGGCGAACGGTCACGCGGTTATCGAAGACGAAGCAGTCGCCACGCCAACGGGTCTCTTCCTGCGGCACTTCTTCGAGGTATTTAAGGATGCCGCCCTTGAGGTGATAGACCTCCTCGAAGCCTTCACCCAGCATGTAGCTGGAGGCCTTTTCGCAGCGAATGCCGCCGGTGCAGAACATCGCGACCTTCTTGTGTTTGGTCGGATCGTAATGCGCCTTGATGTAGTCGGGGAATTCACGGAAGGATTTGGTCTGTGGATCGATCGCGCCTTCGAAGGTGCCGATGGCCACTTCGTAATCGTTGCGGGTGTCGATCAGCAGCACTTCGGGGTCGTCGATCAGTGCGTTCCAGTCCTGCGGCTCGACGTACGTGCCGACGCGTTGATTGGGGTCGACGCCCGCCACCCCCAGGGTGACGATTTCCTTCTTCAGCTTGACCTTGGTGCGATAGAACGGCTGCTCTTCGCAATAGGATTCCTTGTGGTCGATGTCAGCCAGGCGCACATCGGTGCGAAACCAGGCGAGTAGCGCATCGATACCTTCGCGGGTACCGGAAACCGTGCCGTTGATGCCTTCTTCGGCGAGTAGCAAAGTACCCTTGATGCCATTGGCATTGAGGGTTTCGAGCAGGGGCTCACGCAACGCGACGTAGTCCGGCAGGGAGACGAACTTGTACAACGCCGCGACGACGATGTTCTGGGCCATGCGGGGAATTTCCTCCAGTGGTCACCCACGTAAAGGGCGGACCGGGAATACGAAAACGACAACGCCGGCGTGAGCCGGCGCGGCGCGCATTCTATCAATAAACGTGCGCCAGGCACCAAGCGAAAGCCAGGTGGGTTACTCAGGGCTTATTTGTGTCCACCGGCGCAGACCGGAGAATCCGGCGCCGCGCCCTGCTTCGCCCACTCTTCGGGGGTATAGGTGTGCAGCGCGAGCGCATGTATCTGCTGCATCAGTTCACCCATGGCGGCGTATGCTTTCTGATGGCGCTTGACCGCGTTGAGGCCGGCGAACTGCTCACTGACGATCACCGCCTTGTAGTGGGTTTCCTGCCCACGGCTGTGCATGTGGCTCTCATCCAGCACCTGCAGATACATGGGCTGCAGGGCTGCCTGCAGGGTATTTTCGATGGCGAATAGTTTGGACATGCCTGACAGGCTCCCTCAAGGTTTCTTCTGGGTATCGAGTTCGGCTGTCATATCAGCCAGTAATTTGTTCACCTGGGGCACGGCATTCTGCAGCTTGGTCTGGGTCACCTGCGCCGAACGCGCGTTGAGCTGCGGCAGCTGCGTGAGCATCTTCTTACCCAGTTCGGATTCGTAGAATTCATTCAATCGAGTGAGCTCCGGCTCGCTGAACGTCTCGGTGTACAGCGCTACCAGATCCGGCTTGACCTCTTCCCAACCGATCGCTTTGTCCAACGCCGCGTCGGCCTTGGATTGGTAACTTTCCAGCAGGCCCCGTTTGCTTTCCGGCGCCTGGGTCTGGGCGAACCGCTCAGCGAACATCTGCTGAACCTGGGCGTATACCGGAACCGCGATGCGGTCGGCATTGACCAGTTCGAGAAAGCGCTCAGCCTGAGCCGCATGGCTGCGGGTGTCAGCGCTGGCATGACCCGCGAGCAGCGTGATCGACAATACGCCACAGAGGCCAAAGGCACGAAGCCCGAAAGTACGAAGAGCGCGCATTGGATGATCCTTGTCGAACGATGGATGAGCCTCAATGGACACATTCTGCGCGTGGAGTTCCAATCGCTCAAGGAGCCAGCCAGGCTACCGATTGAACCAGTGTCGACAGCTGACGACCTAACTGGAAGACCTCATAGATGGAGTACGGCATGACACGCACCGAAACCGACAGCCTGGGCCCAGTGGAAGTGCCGGAACAGGCGTACTGGGGAGCACAGACACAGCGCTCTCTGATCAATTTCGCCATCGGCGAGCAGCGCATGCCACTTGCCGTATGCCACGCGCTGGCGTTGATCAAGAAGGCCGCGGCGCGGGTCAACGACCGTATAGGCGATCTGCCGCCGGATATCGCACGCCTGATCGAGCAGGCGGCCGATGAGGTGCTCCATGGCCAGCACGACGACCAGTTTCCGCTGGTGGTCTGGCAGACCGGCAGCGGTACCCAAAGCAATATGAATGTCAACGAGGTGATCGCCGGACGCGCCAACGAGCTCGCGGGAGGGGCGCGTGGCGGCAAGAGCCCGGTGCATCCCAACGACCATGTCAATCGCGCGCAGAGTTCTAACGACTGCTTCCCGACGGCCATGCACATCGCTATTGCACGCGCCGTCCACCACGACCTGCTGCCGGCCATCGCCGAGCTGTCCGGTGGTATCGCCGAGCAGGCGGCGCGGCACGGCCAATTGGTCAAGACCGGCCGCACGCACATGATGGATGCGACGCCGGTGACCTTCGGCCAGGAACTGTCGGCCTTCGTTGCCCAGCTGGATATCGCCGAGCAGGCGATTCGCCATACGCTGCCTGCGGTATTCGAGCTGGCCCAGGGCGGCACGGCAGTCGGCACCGGGCTCAATGCGCCGCACGGCTTTGCCGAAGCGATCGCCGCCGAGCTGGCCGCACTGTCGGGTCTCCCCTTCGTCTCGGCGCCGAACAAGTTCGCCGCGTTGTCTGGGCATGAACCGCTAGTCGCCCTCTCCGGCGCGCTGAAAACCCTGGCCACGGCGCTGATGAAAATCGCCAACGACCTGCGATTGCTCGGTTCCGGCCCACGCGGCGGTTTCGCTGAAGTGCGCCTGCCGGCCAACGAGCCGGGCAGCTCGATCATGCCGGGCAAGGTGAATCCGACCCAGTGCGAAGCGCTTTCGATGCTCGCCTGTCAGGTGATGGGCAATGACGTGACGGTCGGCTTCGCCGCCAGCCAGGGACACCTGCAGCTCAACGTGTTCAAACCGGTGATCGTGCACAACTTGCTCGAGTCGATCCGCCTGCTGAGCGACGGCTGCCGCAACTTCAACGCGCACTGCATCGTCGGCCTGGAACCAGATGCCGCACGCATGGCCGAACACCTGGAGCGCGGCCTGATGCTGGTGACCGCGCTGAATCCGCACATCGGCTATGACAAGGCCGCCGAGATCGCCAAGAAGGCTTACGGTGAAGGCACCACCTTGCGCGAAGCCGCACTGGCGCTGGGCTATCTCACCGACGAGGAATTCGATCAGTGGGTCAGGCCGGAAACCATGCTGGAATCCAGCCGAAGCTGAGCGGACGGTGGGCTGAAGCCCACCGATACGTAGCTACAGGCCAGCGGGCGCGGATGGCCAACTACGCGTTCGACTGGCGCCTTGAAACTTGCAGGTCCCGTCAGCGCACCGCCTCGAACAGGCCAGAAGCGCCCATGCCGCCACCAACGCACATGGTCACCACGCCGTAACGCAGGTTGCGGCGCTGCAGTTCGCGGATGAGGTGGCCGGCGGTACGCGAACCGGTCATGCCGAACGGGTGACCGATGGAGATCGAGCCGCCGTTGACGTTGAACTTCTCGTTGTCGATTTCCAACGTGTCGCGGCAATACAGGCACTGCGAGGCGAAGGCTTCATTGAGTTCCCACAGGTCGATATCGCTGACCTGAAGGCCGCGCGCCTTGAGCAGGCGCGGCACCGAGAAAACCGGGCCGATGCCCATTTCGTCCGGCTCGCAGCCGGCCACGGTGAAACCGCGGAAGAACGCACGCGGCGTGAGGCCCAGCTCGATGGCCTTGTCCAGGCTCATCACCAGGGTCATCGAAGCGCCATCAGATAGTTGCGAGGCGTTGCCGGCGGTCACCGAACCGTCGTCGGCAAACACCGGTTTTAGACCCGACAAGCTTTCCAGCGTGGTGTCGGGCCGGTTGCAGTCGTCGCGATCCACCACACCGTCGTGCTCGGTGCGCTCGCCAGTGGCTTTGTCCTCGGTGAAATAGCGGACGTTCATCGGCACGATTTCGTCTTGGAACAACCCTTCAGCCTGGGCGCGTGCGGTGCGCTGCTGACTCTGCATCGAGTAAATGTCCTGCTGCTCACGAGTCACGTTGTAGCGACGCGCAACCATCTCGGCGGTCTGGCCCATGCTGTGATAAAGACCGGGCACCCTTTCCTGCAGGATCGGGTTGTACAAATTTTCGGTGTTCTTGCTCTTGGCCGTCATGGTGATCGATTCGACCCCGCCGGCGACGATGATGTCGCTGCAACCGGAGGCGATCTGGTTGGCAGCGATGGCAATCGATTGCAGGCCGGACGAGCAGAACCGGTTGAGCGTCATGCCCGCGCACTGGATGCCCAGATTCGACAGCACCGCGACGTTGCGACCGATGTTGTAGCCCTGTGCACCTTCGTTGGAGCCGGCACCGACGATGCAGTCCTCGACCAGCTTGGGGTCCAGACCGTTGCGTGACAGCAGCGCATTGACGCAATGGGCCGCCATGTCATCAGGGCGGGTCATGTTGAACTTGCCGCGGAAGGACTTGGCCAGGCCGGTCCGTACGCTGTCGACGATCACTACTTCACGCATGGCATACCTCGAGTTGTTCGGCAGGACGCGACGACGGCGACCTGACTGTTGACGATTATCCGAGCATAGTTCCGGCCATTCACCAAAGGCGACGACCATTCAGCAGGGATATGGTCGACCATCGTGCGCCCCGCTCGCCGCCCGCTCAGCGGATCGCGGCTTCCAGCGCGTCGTTAAGGGTGCGCAGTACCTTGACCCGGGCGAAGCGCTTGTCGTTGGCCTCCACCAGCGTCCAAGGCGCGATTTCGGTACTGGTGCGGTCGACCATGTCCGCCACCGCGTGGCCGTAATCGTCCCACTTGTCGCGATTGCGCCAGTCCTCCTCGGTGATCTTGAAGCGCTTGTGCGGGGTGTCCTCCCGCTCCTTGAAACGGTCCAGTTGTGTCTCTTTGTCTATCGACAGCCAGAACTTGACCACCACTACACCGGCCTCCACCAATTGCTCCTCGAAATCGTTGATTTCGCTGTAGGCACGCAGCCATTCATCCGGCGAGCAGAAGCCTTCAACCCGCTCGACCAGCACCCTGCCGTACCATGACCGGTCGAAAATCGTGAACTGCCCGCGTGCCGGCACGTTGCGCCAGAACCGCCACAACCATGGTTGAGCCAGCTCGTCCTCGCTGGGCGCTGCGATCTGCACCGTACGATACAGGCGCGGATCCAGCGCGCCGGTGACACGGCGGATGGCGCTGCCCTTGCCCGCGGCATCGTGGCCTTCGAACAGCGCCAGCACGCCGCGCTTGCGCAGGCGCTGATCGCGCAGCAGCCGGGAAAGGCGGGCCTGCTCCTCTACCAGTTGATCCTTGTACGCCTCCTTGTCGAGCTTCTGATCGAGGTCGAGACTGCCGAGCAGACCCAGCCGGTCGATGTTCAGTTCAACCGGTGCGGTGTGGGGCTGCACGGGCTGCTGATCAGCAGCGTCCAGCGCGGCATTGAGGCCTTCAAGCAGCAACCGTCCGGCGGTCAGGCTGCGATAACGCTCGTCGCTGCCCTCGATGATGTACCAGGGCGCAAAATCCCGGCTGCTACGGCGCAGGATCAGCTCTCCGTATTTGACGAACCGGTCGTAGGTCTTCGATTGTTGCCAATCCAGCGGACTGATCCGCCAGCTATGCAGAGGATCGTCCTTGAGCGAATCGAGGCGCTGAAGCATGCGGTCCTTGGACAGGTGAAACCAGAATTTGAAGATCAGCATGCCCTCTTTGCAAAGCATGCGTTCGAAGCGCTGAGCCCGGTCGATGGCCAGCTCGAGATCGGTTTTCTTGATTCGACCGTGAACCCGATCCTCAAGCATCTTGCTATACCAGTTACCGAAGAAGATTCCGGTTTGCCCCTTCGCTGGCAAACGGCGCCAGTAACGCCAAGCTGGCGGATGAGAGAGTTCTTCGTCGGTAGGCACGTCGAAGCTGTCGACGCGGATCAAGCGCGGGTCCATCCATTCATTGAGCAGCTTGATCGTCTCACCCTTGCCCGCCCCTTCGATGCCGTTGATCAGGATCAGCACCGGAAAGCGCGCCTGCTCCCGCAGCCGATATTGGGCTTCGAGCAATGCTTCGCGCAGGGCGGGTACTTCCGCGTTATAGGTCGCCTTGTCGATGGTGTGGCCGATTTCCGCGGACTCGAACATCGTGTTCTCCAGAATGACTGCAGCAACCCGGAAGGGCTGAATATCGATGGCACGACGCACCGCAGCCAAGCGACTTACGGCCCGTCCTCCATAGAAGCGTCGTATATCGATGCGACAAAGCGTACCCGCAATGGGTTTCCCGCCACTGCTAGAATCGCGTTCTTCGCATTGCCCTAGGAACCGCCTGATGACCGTCCCTGACACCTCCGGCTTCCAGCCCGCCGAGCTCGACTGGGACGAGAACGGCCAGCCGCAATCGCGCCTGTATGGCGATGTGTACTTTTCGCGCACCTCCGGCATGGCGGAAACCACCCATGTGTTCCTGCAGCCAAACCGGCTCGCCGAACGTTTCGCCGCGCTGCAGGCCGGAGAAGGATTCGTGATCGGCGAAACGGGTTTTGGCACCGGCCTGAACTTTCTCTGTGCCTGGGCACTGTTCGAGCGTACCGCGGCCGCAGGCGCCAAGCTGCATTTCGTCAGCGCCGAAAAGCACCCTCTCGCACCCGACGACCTTCAACGCGCCCTGGGCCTGTGGCCCGAGCTGCAGACGCAGGCGCGGCAACTGCTGGATCAGTACGTGGCGATCAACCCAGGCTTTCAGCAGTTCCGATTCGGTCGGGTGGCGCTGACCTTGCTGGTAGGCGATGCACTCGAGTGCCTGAGCGATTTGGATGCGCAGGCCGATGCCTGGTTTCTCGATGGGTTCGCCCCGGCCAAGAACCCGGACATGTGGCAGCCCCCGCTGTTTGCCCAGCTGGCGCGACTGTCAGCCCCGGGCGCGACCCTGGCGACCTTCACCAGCGCCGGTAGCGTGCGTCGAGCGTTGAAGGAGGCCGGTTTCGAGATCAAGCGAATCCCCGGTTTTGGCCATAAATGGGAAAGCCTGCAGGGCCATGTCCTCGAATCGCCGAAAACGGCGGACGAGCCCTGGTTCGCGCGGCCCTCATTCAAACCGGCACAACGCAGGGCTTTGGTCATCGGCGCCGGACTGGCTGGCTGCGCGAGCGCGGCGAGCCTGGCGGCCCGGGGCTGGCAGGTCACGGTGTTGGAGCGGCACGGCGATATCGCCCAGGAAGGTTCCGGCAATCCTCAGGGTGTGCTCTATCTGAAGCTGTCCGCGCACGGCACGGCGCTTTCGCGATTGGTGGTCAGCGGCTTTGGCTATACACGCCGGCTATTGCACCACTTGCAGCGAGGACGGGATTGGGACGCCTGTGGCGTATTGCAGATCGCTTTCGACGACAAGGAAGCCGCGCGACAAACCGCACTCTCCGACGCCTTTGCACCCAGCCTGCTGCGCCCCGTCGAGCGTTTGGAAGCCGAACAGCTGGCCGGTGTGGCGCTGGATCATGGCGGACTGTTCTACCCCGACGCCGGTTGGGCGCACCCGCCGGCACTGTGCCGGTGGATGCTCGATCATCCCGCTATCGAACTGCTCCGGCATCGAAACCCCGTCGAACTACGCCGCGCAGAGGGTTGCTGGCAGGCACTGAACGGCGACGAAGTATTGGCCGAAGCGCCGGTGGTTGTGCTGGCCGGCGCCGCCGATGTCGCGCGATTCAGCCAGAGCGCCTGGCTACCACTCAAGCGCATCCGCGGGCAGATCACCGGACTGCGTGCCACCGAAAGAAGCGCTGAATTACGCACCGTCCTCTGCGCCAAGGGCTACGTCGCCCCGCCGCGCGACGGCATGCACACCCTGGGCGCGAGCTTCAATTTCGCCGACAGCGATCCCGCGCCAAGCGAAGCGGAGCACCGCGCCAATCTGGACATGCTCGAAGAGATTTCAGCCGATCTGTTTCAGCGACTACAGGCCCGTACAAGGCCAATCGATCAGCTGGATGGCCGCGTCGCCTTCCGCTGCACCAGCCCGGACTACCTGCCGATCGTCGGCCCTTTGGCCGATCCCGGGTCATTCGCCGAGGCCTACGCAATACTGAGCAAGGATGCCCGCCAGGTGCCCGATTCACCCTGCCCTTGGCTGGACGGGCTGTACGTCAACACCGCCCATGGTTCACGTGGTGTGATCACCACACCGCTGTCCGGCGAACTGCTGGCTGCCTGGCTCGATGGCGAACCGTTGCCCGTGCCTCGCGCCATCGCCGAGTCCTGTCATCCGAATCGGTTTCTGCTGCGCAAGCTCATTCGTCGAACGACCGAATCGAACTGAACGGGCTTACGCTTGAGCATGCAATCAACAATGGGGTGAACAGGCGCATCAGCTCCGCCGATAGGGCTCGTCCCAGAACGGACGGTTCGCTTCCGTTTCGATATCGGCGCGACTCAAGCCGATGTCCTTGAGCATATCGTCGCTGAGCGCGGCGAGTTGCTGACGTTGGCGGTACAGCGCATGCCAGCGGCTTACTCGCTGCCAGGCCTCGCGCAACAGCGCTGTAAGCGATGTGCCGCGGTTGGTAGATAGATGATCAATCTTGAGAAACTCAACATGGCTTTTCATGATGCACCTCCTGGTGGATGGCATCAGTGTCTAGCCAGCGTTATGATCAATCCAACGAATGTTGATGATGACATCCATCTCGGAGATTGATGAATGGCCAACTATCCCAGTATCGACGCCGAGCTGTTGCGCAGCTTCGTTGCCATCGCTGATCACGGGGGGTTCACTCGCGCGGCCGACGCTGTCAATCGCACCCAGTCGGCCATCAGCATGCAGATGAAACGGCTCGAAGAGGACGTCCTGCAACGCGCGCTGTTCGAGCGAGACGGTCGACAGGTTCGGTTGACTGCAGAGGGCCAGGTTCTGCTCGGTTACGCCCGGCAGATCCTCAAGCTGCACGGCGAAGTACTGACTACTTTTCGCGAGCCGCATATGGTCGGGTCGGTGCGTATCGGTACCCCGGACGACTACGTGATGCGCTTTTTGCCCGGCATCCTTTCGCGCTTCGCGCAGGCCTATCCGCTGGTCCAAGTGGAGGTGCACTGCGAACCGTCCTTCCAGTTGCTGCAACGCAGCGATCTGGATCTGACCATCGTTACCCGCGAGCCAGGGTCCGAGATCGGCCAGCTGCTGAGGCGCGAACGGGTGGTCTGGGCCGAAGCGGCCGGCTTCAATGCCCACGAACAACGGCCGATTCCGCTGGCGGTGTTCAATAGCGAGTGTTTCTGCCGAGCCTGGGCCTGCAATGCGCTGGACAGCCTGCGCATCCCGTTCCGAATCGCCTACACCAGCCCGAGCCTCTCGGCGCTAATGGCCGTGGTCGGCGCCGGTCTGGCTGTCACCGCCCAGATGCAGAGCCTGCTGACTCCAGAAATGCGCCTGCTGGGGCCGGCCGAAGGATTTCCGGAACTGCCGATCAGCAGCACGGTGCTGCTGCGCAACGATCGCAGCCAGTCGCAGGTCAGTGAGACATTGGCCGAGCATATTGTTGAAGGTTTCCGTCTCTAGCCGCCCGCCGCGGTAGCGCGGACGAGAGCCCGGATAGCGAACCGGGCATTGCTATCTCGGGCCTGATTGATTGTCATCCGAGTGTGTTTTTCTTTCTTAAGCCGCGGTTGCTCAGGTTTCGCGGTTTGACCTCGACGCATTTGTTTGTTTTGGTGTAAAGCCAGACTGACCTAGCAGGACTTGATTCAGGCGGCTCGACGGCACCCCTGCCGTTCCGCAGATAGCGGTCCAGAGCGGTACGCGCTGGTCTGATAACCTGAACTTCACGTTCCGTGCGTCAGTCACACTCCCCAACGGCAGAAACCGGTAAGGACCTTATGTGCGGCATAGCTGGCGAACTTCGCTTCGATAATCAACCGGCCGATCTGGCCGCTGTTGAACGCATCACCCAACACCTGACTTCTCGTGGACCCGACGCGTGCGGTTTCAACAGCCAGGGCCCTGTGGCGCTCGGCCATCGCCGTCTGAAAATCATGGATCTGTGTGAGGCGTCTGGTCAGCCGATGATCGACTCGGCACTGGGCCTTTCGATGGTCTTCAACGGCGCCATCTACAACTACCCAGAATTGCGCGCCGAGCTGGAGGCGCTGGGCTACAGCTTCTTTTCCGAAGGCGATACCGAGGTGCTGCTCAAGGGGTTCCATGCTTGGGGGGACGCCTTGTTGCCGCGGCTCAATGGCATGTTCGCCTTCGCCATCTGGCAACGCGACCGGCAGGAGCTGTTTATCGCCCGTGATCGCCTGGGAATAAAACCGCTCTATCTGTCGAAAACCGGCGATCGCCTGCGCTTCGCCTCCGCCCTGCCGGCATTGCTCAAAGGCGGCGATATCGCCGGTGTGCTGAATCCGGTGGCGCTCAATCACTATATGAGTTTCCACGCGGTGGTACCGGCGCCGGACACCCTCATCGCCGGCATCGAGAAACTGCCGCCGGGCACCTTCATGCGCGTCGATGCCAGCGGCAAAACCAGCCAGCATCGCTGGTGGACGCTCGAATTCGGCGCAAGAGACGACGAGCAGAACTACAGCTTCGAGGATTGGCAAGAGCGCACCTTGGCCACCCTTCGTCAGTCGGTCGCCTTGCGCCAACGCGCGGCCGTCGATGTCGGCGTGCTGCTTTCGGGGGGCGTCGATTCCAGCCTGCTGGTCGGCCTGCTGCGTGAAGCCGGCGCGGCGGACAACCTGCTGACCTTCTCCATTGGCTTCGAGGACGCCGGCGGCGAGCGCGGCGACGAATTCAAGTATTCCGATCTGATCGCCGAGCACTACCAGACGCGCCACCACCAACTGCGCATCCAGGAGAAGGAAATTCTCGAACGCCTCCCTGCCGCTTTCCAGGCGATGAGCGAGCCCATGGTCAGCCATGACTGCATCGCCTTTTACCTGCTGTCGCGCGAAGTCTCCAAGCATTGCAAGGTGGTGCAGAGCGGCCAGGGCGCGGATGAGCTGTTTGCTGGCTACCACTGGTATCCGCAGGTCGACGGCGCGCAGGACCCGGCCGCAGCCTATCTGACGGCATTCCGTGATCGCAGTTACGAGGAATACGCCGAAACCATGCAGGATAAGTGGCTTAAGGGCGACTTCTCCGGCGATTTCGTGCGGCAGCACTTCGCACAGCCGGGAGCCGACGCCGCGGTCGACAAAGCCCTACGGATCGATAGCACCGTGATGCTGGTGGACGACCCGGTCAAACGCGTCGACAACATGACCATGGCTTGGGGCCTGGAGGCGCGGGTGCCGTTCCTCGATCACAACGTGGCCGAGCTGTCGGCGCGCATTCCCGCCAAGTACAAACTGCCCGATGGCGGCAAATACGTGCTCAAAGAGGCGGCGCGCAAGGTGATCCCAGCCGCTGTGATCGATCGTCCGAAGGGTTATTTCCCGGTGCCCGGACTCAAGCATCTGCAGGGTGAAACCCTGAACTGGGTGCGCGAACTGTTGACCGATCCGAGTCAGGATCGTGGCCTGTACAACCCGGCGATGCTCGAGAAGCTGTTCAGTGACCCCGAGGGCCAGTTGACCCCGCTGCGCGGGTCGAAACTGTGGCAACTGGCGGCAGTCAACCTATGGTTGACCGAGCAAGGCCTATAAAACCCCGATCGTGACGGCGCGCGTCGTGTGCAGGCATTTACTGTTTCGCCTGCGATTTGCGGCGTCATGGCAGCTCCAAGGAAAGCACCATGCAGAAGTCTCAAGCTTATGGACAGCGGTTGTTGCGCGGCCAGACCCCGACCTACGAACGGCTGCAAGCGCGCCTTGCCGAGGACGGCCAGGAAGAGTCTCAGGGCCCGGTGACACTCCATTGTGGCTGGGGCCGGATACTGGTCGGGCATACCTATTCCGACCCCGCCGACCTGGCTGCGGACCTGTTGGGAGAGCAGGCCGGCGAACGCGACATCGCGCTCTATGTCGCCGCCCCTCACCAGGTGCTCGCCAACGCCCCGCAACAACTGTTTCTCGACCCCTCAGATACCATGCGGATCTGGTTTACCGACTACCGTCCCGCACGCCGCAGCTTCCGTGGCTTCGGCATCCGCCGGGCGCAAAGCGACGCTGATTGGAAGGCGATCAACTGCCTGTATCAATCGCGCGGCATGCTGCCGGTCAATCCTCAGCTATGTACTCCACGCGAGAAAGGCGGGCCAGTCTACTGGCTGGCCGAGGATGACGACTCCGGGCAGATCATCGGCAGCGTCATGGGCATCAATCACCACAAGGCGTTCAACGACCCCGAGAACGGTTCCAGTCTCTGGTGCCTGGCCGTAGCCCCGAGCTGCAGCCGGCCTGGGGTCGGCGAAGCGCTGGTTCGTCATCTGATAGAGCAGTACATGGGACGTGGCCTGGCTTACCTCGACCTGTCGGTGCTGCACGACAACAAGCAGGCCAAGGCGCTCTACGCCAAGCTCGGCTTCCGCGACCTGCAGACCTTCACGGTCAAGCGCAAGAACACCATTAACCAATCGCTGTTTCTAGGCCCGGGCCCTGAAGCCGAACTGAACCCCTACGCCAAAATCATCGTCGACGAGGCGCGCCGGCGCGGCATCGAGATCAGTATCGATGACGCCGAGGCCGGCCTGTTTACCCTCACCCAAGGCGGCCGAAAGGTGCGCTGCCGCGAGTCGCTGTCGGATCTGACCTCTGCCGTGAGCATGACGCTGTGCCAGGACAAATGCCTCACCCACCGCACCCTGGCCAGGGCTGGACTCAAGCTGCCAGCCCAGCTACTGGCGGGATCGGCAGACAGCAATGCGGCGTTTCTAAAAGAGCACGGCAGTGTGGTGGTCAAGCCGGTCGACGGCGAACAGGGCCACGGGGTATCGGTGGATCTGCGCACCGTGGAGGATCTGGAAGAGGCTATTACCCAGGCACGACGGTTCGATCAACGCGTGCTGATCGAGAGCTACCATGCCGGGCTTGATCTGCGCATCGTGGTTATCGGCTACGAGGTGGTGGCAGCCGCCATCCGCCGCCCCGCTGAAGTGGTGGGCGACGGTAGCCACAGCATTCGCAAGCTGATCGAAGCCCAGAGCCGCCGGCGCCAGGCCGCCACCAGTGGCGAAAGCCGCATCCCGCTGGACAAGGAAACCCAGCGTTGCATCGAAGATGCCGGTTTCGACTACGAAAGTGTCCTGCCGCGCGGGCACCATCTCGTGGTCCGGCGCACCGCGAACCTGCATACCGGCGGCACCCTCGAGGATGTCACCGAACAGCTGCATCCCGAATTGATCGACGCAGCCGTTCGCGCAGCACGGGCGCTGGATATCCCGGTAGTCGGGCTGGATCTGCTGGTGCCCGCTGCGGATCAGCCGGACTATGTATTCATCGAGGCCAATGAGCGTGTCGGTCTGGCCAACCATCATCCGCAGCCGACCGCGGAGCGTTTCATCGATTTGCTGTTTCCGCTAAGCCACAACACGCTCTAGAAGAAGGCAACCACGAACCTGGCGGCCTCGCCGCCTCCGTCGCGGCATGCTTGCCCGCAGCATCACCCTCGCACTCATTCAACCGTATGGCGGCATCCATTCACTGCCCCACAAGGATCGATCATGACTGCACAGCTTCCCGAACCCGATCTCAATTATTTGCAACGCGTCTTGCTGGAAACACTGGCGATTCCCAGCCCTACCGGCTTCACCGACACCATCGTGCGTTACGTTGCCGAGCGTTTGAAGGAACTGGGTATCCCCTTCGAGCTAACCCGCCGCGGCACGATCCGCGCAACATTGAAAGGCCGCCGGGACAGTCCCGATAGAGCGATCGCCGCGCACCTGGATACCATCGGCGCCAGCGTTCGCGAAATCCACGACACCGGCCGACTGGGCCTATCTCCGGTCGGCTGCTGGTCGAGCCGCTTCGCCGAAGGCAGTCGCGTCAGTGTGTTCACTGACCATGGCGTTATCCGGGGCAGCGTGCTGCCACTCCTTGCCTCCGGACATGCCTTCAATAAGGCGGTCGATGAGATGCCGATTAGTTGGGATCACGTTGAGCTACGCCTGGATGCCTTGACCGCTTGCCGTTCCGACACCGTTGCGCTGGGCGTCAACATCGGCGACTTCGTCGCGTTCGATCCGATGCCGGAGTTCACCGACAGCGGCTACATCAGTGCCCGCCATCTGGACGACAAAGCTGGCGTGGCCGCCCTGCTGGCTGCATTGAAGGCGGTGGTCGAGAGCGGCCAGGAGCTGCCGATCGACTGCCACCCGTTGTTCACCATTACCGAAGAAACCGGCTCGGGTGCAGCGGGTGCGCTGCCGTGGGACGTGAGCGAATTCGTCGGCATCGATATCGCACCGACTGCCAAAGGCCAGGAATCCAGCGAACATGCCGTTACGGTTGCGATGCAGGATTCTGGTGGCCCCTACGATTTTCACCTGTCACGACACCTGATCAAGCTGGCCGAAGGTCACGACATACCGGTGCGCCGCGACCTGTTCCGCTACTACCACAGCGACGCCCAGTCGGCGATTGCTGCTGGGCACGACATCCGCACCGCCTTGCTCGCATTCGGCTGCGATGCGACCCATGGTTATGAGCGGACCCATATCGACAGCCTGGCAGCGATGAGCCGTCTGGTCTGCAGCTATCTGCTGAGCCCGCCAGTTTTCGCAAGCGACGCTCATACAGGCCAGGGCTCACTGGAAAACTTCAGTCATCAGCTTGAACACGACGCTCAGATGGAGAACGACACCCGCGTACCGCCGGTCGATTCGATCTTCGACAAGCGCGCTGACGATTCGTCCGATTGAGCTTCGTGTTTCATGATGTGCCGCCAAGTTGAGGCAATTGCCGATTGCGAGGCGGCTTCGATCCGGGCAAAGTCGCAAGTGTCTGAAATATATGGATTGCCTCAGGCGAACCTGGCTTGCCATTCGCGTACTGAAACTGCGCGCAGTCTCGTGATCTGGCTATTGCGCCCGATCCGCCTGCGACATTTGCACGACTCCGGGTCCCAACATGTTGCCGCGTCTTTGCCTGGCCATCTTTCTCTATTGTTTATCTGCTCAGAGTTGGGCATTCACACCCGTACCGGTGGACTCGAAGGATTTCCGCCAATCGCTGGGCAGCTGGACCTATTTTCTGCGCGACCCTGCTGCCGAGCTGGGCGTAGCCGAGGTGTTCGATCTGCCGGCCAAGACCTTCGAACCGGTCAGCGACACGCATGCCAACAAGGGCAAGAATAACGACGCATGGTGGTTTCGCGTCGATCTGGACAACCAGCTGAGCACTGCCATCGGCGGTTTCGTCGAGATCAACTACCCGCTGCTCGATCACATCGAACTGTATCTGCGACATCCGGACGGTCGCATAAGCCGTCAGCAGACCGGCGACAGCTACCCGTTTAGCGAACGCTCAGTCAAAGTCAGCAACTTCTGGTTTCCGGTCGAGCTGGAACCCGGCACCTCGACGCTGCTCCTGCGCGTGAAAAGTACCAGCACCTTGTATGTGCCCCTGTATTTCAGTAGCTATAGCGCTAGCGCGGCGGTGGCCGAAGAGTCGATGGGCTTCGTTGGCGCCTTCTACGGCGTGCTTTTCGCAATGTTCTGCTACAACCTGTTCCTGTTTGTGTCGCTTCGTGAACCGGCCTATTTCTGGTACCTGATTTACAACGTCAATGTCGGGCTGTTTGCGCTCAGCTTCGATGGTCTGCTGGTCAAATGGCTGAACGACGATGGGGGCTTTGTCGCGTTGGGCATCTATGCCCTGATGCTCAGCCACTGCCTGGTCTCGATTCAGTTCAGCCGCCACTTCCTGCACACCCGCGAGTACTTTCCGCGGCTCGATTTTGCATTGCTCGTGGCGTTCCTGGTGTCATTTGGCGCCCTGCTGTCCGGGCTCGTCCTCGATCTGCAGACTTGGAGCATTCTGGCCAGCGTCATGGTGATCAGCACGTCCATCGGCCTGTTGCTGACCGGTGCATTCGTCTGGCGCCGAGGTGTTCGCTACGGGCTTTATTACACGCTGGCGTGGGGTGTGCTGCTGTTAACCTTCGTCGTCGTTACGGCAGGCTCTCTGGGCTTCAATCTGTTCGGTCTTTACGGCTCTTCGATCGTCAAGGTCGGTATCGCCTTCGAGTTGATCACCCTCTCCATCGGGCTTGCCGATCGGATCAATCTGCTCAAGGAGGAAGGCTTTCGGTCGCGCCAGGCCGCCGCTCGAGCGGAAAGCGAAAACCAGGCTAAAAGCCGCTTCCTGGCGAAGATGAGCCATGAGATCCGCACACCGCTCAATGGTGTGCTCGGCATGTTGCAGCTGCTGCGCGAAACCTCGCTGGACCGCAACCAGCGCTTCTATCTGGACACCATTTCCAGCTCCAGCGCCTCGTTGATGTCGGTGATCAATGACATCCTCGACTATGCACGCATCGGTGCCGGCAAGCTGGTCCTGGAAGATATCGAATACGACCTCGAAGCGCTGGTTTCCGAGACCATCAGTCTGTTCACCGCCCAGGCCTTGGAAAAGGAGCTCCGCCTGCATGTGAGCATCGCGACAGGCGTGCCACGACGGCAACGGGGTGATCCGACCCGACTCAAACAGGTGTTGTTGAACCTGCTCAGCAATGCACTGAAGTTCACCGAGAGCGGCTGCGTCATGCTCGAGGTCGCAACTCAGGGGCCAGCCGAGGCTCGAAGGCTGACCTTCTCGGTGATCGATAGCGGTATCGGCATGCGCGCCGAGGTGCTCGCACAGCTGTTCGTCTCCTTCGCCCAGGGCGATTCCAGTACCAACCGCCGTTATGGTGGCAGTGGCCTGGGGCTGGTTATCAGCAAAGAATTGGTAGAGATGATGGGCGGCCAGATCGACGTACAGAGCGCACCGGGCAAGGGCAGCCGCTTCAGTTTCTCCATCCCGCTGCACGATGCGGGCGGCAACCATGATCCACTCACTGCACTGCTCGAAGGCCGAACTGCGGTGATTGCCTCTCAGGATCTTCACGCACTCGACGCCATGGGTAATCTGCTGACGCGCTGGGGCATGCGCGTGGTGCGCTGCGAAGAGCCGCAACGACTGCCTCGTTACCTGGACGATCACGTCGCGACACCGCTGCTGGTCCTGACGGCCCCGTGGCCCGGAAGACCCCAGGACTGGCTGGCGGCGCTGAGCAACCAGCTCGAGCCGAATCAGCGCGTGATGCTGCTGTGCCCTCCGCAAACTGAATGCATGGTCCTGGCCCCGACGCTGCGGCTGGTCAATCTGCCGCTACCACTCTTGCTTGGCCCGCTGCGCGACGCGTTGCATCGGCTCTACCAGCCGTCGGGCAGCTCTCCAGCCGATACGACTATGCTCGACCGCAACGCGACGACTTCGCGCTCGTGCATTCTCGTCGCCGAAGACAACCCGGTCAGTCAGATGGTGGTCATCAGCCTGCTGCGCAAGCGTGGCTACGAGGTGATAATCGCCGAAAATGGCCGCCGGGCCGTGTCGGCCTATCGCGATGATCCGTCCGCAGCGCAGTTGATTCTGATGGACTGCGAGATGCCGGAGCTCGACGGTTTCGAGGCGAGCCGGCAGATTCGCCGCCTCGAAGCTGAACAGGGTCTCGCACCAGTGCCAATCATTGCGCTCACGGCGCATGTCCTCGACGATCACCGCGAGCAGGGCCGCGAGGCCGGCATGGACGATTTCATTGGCAAGCCATTGGACACCGAGCAGCTGTATGCTTGCCTGGATCGCTTCCTAAGCACCCCGGTTACCGAACCCGACCACCCCACCTGAGCCGACTCCATGCTCATCCCCCACGACCAGCTCGAACCCGACACCCTCACCCGCCTTATCGAGGACTTTGTAACCCGCGAGGGCACCGACAACGGTGATGAGACGCCGCTGCAGACCCGTGTCGAACGGGTACGCCAGGCGTTGAGCAAGGGTACGGCGGTTATCGTCTTCGATGCGGATCACCAGCAATGCCAACTGGCGCTCAAGCGCGACGTGCCGAAGGAATGGCTGGACAACTAAGCCTCAGCCCAACACGCCACCGTCACGCTCCCAGGCGCAGCGCATACGCAGATCACGCTGATGCGGGCTGTGCGAGCCGCTTTCCGTTTCCCAGCGAAAGGTGTGCGTGCCGTTGAGTTCGGTTTCCAGATGCACCACCGCACTCGTCCAGTAGAGCTCGTTGAGCAGGGCCTCGAAGTTACGCACCCATAGCGCCCACTCGTATTCGACCGCGCGATAACTGGCACCAAAGTGAATCACCTGCGTCTGATACAGGCCATCGCCGGCACAAAACGAGAACATTTCCCGCCCGATGAAGGGCCAACCCTCGCCTTGCGGCAGATTGTCCAATGCGCGGCGATTGACCGTACGGCGCAGCCGGCACTGATCGACATCGGCCGAGGGCCAGTCGCGGATGCTGCCGTAGACGATGGATTCCGGCTCCACAAGGACACTCCAGACGAAAGCCCGACATGTTCAACCAAATCAGCTTGGCGTTCCAGCGTCCGCTGCGGGTATGGCGACTTCGCGCTACGCAGGGGTGACTCAGGCCACATCTCGCCTTGAGTTGGGTAACTTCAGGCTGCAGCTGCCGCCGCGAGATCGCGTCGCGGAGCCAGGCGCAAGGCCAGCACCGACATCACTGCCGCCATGCTCGCGAGTACCAGGAACGGCCCGCGATAGTCGCCGGCAATATCACGCCCCAGCCCTGTCAGCACCGGCGTGAAGCATGCCAGGCAGTAACCGGTGCAGAGCATCATTGCGGTCAGGCGACTCACTGCCAGCGGTGTGCTTGCTTCGTACATCGGCAACACCAGTGACATGGAAAAGGTGCCGTTCAAGGCCACGCCCAGCAGCATGCAGACCACTAGCGGCTGAGCCTGCGGAACCAGGGCGATGACCAGCAGACAGACAGTAGCCAGCACACCACAGCAAGCCATCAGCACGTGCCGTTTGCCGAAGCGCTGCGCCAACCAGGGCATGGCGAAGGCGCTGGGCAGACCGATCAGCATGAAGCCACTAAAGAAAGCGTTGCTCTGCAACAGACTGAAGCCGGCCTCGTGGTAACGCGCAACCAGCCAAGTCGCCAAGGCGTAGAACAACCCGGCCTGCAGGGCGAAGTAGATGCTCACCAGCCAAGCGCGCGGCTCGCCCCAGGGTAGTCCTGCGCGCCGCTCGAGCGTCGCCTCCGGCTGGTTCGGTAACCGCCACCAGATCGCCAGCGCCAATACCGCCGGAATTGCCCAGAGCGCAAGTCCCCAGGTCCAGCGCTCATCCAGCCATTGCGTCGCGGGTGCCGTCAGCACCACACCGATGGTGCCGCCAACGGCCATGCTCAGCGAATAGAAGGCGGCGGTCTTGCCCATGCGATCGAGGAAATAGCGTTTGATGAAGCCCGACAGCAGCGGCCCAGCCACCGCTATCCCGGCACCGACCATGGCGGCCGTGCCGATCAGCACTGCGGCACTTTCGCCCCACAGGCGCAGCACCAGCGCCGCACCGATAAGGCCCAAGCACAGGCTAATGGTCCGCTCCAGACCGAAACGCACGGCCAGCCGCGGTGCCAGCGGTGCGAGCAAACCCATCAGCATCACCGGCAATGCCGTGGTCAGGCTGATAAGACTTCGGCTGAGGTCAAGTTCCGCAGCGATGCGTTCGATCAGGGGCGCAAAAGACGTGATACCGGGGCGAAGATTGATGGCGGCGAGCACCAGAGCCAGCATGAGCAGCCAGCGGGATGGGTTTTTCACAGTGAATCCATAGGGTCGGACTGGGATCGGACAGGCAACCCTACTCCCGACCCCAAATCACGGCAAGCATAACGGACCGAACAGTCAGGTTTTACTTTTGTTGCGCTTCTTCTCCGCCAGTGCGGCCATCTCGTCGTAGATGGCCTGCGGGTTCTGCTGTTTGATTTTCCAGGCCATGCGGCCCTCCTCATGCGGCAGGATCATGAATGTGCCTTCGGCTACCTGACGATAAATATAATCGGCAATATCGGCCGCAGTAATGGGCGATGCTTCGAGTAGCTTGCTGATCTGCGCCTTCATGTTGGGCGTCGGCCCACGGTAGGAGTCCATCAGATTGGTCTGGAAGAACGAGGGGCAAACCACGTGGACGCCCACTTCCTGTTGTTTCAGTTCGACCAGGAGACTCTCCGATAGAGCCACCACGCCAGCCTTTGCCACGTTGTAGTTGCTCATGCCCGGCGCCTGCATCAACGCGGCCATGGAGGCAATGTTAATGATCTTGCCACGGCTCTTTTGCACCAGTGGCAGGAACGCCTTGCAACCTTTGACCACACCCATGAGGTTGATGGCGATCTGCCAGTCCCAATCCTCCAGCGATAACTCGTCGAAGAAACCACCGGACGCCACACCGGCGTTATTGACCACCACGTCGATACCACCGAGTTTGGTCTCACAGGCCTGCGCCAGCGCCGTCAGCTGGCTGTAGTCGCGCACGTCGCAGCGCTGGGTGAAGCCGTCGCCACCGGCTTCGCGGACCATTTTCAGGGTGTCGGCCAGGCCGGCTTCGTTGACATCCGAGAGGGCCAATTGCCAACCCTCACGCGCCCAGCGTAGTGCGATCTCGCGACCCAGACCGGAACCGGCGCCAGTGACCATCATGCGGTTTTGCATCGTTTGTAACCTTTTGTTCGTTGGGTTGCCACGAGTCTAGCGAAAGCAGGCATGCGCTCCGGCCTCTATCGAAATGCTGAATGACGGGCATGTTCCGTGCCCGATTGGAAGCCTGTGTGACCATCGACGTGTCGTTGCAAGTCGCTGTCTAGTCCTGAAATAGGTTTACACCTGTTTCACCTAAACGTCCGGTGCATCGCATCGGGCGTTTGATATCTCAAAGACAGGTGCGGACGCTCGCGGTTATAGATCGCCACCGACTCGCCGACCATCTTCTTCGCCTGGGTTAAATCCTGTGGTCTCTGGAGCAAAAGCTCGGTCTTCAATATCCCGTTGACCCGCTCTGCCAGGGCGTTTTGATAACAGTCATAGCCGTCCGTCATCGAGCACCTGATGCCATGTTTGGCATGCAGTGCCTGGTACGTTCCCGAACAGTACTGGCTGCCTCTGTCCGAGTGGTGGATCAGCGGCTGCACGGTTTGGCGCTGACTCACTGCTCGACGCAGCGCCTGAGCTACCGACTCGGCGTGCAGGTTTTCATGGACGTGATAGCCCATGATTCTGCGCGAAAAAGCATCCGTCACAAGGCTCAGATAGGCCACACCTTCTTGGGTGGGCAGATAGGTAATGTCAGCCACCCAGACTTGCTCCGGGCCGCTTGGAACCACCTGATCAGGACCCGCTTTGAGCAGGTTCGGATGCCGCCGAAAGCGATGATGGCTATCGGTCGTCTTGTGATACGCCCGCTTGCGGGCCACTAATAAACGTCTCTCGCGCAAAATTGAAAACAAACGGTCTCGACCCACTCGCAGCTCATACTGTGGCTGGCAATGCAGTAAATAATGCAGCTTCCGCGTCCCCATGCGGGGTTGCCGCAGGCGTTTTTGCGTAACGAAATCAGCTACTTTCTGATCCAGAACCAGACGCGTAATGTCGGCGCGATTGCGCTTGTAGTAAGCCTGTCGGCTTATCCCCATGAACTGGCAAGCCCTGCTGATGCTCAGGTTTTGGATGCGCTTTTGCGAGAGGACTTGCCGGGACGCTTTTTTACGACAGACAGACCGTAGTCAGTTTGCAAGACATCCACCACAGCTTCGAAAAACTGCGCTTTCTGATTCGACAGCTTGAGCTGCTCTTCAAGCTCTTTGATGCGTTGCTCTGGCGTTAAAGGGCGGTCTTGATCGGGCATGTTCCCCATCCTCGGCGAGCCAATGTATGCGCCTGGATCCCAGTTTTGCCGACCGTGCTTGCGTAACCATGTCAGAACGGTCGTCTTGCCTTGAATTCCGTAACGCTCCTGAGCCTCTCTGTAACTCAGCTCGCCTTTTTCGACCTGATCGACGACCGATAATTTAAAAGTCATCGTGTAGTCTCGCTGACTGCGCCTCATCGCCGCTTCCATCGCATCCTCCTGCAAAACAGATCAGAAGGTGTAAACCCTATTCAGGACGGGACACGCAAAAAAAAGAAGGGCAGCCCTAGGGCTGCCCTTCTTTAACCGCAGGTTTCGCGATCAGTGTGCGACCGCCCCACTGGAACCCAGGCCGGTCTGGGACCGCACGAACTGCGAGAAGAAACGCTCGCGTTCAAGCCCCGCCGCCTTGGACTTGTCCGTCACCGAGAAGAACCAGATCCCCACGAACGCTACGATCATCGAGAACAACGCCGGATATTTGTAGGGGAAAATGGCTTCGGCATAGCCGAACACATCGACCCATACGGTCGGGCTGATAATGGTCAGGATCAGCGCAGTTGCCAGCCCCAGCGAGCCTCCGACCAGCGCGCCGCGGGTACTCAAACCCTTCCAGTACATGGACAGGAACAGTACCGGGAAATTGCAGCTGGCCGCGATCGAGAAAGCCAGCCCCACCATGAAGGCGATGTTCTGCTTCTCGAAGATGATGCCCAGCAGAATCGCCACGACGCCGAGTGCCAGAGTGGTGATCTTGGTGACCCGCATCTCGTCTTCTTCCTTGGCCTTACCCTTCTTGATCACGCAGGCATACAGGTCATGGGAAACTGCCGAGGCGCCCGCCAGGGTCAGGCCGGCTACCACCGCAAGGATGGTCGCGAAGGCCACGGCGGATATGAATCCAAGGAACAGGTTGCCCCCTACGGCATTCGCCAGGTGGATGGCAACCATGTTGGTACCACCGACAATGGCGCCCGCTGCGTCCTTGAATTGCGGGTTGGTGCTGACCAGCAGGATGGCGCCGAAGCCAATGATGAAAGTCAGGATGTAAAAGTAACCGATGAAGCCGGTGGCGTAGAACACGCTCTTTCGCGCTTCCTTGGCATCGGCAACGGTGAAGAAGCGCATCAGGATATGCGGCAGACCGGCAGTACCGAACATCAGTGCCAGGCCGAGCGAGATTGCGGAGATCGGATCGGACACCAGGCCACCCGGGCTCATGATCGCAGCGCCCTTCTCGTGAATGTTCACCGCTTCGGCGAACAGCCTGCCGAAGTCGAAGTTGACCGCCTGCATCACCATGATCGCCATGAAACTGGCGCCCGACAGCAGCAGCACCGCCTTGATGATCTGCACCCAAGTAGTCGCCAACATGCCGCCGAACAGCACGTACATGACCATCAATACGCCAACCAGCACCACTGCAACGTAGTAGTCGAGGCCGAACAGCAGCTGGATCAGCTTGCCGGCACCAACCATCTGCGCGATCAGGTAAAAGGCCACCACGATCAACGAGCCAAATGCCGAAAGGATGCGAATCTGCATCTGACCGAGGCGGTAAGACGCCACGTCGGAGAAGGTGAACTTGCCCAGGTTGCGCAAGCGCTCTGCCATCAGAAACAGGATGACCGGCCAGCCGACCAGGAAGCCGATGGAATAGATCAGCCCGTCGTAGCCGCTCGTGTACACCAGTGCGGAAATACCCAGGAAGGATGCCGCGGACATGAAGTCGCCAGCGATCGCCAGGCCGTTCTGGAAGCCGGTGATGCTGCCGCCAGCTGTGTAGTAGTCAGACGTGGAGGTGTTGCGCTTGGCCGCCCACTTGGTGATGCCCATGGTGAAACCGATGAAGGCGACGAACATGGCGATGGCTGTGTAGTTGACCGCCTGTTTCTGCACTTCGCCGGTGAGCGCATCGGCCAGGAGCAGCGGTGAGCCGATCAGCAGAACCGCTGCCATTAATAAACGCACAATCATTATTGTTGAGCCTCGCTGAGGATTTCCTGATTGATTCGATCAAACTCGCCGTTGGCACGCTGGACATAAATGCCAGTCAGAATGAATGCCATGAAAATCACCCCGACACCCACCGGAATACCCCAGGTAGTCACGGTATCGGCGGCGAGCGGGATACCTAGGACTGCTGGTTCGAAAGCGATCAACAGGATGAAAGCGAGATAAGCGCCGAGCATGACGGCCGATAGTAGCCACGCGAAGCGGCCGCGCTTGGCAACCAGTTCCTGGAAGCGCGGATTGGCATAGATCTGCCGGTAAACATCTTCATTTTGCATTGGTCAGTCTCCACCCGCTCTCAGCCCACTGCTGAGGGCAGGCGGCTACTTTAGAGTCCGCCAGGTCGAACACCACTCGACCATGGTCTGGTTTTTATTTGCTGGAACCGCCGTCCTAGACGCCCTAAGCAGGCCGAGTCAGGGCAATAGGCCAAGCCTATTTCATGGATCAAGCAGAGCGATTGTCTTTCCCGCTATGACAACGCGAGACTGGCGCCAACAGAGAATAATTCTCGACTGCATACGGAGATCGCCATGCTCAAGACCGTGACCTTTACCCTGATGCACTTTTGCATTGCCTTTACGGTGACTTACGCTTTGACGGGTAGTGCCGCCGCCGGCGGGCTCGTGGCAGCTATCGAGCCGCTGTGCAATTCGGTGGGTTTCTACCTGCACGAGCGGGTCTGGCAACGCCTGGAAAAGCGCCAGCGTAGCGGTGACGAGATCCCGTCTCACGCCTGGTTGCACCACCACGCCTGAGCCTGACCACGAACGATTCGCAACGGCGGCCGTTCAAGGACACCCGCATCCTGACTTGCAACGGGACGGCCGAAGCCCCTTCGAGCTCGAACGGATGCCTGCCCGCCAGAAACCCGGACGCAACCAGACGGCTTAAGCGTGGTCTATGAAGATGCGCTGAGCTTGGCAGGTTCGATTTACAGCTGGACCAGCGTTCGCAGGAAGGCAGAAACGCTCACCATGGAGGAGCAATGCGTAATACCCGCAACAGCCGAACGCCAGTCGCCAGGTGGCCGCACCGGCGAGCACACGAAGCGTATTGTGATGCGTCCGCCTCACCCCGTTTCGCAGCGGCGCCAGGCACCGCTCGGATCTGTCGACAGCCGTGGCCGCTTAGCCTGAAGGCAGACCCTTCTTTTCTGCCATCATCGAGCAGAAAAAAGCCATGCATATCCGCTTCGCCGAACTCCCACGCTTGCCCCAGGAGCACCCTCTAGATGCGAATGCTGCTGTGCCTGACTGCACTGCTAACGCTGGTCGTAACGTCCGCCCAGGCTGCCGACATAAGTGTCGAGCAGTATGGCTATCCGCTGAGCAACCCGTTCGAGGCAACGATCGCCACGACTCCAGCCGCGTTGCGCGCCGTCGTGCCCAGCGACGACGATATCGATCAGGCCGACTATCATCTGCGGCTGCGCCCCGAACGCGAGTTCACCTTGCCCGATAATTTCTGGGCCGTGAAACGTCTGACTTACCGCCTGGCGCGGCAACCCGGCCCTGCCCCGCTGATGTTCATCATTTCCGGCACCGGCGCGAGCTACTCTTCGGAAAAGACCGAATCGCTCAAACGCCTGTTCTACGGTGCCGGTTATCACGTGGTACAGCTATCCTCTCCGACCAGTTTCGACTTCATCGCCGCTGCCTCGCGCTACGCCACGCCCGGCTACAGCCCTGACGATGCCAAAGACCTGTATCGGGTGATGCAAGCGGTCCGAGCCCAGCAGCACAACCTGCCCGTCACCGAATTCAACCTCGTCGGCTACAGCCTCGGCGCGCTCAACGCTGCCTTCGTCAGCAAGCTGGACGAGACGCGCCAGAGCTTCAATTTCAAACGCGTGCTGATGGTCAATCCGCCGGTGAATCTCTACACCTCAATTAACAACCTGGACAAACTGGTACAGACCCAGGTCGAGGCGATCGACAGCAGCACGACCTTTTATCAGGTCATTCTGGAAAAGCTCACCCGCTATTACCGTCAAAAAGGCGCGATCAATCTCGACGAGGCCATGCTGTTCGATTTCCAACAGTCGGCCTTGCGGCTGACTGACGAACAGATGGCAATGCTGGTCGGCTCGGTATTCCGCTTCTCGGCCGCCGATATTGTGTTCACTTCCGATCTGATCAACCGCCGCGGCCTGATCGTGCCGCCCGAGTATCCGATCGACGAAGGTACTAGCCTGGAGCCATTCTTCCGGCGCGCCCTGTTGTGCGACTTCGATTGCTACATCACCGAGCAGCTGATCCCCATGTGGCGCGCTCAGCAGGACGGTGGCAGCCTGACGCAGCTGGTGCAGCAGGTCAGTCTCTACGCACTGGAGGATTACCTGCATAACAGCCCGAAAATCGCGGTCATGCACAACGCGGACGACATCATTCTCGGCGCTGGCGATCTGGGCTTCCTGCGCAGAACTTTCGGTGAGCGAATGAAGCTTTACCCGCGTGGAGGCCATTGCGGCAATCTCAATTACCGGGTCAATGCTCAAGACATGCTGGAGTTCTTCCGTGGCTAGACGTCATCTGCTTGCACTGTTGTTGCTGGCCAGCGGTATCGCCTGCGCCCAGACGCCGATTCCCGACGAAGACGGTTTCACCGATCCGCTGCGTAATCTGAAGTTCAACCCGGGATTGGATCAGCGCGAGTTCGAGCGCGCCACTTTCGACGCCCTAAACATCTACGACCCCTGGGAGTCGCTGAACCGGCGCATGTACTACTTCAATTACCGTCTGGATCAGTGGGTGATGCTGCCGGCGGTACGCGGCTACCGGTATATCACCCCGCGGATCGTACGCACCGGAGTCAGCAACTTTTTCAGGAATCTCGGCGAGATACCAACGCTGTTCAACAGCATGGCGCAGTTCAAGGGCAAGCGCGCGATGAACACCACGGCGCGCTTACTGTTCAACACAATTATTGGCGTTGGGGGGATCTGGGACCCGGCTACCCGCATGGGACTGCCCCGCTACAACGAGGATTTCGGCCAGACCCTGGGCTTCTATGGCGTGCCTCATGGGCCCTATCTCATCCTGCCGGCACTGGGGCCGTCCAATCTGCGCGATACCGCCGGGCAGGCAATGGACTTCGGCGTCGAACGGCAGGTCGATTATTTCAGCTACGCCGAGGCTAGCGGAGGCGAGTTCGGCCTCACCGCACTGCGGCTGATAGACCTCCGCGACAGCACCAGCCTTCGCTACGGCCAGCTCAACTCGCCGTTCGAGTATGAAAAAGTCCGTTATGTCTATACCCGTGCGCGGGAGCTGCAGATCGATGAATGATCCAATTATTCGATAGCAAATACTGGAAATCCTCACCCTTTGATCGAGCAGCCAGCAGTACGCTTCGTTCAGTACGCAACGAGGGCGACCTGCCATGTCCACACGGGAAATTCTTGCCATCAGCACCGGCCGCGCAACGTCAGACGGGGCCGGCGTCCGCCTGACCCGCCTGTTCGGCGGTGCCGCACCCGAGCGATTCGATCCATTCCTGATGCTTGACGAATTCGGCTCGGACAATCCTGACGAGTACATCGCCGGCTTCCCGCCCCACCCGCATCGAGGTTTCGAAACGATCACCTACATGATCGAAGGCTGCATGCGCCACGAGGATCACCTTGGCAATGTCGGCGTGCTCGAAAGCGGTGGCGTGCAATGGATGACGGCGGCACGCGGGGTAATCCACAGTGAAATGCCACAACAGGAACGTGGGGCGATGCGCGGCTTTCAGCTGTGGCTGAATCTCCCGGCGAAAAGCAAACTTGACGATCCGGCTTATCGTGATTTCGCACCTGCGGAAATACCACGCCTAACACTGCCCAGCGGCATCGAAGCGGTGATCATCGCCGGGCAGTTCAGGGCCGAAGGCATCGGTCAGCCAGGCGCCGTGCAGCGGCCGGATACCGAGCCGCAGCTGTTCGACCTACGACTGCCCGCCGGCAGCGGCATCGAGCCTCAGCTGACCGACGGACACCGGTTGATGCTGTACGTATTCGACGGCGAGATTTCGGTGGCTGGGAAGCCTCTCGGCAAAAATCAACTGGCCAGGCTCTCCGACCAAGGCGAGCTGCGGTTGACGTCCAGCACTGGAGCCCGAGTTCTACTACTGGCTGGACGTCCTCTGGGCGAGCCGATCGTTCAGTACGGCCCGTTCGTGATGAACAGCCGCGAGGAGATCGAGCAAGCCTTGCGCGACTTTCGTGACGGTGTTTTTACGGACTAACCGGCTTTTTTCTTCGGCAGTTTCCGGTAGAGACTCGGCTCTCCAGGGGGGCGGGTCTTGAAGCGACGGTGCGCCCAGAGATATTGCTCAGGGTGCTGACGTACCGCGTCCTCCACCCACTCGTTGATGCGAAGGCAATCGGCTTCCTCGCTTTCACCGGGAAAATCCGCCAGCGGCGGATGGATTACCAGCCGGTAACCGGAACCATCGGCAAGACGTTCCTGTGTGTAGGGAATGACCCTCGCTTTACCCAAGCGGGCAAACTTGGTCGTGGCGGTCACGGTTGCCGCGCTGATGCCGAACCAGGGCACGAAAAGGCTCTGTTTGCGCCCGTAATCCTGATCCGGCGCGTACCAGATGGCCCGACCGGCGCGTAACACTTTGAGCATCGCCCGTACGTCTTCACGCTCAATTGCACTGGCGTCCAGGTTATGCCGCTCTCGCCCCCTTCGCTGGACGAAATCGAACACTGGATTCTTGTGCTCGCGGTACATGCCATCGATTGTGTGCAGTTGGCTCAACAAGGCCGCACCAATCTCCAGCGTGGTGAAATGAAGAGCCATGAGAATAACCCCCTGACCCTCAGCCTGTGCCTGTTGCAGATGTTCGAGACCTTTCACCTGCGCCAGCTTCTGCAGGCGATCCCTGGACCACCACCAGCTCATGGCCATTTCGAAGAAGGCGATGCCCGTCGAGGCGAAATTCTCGCGCAGCAGCCGCTCCCGGTCCATGTCGCTCAATTCGGGGAAACACAGCTGCAGGTTACGCCGCGCAATGTGCCGTCTCGAGCGCGCAGTCCGATACATCACAACACCGAGGCCACGTCCCAAGAGCAGCAACACCCGATACGGCAGCTGCACCACCAGCCACAGCAGCCCCAGGCCCAGCCATAGCAGCCAGAACCGTGGATGAAGAAAGGATGCGCGGAAAAGAGAACGATCCATTGGCAAGCTCAAACCGGTAAAAGCGCGCATTCTAGCGATAAATCACCTCTGTATGCGGGGACGCCTCGATGCATGGCATCCGTCCGCTCGGCCCGGCGAGACTTGCAGGCTACGGTTTGCCCCGCTATAAGTCCTCGCCATTTACCGTAGCAGGCAGACCATGAGCCAAGCCGATTCTCCTGACCAGTCCCCCGTATTCCAGCTCAAGGGCAGCATGCTGGCCATTACCGTGCTGGAGCTGACGCAGAACGACCTGGAGCGTCTCGATCAGCAATTGGCCGTGAAGGTCGCGCAGGCGCCGGACTTTTTCAACAACACGCCGCTGGTGCTCGCTCTGGACAAGCTGCCCGTCGAGTGTGGTCTTGACCTTCCGGCGCTTATCGCGCTCTGCCGCAAGCACGGCCTGCGCACCCTGGCGCTGCGAGCCGGCGATCCGCAGGTGATCGAGGCAGCTACGGAGCTTGACCTGCCTGTATTGCCGCCCTCTGGTGCCAAGGAACGCAAGCTGGACCTCTCCGGCAAGACCCCGGCCGAACCATCCAAGCCGGCCGAACCGACCTATCGACCCACTCGCGTGGTAACCACACCGATCCGCGGCGGCCAACAAGTCTATGCCCAGGGCGGCGATCTCATTGTATTGGCCGCCGTCAGCCCGGGTGCGGAACTTCTCGCCGATGGAAACATCCATGTGTACGGTCCGCTGCGCGGGCGTGCCCTGGCCGGCATCAAAGGCGACACCAATGCACGAATATTCTGTCAGCAGCTCGCCGCTGAAATGGTCTCCATTGCTGGCCATTACAAGGTTGCCGAAGACCTGCGCCGTGACCCGCTGTGGACTGAAGCCGTACAGATGAAGCTATCCGGCGACGTGTTGAACATCACCCGTCTTTAACGGATACTGCCGCGAATTTTCAAGCACCAAACGGGCCTCCTGACGCCGACTCGGCTGAGGGTCCCGACCTCCATATTTAGGGTGAATCACCTTGGCCAAGATCCTCGTAGTCACTTCCGGCAAGGGTGGCGTCGGTAAAACCACTACCAGCGCCGCCATCGGTACCGGCCTCGCCCTGCGCGGCCACAAGACCGTCATCGTCGACTTCGACGTTGGCCTGCGTAATCTGGACCTGATCATGGGCTGTGAGCGCCGTGTGGTGTATGACTTCGTGAACGTCATTCAGGGCGACGCCACCCTGACCCAGGCATTGATCAAGGACAAGCGCCTCGAAAATCTCTATGTGTTGGCCGCCAGCCAGACCCGTGACAAAGACGCCCTGACACTCGAAGGCGTCGGTAAGGTGATTGACGAGCTGGCCAAAACTTTCGAATTCGTCATCTGCGACTCTCCGGCCGGTATCGAGAAAGGCGCGCACCTGGCGATGTACTTCGCCGACGAAGCCATTGTTGTGACCAACCCAGAGGTTTCCTCCGTTCGCGACTCGGACCGCATGCTGGGCCTGCTGGCCAGCAAGTCCCGCCGTGCCGAAAACGGCGAAGAGTCGATCAAGGAACATCTGCTACTGACCCGCTACAACCCCGAGCGCGTAGTCAAGGGCGAGATGCTCGGTGTCGAAGACGTCGAGGAGATCCTGTCGATCCGTCTGCTCGGTGTCATCCCCGAATCCCAAGCGGTGCTGAAGGCATCCAACCAGGGCGTACCAGTCATCCTCGACGACCAGAGCGATGCCGGACAGGCCTACAGCGACGCCGTTGATCGCCTGTTGGGCAAGGATGTCAATCATCGTTTCCTCGACGTGAAGAAGCAGGGCTTCCTGCAACGATTGTTCGGAGGTCGCGAATGAACCTTCTCGACTTCTTTCGTGAGCGCAAGAAGAAGGAAACGCCCGCCAACATCGCCAAGGAACGCCTGCAGATCATCGTCGCCCATGAGCGCGGCCAGCGTACACAGCCGGACTACCTGCCAGCCTTGCAGAAGGAACTGGTCGAGGTGATCCGCAAGTACGTCAACATCGACAGCGACCAGGTCCAGGTTGCCCTGGAAGATCAGGGTAGTTGCTCGATCCTCGAACTGAACATCACCCTGCCGGATCGTTGATCGACCGCAGGGACCCGCTCGCTTCTGCAGCGACAGCATCATCGGCGACTTCGGTCGCCGATTGCGTTTCCGGAATCCCAAGATGCCCCTTAGCAACATCCAGATCGTCCACCAGGACGCCGCCCTGCTGGTGATCAACAAACCTACTCTATTGCTGTCCGTGCCCGGGCGCGCCGATGACAACAAGGATTGCTTGGTGACACGCTTGCAGGAAAACGGCTATCCCGAGGCACGTATCGTCCATCGCCTGGACTGGGAGACCTCCGGCCTGATCGTGCTCGCGCGCGATGCTGATAGCCATCGCGAGCTGTCTCGACAGTTCCATGACCGCGAGACAGAGAAGACCTACACCGCGCTGTGCTGGGGCGAGCCCGAGCAGCAGAGCGGCAGCGTCGATCTACCGCTACGCTACGATCCACCGACCAAACCGCGGCACGTCGTCGACCATGAACTGGGCAAGCATGCGCTTACCTACTGGCGCGTGCTCGAGCGTTGCGGCGACTACAGCCGAGTCGAACTGACTCCGATCACCGGTCGCTCGCATCAGCTGCGTGTGCACATGCTTTCGATTGGCCATCCGCTGCTTGGCGATCGGCTCTACGCCCACGAACAGGCGCTGGTGGCCCATGACCGGCTCTGCCTGCACGCCAGCATGCTCGCCCTGACCCACCCTCAAACGGGCGTGCGCATGCGCTTCGACTGTCCGGCGCCCTTTTGAACACCGCACTCGCGTGCCCGGTAGTAAGTGACCATCGAGTCAGAGCCCGCCAATACGGTAAACTCCTTGGCCTTGCAGTCAGGAGCTCGTCATGCGCGAAGAACTCAACCAAGGTCTGATCGATTACCTCAAGGCTTCCCCAACGCCGTTCCATGCCACCCGCAGCCTAGCGCGTAGCCTTCAGGCCGCCGGTTACAAGGCGCTGGACGAGAGCGAGACTTGGCATACCGAGCCCGGCGGCCGCTACTACGTCACCCGTAACGACTCCGCGATCATTGCCTTTCAACTCGGCAGCAAATCGGTCATCGAACATGGCATGCGCATGGTCGGTGCTCACACTGATAGTCCCTGCCTGCGGGTCAAACCCCAACCGGAGCTGCAGCGTCAGGGCTTCTGGCAGTTGGGGGTGGAAGTCTATGGCGGCGCACTGCTGGCGCCCTGGTTCGATCGTGACCTGTCTCTGGCCGGACGCGTGACCTATAGCCGTGACGGCCGAATCGAAAGCCAACTGATCGATTTCAAGTTGCCGATCGCGGTAATCCCCAGCCTCGCCATCCACCTCAACCGAGAGGCCAATCAGGGCTGGGCAATCAACCCGCAGAACGAGCTACCGCCGATTCTGGCGCAGATCGCCAGCGAAGACAGCCCGGATTTTCGGGCCTTGCTGGCCGACCAGCTCAGCCGCGAGCATGGGCTTGTGGCTGACGTGGTGCTGGATTTCGAGCTGAGTTTTTACGACACCCAGAGCGCGGCCATCATCGGCTTGAACGGCGACTTCATCGCTGGCGCCCGTTTGGACAACCTGCTGTCGTGCTTTGCCGGACTGCAAGCCCTGCTACGGGCCGGCCCGGAGGAAAGCTGCGTACTGGTGTGTACCGATCACGAAGAAGTCGGCTCCGCCTCGATGTGCGGTGCGGATGGGCCGTTCCTCGAGCAGGTCCTGCGCCGGGTGCTGTCCGACAGCGAAGCCTTCCAGCGTAGCATCAACCGTTCGCTGCTGATTTCGGCCGACAATGCACACGCCGTGCATCCCAACTATGCCGACAAGCACGACGGCAATCATGGTCCGAAGCTCAACGCTGGGCCCGTCATCAAGGTCAACAGCAATCAGCGTTATGCCACCAGCAGCGAAACCGCCGGTTTCTTTCGCCATCTTTGCCTGGAAAACGAGGTGTCGGTACAGAGCTTCGTCACCCGTAGCGACATGGGCTGCGGCTCGACCATCGGCCCCATCACCGCCAGTCAGCTCGGTGTACGTACAGTGGACATCGGCCTGCCGACCTTTGGCATGCACTCGATTCGCGAGCTGGCCGGCAGCCAGGACCTGGCGCATCTGGTCAAGGTCCTCAGCGCGTTCTACTCATGCGCAGAGCTGCCCTGACCGGTTCCGTCTTCGCTGACGAGTTTGGCACCTCCAATCGGTTACGCGCGGTGGCGGCGGGTTAGTACGCTGCGCGCTGTAGCAAATCGGCTCAATAGAGCGAGCAGCCGCCACCCTTTTCCTTAGCTGTCCATCGCAGCGGTGCGCTCCTTCCGCTCAAGCTGGGCCCTCGATGCCTTGCAATGCCTTCATGCTGCCTCCATAGTGGATCAGACCTGCGCCCGCTCGACCGTTACTCGCTGGCAGTGCAGGCCGCTGATAATTCTCTGTTTCAGGTCACATAGCGATACACCCGCCCAAATCATCGATTACCAATTCGGTATGGTGTGATGCGGGACTCGCCCTGCCATCCTGATGTGATTTTTGTCGCGGCGTGCTAGCCCGCCAGATACCACCGGGCTGTTGTTATTTTTTCCGCCGGGCAGATCCCGCCCCGGCGCCTGAATTGATGGCCTACTATGCGTTATTACCCAGCCTCGCGTCGCCCCTTCGAAATGAAACGATCACTGACTACGGGCTTTCTAGCCCTGTTGCTAGGCTTTCAGGCCACCATAACCCAGGCCAAACCCGCCGGACACGACTGGGACTACCTGCAGCCCGACCGCGATCAGGTCATTGCCAGCCTCAACGTCGTCGAGCTGCTCAAGCGCCACCATTACAACAAGCCACCGCTCAATGACGCCCGTTCGGCGAAGATTTTCGACAGCTATATCAAGATGCTCGACCCGTCGCGCAGCTATTTCACCGCAGGCGACCTGGCCGAGTTCGAGCCCTGGCGCAACGAGTTCGACAACTTCCTGAAGAACGGCAACCTGGAGCCCGGCTTCGCGATCTACAAAGTGCACCTGGAGCGCCTGCAAAGCCGACTTCAGTACGCGCTGAGCCTGTTGGATAAAGGGGTGGACGGCTTCGACTTCGCGCTCGACGAAGAATTGCTGGTCGATCGCGAGAACGCCGCCTGGCCCAAGGACGAGAAAGAGCTGGATGATCTCTGGCGTAAACGCGTCAAAGATGAGGTTTTACGGCTGAAGATTGCCGGCAAGGAGCCAAAAGCGATCACGGAGCTGCTGACCAAGCGCTACAAGAACCAGCTGTCGCGTCTTGAACAGACCCGTGGCGAGGACGTCTTCCAGACCTACATCAACGCCTTCGCGCAATCCTACGATCCGCATACCCAATACCTGTCGCCCGACAATGCGGAAAACTTCGACATCAACATGAGCCTCTCGCTGGAAGGCATCGGCGCCGTGCTGCAAAGCGACAACGAGTACGTCAAAGTGGTGCGACTGGTCCCTGCCGGCCCTGCCGAGAAGAGCAAGCAGATCGCCCCTGCGGATAAGATCGTCGGTGTTGGGCAGGACGACGAGGAAGTGGTCGATGTGATCGGCTGGCGCCTCGACGAGGTCGTCAAACTGATCCGTGGCCCGAAAGGTTCAATGGTTCGCCTCGAAGTCATTCCAGCAAGCAACGCGCCTAATGACCAGAGCAGCAAGATCGTCGCCATTACTCGAGAAGCGGTCAAGCTCGAGGAGCAGGCAGCTAAAAAGTCCGTGCTCCACCTCAATCAAAATGGCCGCGACTATAAGCTCGGGGTCATCGAGGTGCCTGCGTTCTACCTGGACTTCAAGGCCCTTCGCGCCGGTGACAAGGACTACAAGAGCACCACGCGGGACGTGAAAAAGCTGCTGACGGAGCTGCAGCAGGAAAAGGTCGACGGCGTCGTCATCGACCTGCGCAACAATGGAGGTGGTTCGCTTCAGGAAGCCACAGAGCTGACTGGCCTGTTCATCGACCAAGGCCCGACGGTACTGGTCCGCAACAGCGATGGCCGCGTCGACGTGCTTGCCGATGAACAAGTGGGCGCATTCTACAAAGGCCCGCTGGCCGTGCTGGTCAATCGCCTGTCAGCATCGGCCTCGGAGATCTTCGCTGGTGCGATGCAGGATTATCACCGAGCGCTCATCGTCGGTGGTCAAACGTTCGGCAAAGGCACCGTGCAAACTGTCCAGCCGCTCAATCATGGCGAACTCAAACTCACACTGGCCAAGTTCTATCGGGTGTCCGGGCAGAGCACACAACACCAAGGTGTGATTCCGGACATCTCCTATCCTGCCGAAGTCGATACCAAGGAAATCGGCGAAAGCGCATTGCCTGAAGCCATGCCCTGGGACAGCATTCGCGCTGCGATCAACCCGAACATGAATCCGTTCACGCCATTCCTCTCCGAACTCAAGGCGCGTCACGAAGGGCGTACCAGCGAGAACCCTGATTTTGTCTTCACGCGTGATCGCCTCGCCTTGGCGCAGGAGCTTACTCACGAGACGACCATCAGCCTCAACGAGGAGAAGCGTAGGGCACAGCAGGAACGAATCGAGAACCGTCAGCTGGTGCTGGAGAATACGCTTCGGAAGGCCAAGGGTGAGGAACCGCTGGCCAAACTCGAACGGGAGGATGAAACGACGCCGACTATCGAAGAGAAGAACATCAAGCCGGAGGATGATGCATACTTGTCTGAAAGCGGGAGGATTCTGCTGGACTATCTAGGTCTACAGGACGCAATGGCCAAGAACAACTCCGTCGAACGTTAGTCGCTAATGTCATCAAAATGACATCATAGAGTCGTGAAATATGAAGGGCCGCCATTTGTGCGGCCCTTCGCATTTTGGCCATCACGGGATCACCATGACCGTCACCGAGCAGTTGAGCACGCTGGATAACATCCTCGCTCACGGCGACATTACCAGCCTTTTCCAGCCCATCATTTCTCTTTCCGAACGACGTATTCTTGGCTACGAAGCGCTGACACGAGGCCCCTCGAATACCTCGCTGCACTCCCCTATCAACTTGCTCGCTGCCGCCCGACACGCAGGTCGGCTCAACGAACTTGAGATGACCTGCCGCGAAAGTGCTTGCCGCCGTTACAGTCAGCAGCAGCTACAAGGCAAACTCTTCCTCAATGTCTCGCCGGAAACCTTGCTGGACGCGACCCACAAGCCGGGTCGTACGCTGGAGCTGCTGCATAAATATCGAATTCCGGCAGACAGGGTCGTAATCGAACTGACGGAACAGACCCCGACGGACGATTTCGAGCTGCTCGATGCCGCCTTGCACCACTACCGGGACATGGGGTTTTCAATCGCCCTGGATGACCTCGGTGCCGGCTACTCCGGCCTGCGTATGTGGTCTGAGCTGCGCCCCGACTATGTAAAAATCGACCGTTACTTCATCGACGGCATCCACCGCGATGCGATCAAGCGCGAGTTTGTCGAATCGATCATGAAGATCGCAAGGGCTTCGCGAGCGCAGGTTATCGCCGAGGGCATTGAGCTGAGCGAAGAGCTCAGAATCCTTTCGGACATGGGTATCGACCTGGTTCAGGGCTACTTGCTGGGACGCCCGGAAGAAGAACCGAACATCGATGCGGCCGTGCTTCTGCCAAGCATCGGTAATCGAGACGATACACCCAACGAGGAGCATCCCGACCTGACCCCGCTGGTATTGAAACAATCCGCGGTCTTCGTCTCGCATCCGGTAGGGCACGTGCTGGAACTGTTCCGCCTGCAGGCAAACCTTAACTCGGTCGCGGTGCTTGACGAGATGAAGGTCCCCGTCGGCATCGTTCATCGAAGCCTGCTGTCCGACGCCCTGCTCAAGCCGTTTGCGACCGACCTGTTGGCGCGCAAACCCATCAGTAGATTGATGAGCGATGATTTTCTCGCGGTAGAGCTTGGCCAATCGTTGCAGCAGGTCAGCCGATTGTTGACCAGTCGAGCCCGACAGCGCATCGACGAAGATTTCATAATTACCGTCAACGGCCTTTATCACGGTCTAGGCCGGGTAATCGACGTGCTCAAACTGATTACTGAGATGAAGATTCAACAGGCGCGCCATGCAAATCCACTGACCCTACTACCGGGAAATGTGCCAATTCAGCAATGCCTGACACGCCTGTTACGACAGGGCCGGGAAGCTGTGATCTGCTACGTGGATATCGATCATTTCAAACCCTTCAACGATCTTTACGGCTACGCCAAGGGCGATGAGGTTCTGCTGTGTTTGGCTCACTGCCTCGATGAGCAGATTGATTCGAGCTGTGATTTCGTCGGCCATATAGGCGGGGATGACTTCATGCTGGTAATGAGGTCAAAAGAATGGGCGTCGAGGATCGATCAGCTTTTCGAAGCATTCGAACAGCGTTGCCGACCGTTCTACCGCAACGAACATCTTGCTGAAGGATGCTTCATGGCTGAAGGAAGGCAAGGTGGCCAGCAACGCTACCCCCTGCTTTCACTTTCGGTTGGCGCCGTCCAGCTGGGACCCGATTGCGGCGCCGAACTCGATGCGGCATGCCTTGCCGCTTTGGCCTCGGAAGCCAAACGACAGGCTAAGCAAGAAGCGGGATTCAGTCTGTACACCATTGACACGCAACGACAGCGGTTGGGGAATCAGAGCCCGAGCTTGGCGGCGCGAGCCTTGTAACGTTCAGCCTGCTGCTTATCAGGTGCCAGCCCATGGCCGCCAGCGGCATACAGCTGGGCCAGACGGGTCGCAGCGAGCGGATGCCCTCTTTCGACCGCAAGCGCCCACCAGTGCGCCGCCTGAGCACCGTCAGGACCATGGGTGGCATCCTCGCCAAGGCAGATGATGCCCATTTGGTATGCAGCCTTGGCGTCGCCGCCCTCGGCAGCCAGACGGAGCAAACGTATGCCCTCCTGCCTTGCGCCAAATCCTTGGCCTCGAAACAACAGGATGTGGCCGTAAAAGCTTTGCGCCTTCGGGTCTCCAATCGCGGCCATGCGAGAAAATTGGCCTTCCATCCAGCGCCACAATTTCGGCTGTTTTACAGCCCAGCGTGCGCCCAGCAATTTACGTGCGGTCCAATAACCGACTCGCGCCCGAGCCTTATGCAGCATTACGGCGTCTCCGGGTAATCGAACTCGAATACACGCGCGACCTCGCCTGCGTGCCAGGAGGCAGCCGCGGCTCCATCAGCCGGACCGGAAAATCGCCCGAGACGCGTAACGCATTCAAAAAAGCCTGTTCTGGGCAAGCGACTGGCGCCCTGGCTGATCACCAATGCACTGCGCAACGGTCGATCAGCGCGTGCATCCAGCGCTGCCAAATGTTCCAGCGCCGCCGTCAATGTCTGCATGGCCGGCGCTGGAAGCTGAAGCCGCTCGACCAACGCGCGGTAAGTCACCAGATGCCGCTGGCGTCGGGCTTCGGTCAACTCGCCCAGCAGTGCTTGCCAATGCTGGCGGCTGATGCGAATTGACGCCGCGGTGTCTCTCAAGCTTCCGGCTGCCATCCTTCGATCTCCATTGCGCGGGCCAGCGCACGGCGTATAGCCTCACCCGGGTCGCGGTCGCCGCTTTCGATGAGCGCCAGATAAGCCGGACTGATGCCAACAGAACGCGCCAGCGTTTCCTGGTTCATGCCCTTGGCTTCCCGCAAAGCAGACAGCTCACTGAACCCGGGTAACGCAACCGTCGCGCCAGGTCCCGCAGGGGCTGCCATGGTCTGATTACACGCCCTTAGCAACGCCTGATATTCGTCCCACGGCAGCACGGCATACTCTGGCACACCATCACGCATGATGACCTGAACACTCATCCGCTACCCCGCTCTTTTCCGTGAGTAAAGCCGGATCTTAACAGTACGGCAGCGAATTTTTCGACGTACAAGCCGCACTAAAGAGTGAAAACCGCAGCACACTTACACACCAAAGGATTAATCCCAGCCCCTAATCTGTCATGCCCGACCGCTGCGGGATCGGCTGACGCCATCAGTCATGGGCTCGTCCGCCGAGGGTAAGCGATCAAATCCGGCTTGCACATCCGCCGACTGGCTGTCTTTCCAGGCTCGAAAGGCCTCTAGTTCGCCGGACCACTTACGCATGACCCAGGCCAACACAGCCAGGTCGTCCACGAAACCAAGGCCGGGAATCCAGTCGGGGATGGCATCCATTGGCGACAGGAAATACAGCAATCCAGCCACGGCAGCGACCAGGGCGGGCCTGCTGATAGTTCTATACTCTCCTCGCCACCAGGCTGCACACAAGGCCTGCAGCAGACTGAGATCCTCTCGAAGCCCCTTGACGAGCCCACCTCGTGCGGAGCGCTTGCGAGCGACGGCAAGAAGCACCATCGGTAACCTTCCCCGAGCGAGCACTCGTTGAGCTATTGGGAAATATTTGAAGAATTTCCAAGGTGCTTTCACAGAATGTCTCCTCTCAAAGCCGCGCCGTAGAAGAGCTGCACGATTATCCACAGATCCTGTGGATAACCTTGTGAACAGATTCTGGATGATCGGCTCAAACGCCCGTCTGGCGCGGCCTTCAAACAGATCGATGGGTTTTTGCTCAGCGAGCATAAACCCTTTTAAATCAGCAACTTAAGATTGTCCAAAAAAATTGCTCAACGCTAACGGAGAAATGGTCAGGTTACGATCTTAAGAATGTGCATAACCGTAACATGTCAACGCTTTTTTAAGGCAATTTAGACTTCAAAAGGAGTAGACAAAGCTTACTGATCGTTCTAACAGAGACAACGGTCAGCCGCCCGACGTTCAGGTCAAGCCAGGTCCAGTTTCGGCGTTACGAGACTGCAAGATTGACGCTCGCGGGGATGTGCACTGTCGAGACGATGAACATTGTCAGGAACAGAAACCAAAAAGCCGGTCCTGAGACCGGCTTTTTCTGAACGACTAGCTGTCGATCAATTCAAGCTCAATTTGGCTCGGTTCTTTTCCAAGGTTGCGGCACCGATGCCTTTGACTTCCAGCAGTTCATCAACCGAGGCGAACGGGCCGTGGGCTTCCCGATACGCAACGATGGCCTTGGCCTTCGTGGCACCGATTCCTTTGAGTTCTCGGGTCAGGGTTTCGGCATCGGCGGAATTGAGATTGATCGCCCCAGCCTGAGCTACTGCAACTTGTGCTGAGTCAACAGGCTCGGCTTTAGCGGCATAGCTGCAGACGGATACGCTGGCGAGCAACGCGAAGATTGTTGCGGAGACAAAAGACTTAATCATTGTTCACTTCCCTATGAGTGTTGGATTTACAGCAGCGCGGTACTCCATGCGCCGCCAGGACACTCTAAGCTGCAACAAAGGCAAGTCAAATCGGGACCGCTGTTCTGTGATCCATTCCCCGCCGGAGGACTCAGCGCATGGCGTTGAACAGACTCAGACCGGCAATTTTCACATAGCTCTGCTGGGCCGCTTCGAGCACCACCGTCTGCATGGACAATCTGGACAGCGCCTCGGCGTAGTCCAGCTCACGCAGTTCGGCCTGGACGCCCTTGTTAACCAATGCAACATCTTCATTGTCGGTTAGGGTGGTTTCGATGACGTTCAGGCGGGCGCCAATATTGCCGCGCGCAGCGTCAACGCTGACCATACCGTGATCGAGGTTAGTCAGGGTGACGGCAACGGCATCACGCACTGCGCCATCGGTTGTCCCAGGCTCTTCCAGCGCTTTTCTGAAACTGGCAATCGTGTTGAGCAAGCCCTGCTTATTCGAGTCGGGCTGTAGGGTCACCTCGATACTTTCACCGCCAGCGGCCGCGCCATCTAGTTGCAAGGCGACGCCACGAAACACCAAGCTGTCGGTCCGATCCGCATCACTGTCCAGCTTGCCTGACGCCAGAATCAAGGGATCGGACAAATCAGTCGGATCTGCCGGCGGAGCAGCGAGGTCATAGACAACGTATTCCGTATCGGACGTAAATCGAACGCCAACCCCCGCAGCCGGAAACGACGGATTACCTGCAAACGCGACTTCGTCCTGAACTAGTGGGGCCGATACAGCCAGTGTCGAGCCAGGTGTCAGAGTCGGATCGAATGCAGTCTGCAAACGCCCGGCATTGGTTACGTTCTCGAATATCGACTTGCCGTTATCGCTGATCGGAAGGTTCAACGAACTGGCGACCTGTAGCTTTCGCTGCCCTTCATCACCCGCGTAGCTATAGGTTCCGTCAGCAGCACGCACGAAAGGTTGGGTTTTGCCCTGGAAGCCAGAGAATAAATACTCACCGCGCGCGTTGCGCGTATTCATCAAGGACATCAACTCATCCTCCCGTTCACCCAGTTCGGCAGCGATGGCCTTACGATCCTGGGGATCGAGCGAACCGTTGCCCGCCTGCACCGCCAGCTCTCGGACGCGCTGCAGTACGGTATTGACCGAGTTCAAGGTCACTTCTTCCTGAGTCAGGCTGTTCTGCGCCGCCGTCAAGTTCGTGTTGTACTGACCCAGCACGCTCTGCTGCTGTTCGAGCTGAAGCAGGCGCACCGATGCAACCGGATCGTCGGCAGGCGTAAGAATGCGGTTGCCAGTACTGATCTGCTCTTGGGTACGGGCCGCATTGGAATAGTTTCGCTGGATGCCGGTTACGCCATTATTGAAGGCTTGCAAGGTCGAGATACGCATGGGCGGGCCTATTACCTGAAGGTGCTGATCAATGTATCGAACATGGTGCGCGCAACTTGAATGATCTGAGCAGAAGCGTTGTAGTACTGCTCGAACTTGATCAGGTTGGCCGCCTCTTCGTCCAGGTTGACCGCGGATAGCGAGTCTCGATTATCGGTGGCTTGTTTGAGAATCGCGGTGGTCGCATCGCTGTCCATTCGCGCCTGAGCCGTCAGCGTTCCGACACGCTCGACGAGTTCGCCATAACCGTCGGTGAAACTCTTCCCTGAACCTGACACGCTCGGATCAACTCCGATTGTCTGCTTTGTCTGAAGATCCACCATTTTCAAGGCGTTTCGGTTGTCCGACACACCGTTCTGGTTGAAGCCAATCGTAAAGGTGTCACCTGCCTGAGGGCGGCCGCTAACCGTGAATGTAAAGCTGTGGCCATCGATGGTGACAGCCAGCTCGTTGGTCTGTCCCGGGGTGAAGACGGCCGGGCTCACCTGAGTCACGCCTGAACCAGAGATGGTTGGAGGACTACCGGCGTTGTAAGTCAGGGTAATGTCGGCCGGAAGCGCAGCTTTCAGCGCGTCCATGTCCACCGTATCGGACGTCTCAGGCTGACTGATTAAACCTGTACCGGCATTCTGTAAATTGCTTTGCGCCCTTACAGGCGCCGCGAAAGCTAGCTGATCCGCCTGATCCAGTACTGTCTTGATGTCCGTGGCACCGCGTCGAGTCGGTTGCAACGAGAATTTGTCGCCTGCGCTAGGGGTGCCGCTGATAGAGACCTGGAAGCCCTGATCCTTCCCTGCGCTGTCAGCAAAACTCAAGTACGCGGGCGGCCCGGCATTTTGGGTAACGCTGATGCTGGCGTTGTCACTCAGCCGCCTTGCCGAGTAATTCGTTCCGTCGAATTCCAAACGATAGTCGCTGATCGTCAGATTACCGGTGTCTGTAATCTCCAATGCCGCGTCGGCCGCTGACGTATTGCCATTGAAAGGGGTGGCACGCAGGCCCATCAGCGAGGGTGCGTTGTAGTCACCAAACAGGGCTTCGCCCACTTGCCCCTTCAGGTCGAGCCCCTGCGTCTGTTGCGAGTTGATCTGATCACTTACCGCAAGCGCCAGTCTGCCGAGCGAGTTCATGGTCGGGTCCAGCACTTCCTCGCGATAACGGATCAATCCGCCCAGCTCGCCGCCGGTGATCTGCGACGTAATGCCCTGCCGCGAGTTGCCGCTGACAAACTGGATTTCGTAGCGATTGGGATCGCTCTGCCCCGGCACGACTTCCAAACGGCTCACCGTGCTTCCCACGACCAGCGGCTGACCTGTACCAACGGAGATATTGAAGCTGTTGTCGTCCTGCGGCGTTACGGTGACGCCGATGTAGGTCGATAGCTGACGCACCGCTTCGTCCCGTGCATCGAGCAGGTCGTTGGGCTGCTGGCCATTAGCCGAAGCGATCGCGATCGCATTGTTCAAGCTGCCGATGCTGCCTGCAAGACGGTTGACCTGATCGGTAACCGCCGCCATTTGCTTGTTGGTAAAGTCGTTCTGCTCGGTCAATCGATCAGAGACCGTATTGAATCGACGCGCCAGGCCTTCCGCCTCCGCCAGTACCAACTGACGCGCAGGGATGTTGGACGGATCCTCCGCTGCCGTTTGGAAGGCCGAAAAAAACTGCTGCAACGAAGGCGTAATACCCGTCGTGCTGCCGGCCAGAAGCGAATCGAGCTGGTCGATCTGGCTTTTATAAGCTTCGACATCGCTACTTAACGAGGTGCTGCTGCGCAGCTGGCTGGTCAGAAACTCACTGTAGCTCCGGCGAATCTCCACCAGCGTCGTACCCGAGCCAACGTAACCCGCCCCACTGAACTGAGGAACGCGGGTAGCCTGGGATGCGTCCTGCCGGCTGAAGCCGGGAGTATTGACGTTGCTGATATTGTGGCCGGTGATCGACAGCTGGCTTTTGCTCGCGCTCAGCCCCGACAGGCCAATGTTCAGTAGGTCAGCCATGATTAGCCTCTAGTCCGTACCGCAGGCGCCGAACTCGCGTCGGCGATTGTCTGATATGTCTGCACTTTGCGGGCGATCTGGTTGATTTTGCTCGCGTATTGCGGGTCGGTCGCGTAACCGGCTCGCTGCAATTCCTTGACGAAGCGTTCGGAGTCGCCGGACGCACTGGCCACCTGAATGGCTGGCTTGTAACGATCGTTGTTCTCCAGCAACCGGACGTAGTCATTGAAGCTGTGCTCGAACGAGTCATACGCTCGGAAACCTGCGACCTGCTTGGTCGCCTTGCCATTCACGTACTCGGTGGTAGTGACCTTCGCGGCTTCACCTTCCCAACCAGTGGACTTGATGCCAAACAGGTTGTGGCTGTTTGTGCCGTCCTTCTGCTTGATGATCGATTTGCCCCAACCGGTTTCCAGCGCGGCTTGTGCGACGAGGAAACGTGGCTCGACGCCAAGGCGCTTGGCCGCTTTTTCCGCCATGGGCAGCATGGTTGCGATGAACTCGGCGGGTGAGCTGAAGCGCGTCTTGCTCGGTGCGCTCGGGACGGTCGCCTCCACGCCGTTGATGATCAACGGCGCGTCCGTGGGCGCCGCGAACGCGGTGGCCGGCTTCCAGTCGATGTTGACCAGCGGCTGAACGACACCGCTCTGGTTGGCCTGTTCGCTCTGGGAATTTGTGGTCGCAACCTCCTCCGACGCACGTTCGGCCAGTCGGCCCGGCAGCGCTAGACGACGCTGGTTAAGCAGCTGAGAATCATTGCGCGTCGGGTCCACTGGAGCAATCTTCGAGTTAGGGTTGCTCGACCACTTCGCGCCCTCGGTCTGTGCCACCTGAGCGAAGGGATTCGGCTTCTCGCTGGGCTCCTTCTGTTTGGCCAGCTGGCGGACCAGTACATCGGCCAGGCCAATGCCACCGCCCTCCTTCGACAGGGTCACGGACAGCTGCTGATCATGCATGTCCTGGTACTGCTTGCTCGCCTGGCTGTTCAACGGGTTGTCCTGAGCGATGACCTCAGTGGCCGAACGCATCGACTTGAGCATCTCATTCATGAACAGGGACTCGAACTCCTGCGCGACCTTGCGCACGTTTTCGGCGCCGTCCCGATCCTTGCCCACCTTGAGCTGGTTCAGACGATTCAGGTCGGAGTAGCTGCCACTGTCAGGCGTGCGGCGCCCGAGCCCCAGTCGATTTTCCATCGGGTCGTCCTCAGATCACGATCAGGTCGGCTTGCAGTGCGCCGGCTTGCTTGAGGGCTTCGAGGATAGCCATCAGGTCGCTGGGCGCTGCGCCCACCTGATTCACCGCTCGAACGATTTCATCCAGCGTGGTGCCTGGACCGAACTTGAACATCGGTTTGGCTTCCTGCTCCGCCTTGATCTTGGAGTTGGGCACAACCACCGTCTGCCCGTCCGACAGCGGGTTCGGCTGGCTCACCTGTGGGTCTTCGGAAATGGTTACCGTCAAACTGCCGTGCGTGACGGCAGCCGGCTGAACACGGACGTTCTGGCCGATCACGATGGTGCCGGTACGCGAGTTGATGATTACCTTGGCGACTGCTTGACCCACATCGACTTCGAGATTTTCCAGGATCGACAGGTAATCGACGCGCTGGCTCGGGTCCAGAGGCGCGGTGATACTCACCGAGCCGCCGTCGAGCGCCTGGGCCACGCCTGGACCGAGCAGCTCGTTGATATGGTCGACGATGTTCTTTGCGGTGGTGAAGTCCGGGCGGTTGAGGTTCATGGTCAGCGTCGTGCCCTGATTGAACGCGCTCGGCACCGGCCGCTCGACCGTCGCGCCACCGGGGATGCGGCCGGCAGACGGAATGTTGACGGTTATGCGCGAACCGTCCGCACCGCCAGCATCGAAGCCACCCACGACGAGGTTGCCCTGAGCGATGGCGTAGACGTTGCCGTCGATACCCTTCAGCGGTGCCATCAGCAGGCTGCCGCCGCGCAGGCTTTTGGCATTGCCAATCGACGAAACGGTGATATCGATGGTCTGTCCCGGCTTCGCGAAGGGCGGCAGATCGGCGTGAATCGACACGGCCGCCACGTTCTTCAACTGAACATTGCCACCCGCCGGTACCTTGATGCCGAACTGCGCCATCATATTGTTGAAGGTCTGCACCGTGAACGGCGTCTGGGTGGTCTGGTCGCCGCTACCGTTAAGGCCGACCACCAGGCCATAGCCGATCAACTGGTTGCTACGAACACCCTGGATGGTGGCGATGTCCTTGAGCCGCTCGGCTTGGGCCGGAATGGCAACCAGGCACAGCAAGGCAACTACGATCGAGCTGAACAGTTTCATTACCTGCACCTGCTTAGAACGGCCACAACGGGCTGATGAAGAAACGATCCAACCAACCAGGCTGGCTAGCATCAGCGAACGCGCCGGTACCGGAATATGTAATGCGCGCATCGGCGATACGGGTCGATGGCACAGTGTTGTCTGTGGCGATATCGTCCGAACGCACCAGGCCGGCAATCCGCACCAGCTCATCGCCCGTGTTGAGCGTCATCCACTTTTCTCCGCGGATCGCGAGGATACCGTTGGGCAGGACGTCCGAGACGGTCACGGTGATCGAGCCCGAGAGGCTGTTGCTCTGCCCCGCCTGACCGGAACCGGAAGTATCTCGAGATGCATCGTATTCGGCGCCCAGGCTCATGCTGTTGCCTGTGAGCGGATTGGCCATCGAAACGGCCCCGCCGAACAGCGAGCCGAGGCCGATATTGGCACTGCTGTCCTTGGAAAGTTGTGAGCTGGCGTTCTTGCTCGCCTGCGTCTTCTCGTTGAGGGTGACGGTGATGATGTCCCCGACCCGATACGCCTTGCGATCGTCGTACAGATTGGTTTCGAAGCCCGCCTGATAGATCGCACCGTTGTTCTGCGCAGCCGGGAGCGGCGTACGCGGCAACACTGGCGCGTAGTAGGGATCATTGGCCTTGGGCGCAGGCGCCATGCAGCCGGACAGGATCACGACGGGCATCAGGGGGAGGACGGACAACAAACGGCGCATATTCACCTCAATCCAGCGGCTAACAACTGTTACAGCTGCTGGGTTACGAAAGACAGCATCTGATCGGCCGTAGAGATGACTTTGGAGTTCATCTCGTAGGCGCGCTGGGTGGTGATCATGTTCACCAGTTCCTCGACGACGCTGACGTTGGAGTTTTCCAGTGTGTTTTGCAGTACGGTGCCCAATCCGTTGAGGCCGGGAGTGCTGACCTGTGGCGCGCCACTGGCAGCCGTTTCCAGGAACAGGTTGCTGCCCATGGCCTGCAGACCTGCCGGGTTGACGAAGTCGGCGGTCTGCAGGTTGCCGATGATCTGCGGCGCCGGGTTCCCGAGCGTGGTCACCGATACGGTGCCGTCCTCGCCCACGGTGAAGGTCTGGGTTTCCGGTGGCACGACGATGGCCGGCTCCAGCGCATAACCATTGGAGGTCACGATCTGGCCGTCGGCGTTCAGATGGAAACTGCCGTCACGGGAGTAGGAAACGGTGCCGTCCGGCAACAGAACCTGAAAGAAGCCGCGGCCGTTGATCGCCATGTCGAGCGGCTGCTCGGTGGTCTGCAGGCTGCCAGCGGTGAACTGTTTCTGGGTTCCGACGATGCGAACACCGGTACCCAGCTGTAGCCCTGAAGGCAACTCGCTGTCCTGAGTGGATTGGCCGCCCGGCTGCCGACGAATCTGATAAAGCAGATCCTGAAACTCGGCACGGTCTTTCTTGAAGCCCGTCGTCGAGACGTTGGCCAGGTTGTTGGAAATGGTGGTCAGGTTCATGTCCTGAGCGGACAAACCGGTCTTACTCACCCACAGTGCTGGAAGCATGTTCTTCTCCTCGTACGCCGGAATTCGGGCGCGACGCGTTGTTTACTAGCTGATCTGCAAGACTCGGGCCGCAGCGGCACCATCTTCCTCGGCAGTGCGCATCATTTTTATGTGAAGCTCGAACTGCCGGGACAGCGACAGCATCGAGGTCATCTCAGCCACCGCATTGACGTTGCTTGCTTCAAGAAAGCCCGAGGTCACGCGCACCGCGGCATCGGCCTCGACGGGCTGCGCATCTTTCATTCGAATAAGCCCGTCAGTGCCCTTCTCCAACTGCTTCGGATCGGGGTTGACCAGCTTGAGACGATCGACCGTCACCACCACGTTCGGATCTTCGCCAAGCGCTCGAATGCTGATGGATCCATCGGCGCCGATTTCAACTTTCTCTTCCGGCGGCACGGCAATCGGCCCGGCATTGCCGAGCACCGGCAAACCATCGCCGGTCCTGAGCATGCCAAGCGTGTCAATGTTCAGGCTGCCAGTGCGGGCGTAGGCCTCGCTGCCATCGGGTGCCTGCACCGCGATCCAGCCGTCGCCTTCGACTGCCACGTCAAGATCCCGACCGGTTTCTTGAAGCGTGCCGGAACTGAAATCCGTCCCCGGACGTTCGGACATCGCATAAACCCGCGCTGGAAAGCTGTCACCAAAAACCTGCATTGAGCGTGCTTGTTCGAAATCGCGTCGGAAGCCCGTAGTCGAGATGTTTGCCAGATTGTTGGCATGCGCCTGTTGGGCGCGAGAGTTCTGGCTCGCCCCCGTCATTGCCACATAGAGCATCTTGTCCATGGAACCTCCGTAATACGCTAATTGACGCCAATTGCATCTGTACAAAGAGATTCAGCAAGACACATGCCAATCAAACTAAATAAATATAACCTATTGAAAAATAATAAAATTTCCCCATTAAAAAAGGCCCCGAAGGGCCTTGGAAAAGCGAGGCGGCAGTTTCCCGCCGCCTCTACTGAACACCTGTCAGCGCAAATTGATAATCGTCTGAGTAATTGCACTCTCGGTTTCGATGGTCTTGGCGTTCGCCTGATAGTTGCGCTGCGCCACGATCAGGTTGACCAACTGGTCCGACAGCTCGACGTTTGAATCCTCGAGAGCGCCGGCCTGTAGCGACCCCAGCGTGCCGCTACCTGGAGGGTTGCGCACCGGCTCACCGGATTCGAACGATTGCACCCATTGTGTCTTGCCAACGGGAGTCAGCCCTTGAACATTGGCGAAGTTAGCCAGAATGATCTGGCCTTGCACCTTGGATTGGCCGTTGGTATAGCGGGCGAAAATTTCCCCACTCTCACTGATTTCGAGGCCCGCCAGCTCGCCGGTGGTGTAACCGTCCTGGCTTACGCTATTGACTGCGAACGCACTGGCGTACTGGGTCGAACCACGCATATCGATCTCCATGTTCAGCCCCGCGGCTGGCGCCGCGTTGTTCAGCGACCAGGTCCCGTCAGTGTTCTGAAGAGCAGGCTGCCAGCCGGCTATCGCGGTGCTACCGCTGGCCGGGGTTAGCAGGCTTCCGGTTGGGCTGAATTCAAGTGCCGTCGTGCTAGGCACCGTGCTATTGACCGGATCGGTCGGGCTACGCCCATCCACCAGCACATGCATCTGCCATGTATTGGCGGTGCCGGTTTTGACGAAATATTGCGTCATGACGTGGGCATTGCCCTGCTCGTCATAGATGTTCGTCGACGTCGATGAGTTATAGCTCAGAGGATCGGCTGGATCGAACGGCGTGTTTGCCGGCTCAGTGTTGGTCGAATTGAGGTTGAAACCTTGAGTGACCTTAGTAGTAGCCTTCGGCTCCTGGCTGGAGGTCTGAATTTTCAGATCACTTACTTGCCCGGTCTGAATATTGCCGTTGCCATCAACCGAATAACCTTGAAGGTTGTAGCCGAAGTTATCGACAAGATTGCCTTCCTTATCCGTGCCGAAATAGCCCGCACGGGTATAGCTCAGCGCACCGTTATTGCTGACTTGGAAAAAGCCGTTGCCATTAATCGCCAAGTCCAAAGCATTCTGCGTGTAATTGACGTTGCCTTGGTTAAATTGCTGCGACACGTTGGCCAGCAATACACCACTACCCTGCGGATTCTTGCCTGTACCGAGCACCGAAGAGGCGTAGACATCAGCAAACTCCGCGCGCGACTGCTTGAAACCTACAGTGCCGGCGTTGGCAATGTTGTTACCCGTGACATTAAGGTCTTTGCTAGCGGCACGCATGCCGCTGAGGCCAATATTGAACGACATGAAATACTCCTGTTACCGGGTGTGCCGGTACTTACTGACCAATAACCTGGACTTGCGACAGCCCGATGCTGCCTACACCGGCCAGGTTGAGCATCAGCTCACCGCCGTTCTGTCCGAGAGTGACGCTGTCTACGTTGGCGGGAAGCATGGTATAGAGGCCCTTGGTCTCGCCTTCGTAGGTGGCTTGTGCTTCGAATCGGTAGGTTCCCGGCGGCAAGGTGTTGCCGCTCGAATCCTTGCCATCCCACATGAACGAAACGTTGCCGGCTTCCTGCTGCCCCATGTTGATCCGGTTCACCACCGTACCGGCGCTGTCATAAACGTTGACCGATACGTTACTGCTGCTAGTGGGTAGTACCAGGCTGGCCTTGAAGGTTTCGCTGGTATCAACCACCGCCTTGTCTGTTGGCACAATTACTTTGCGACCAACTAGCGATGACGCCTGTAGCGCCTGGGATGACTGATACCCCGACAAGATGGTTTCCATGCTCGAGTTCAGCTTTTCAACCCCTTCAACCGTGCTGAATTGCGCCAATTGCGCAATGAACTCGCCGTTTTCTTGAGGCTCCAGCGGGTTCTGGTTGTTCAATTGAGTCACCAGTAGCTCGAGAAACTCGTTCTTGCCGAGATCGTTGCTTTTTACTTCGCGATCCTGGATCTGATATTGATCAAGTACCGAACCGGTACCGCTGACGCCGCCTGTTGTGCTCATGGCAATCTCTCGTAAGGGTTACTGGCCCAGGGTCAGAACTTTCTGCAGCATGGTCTTGGCCGTGTTCATCAGCTCGGCGTTAGTCTGAAACGAGCGACTCGCGGAGATCATGTCCGCCATCTCTTCCACCACATTTACGTTCGGGTAATACACATAACCTTCTTCGTTCGCGGCTGGATGATTAGGCTCGTAGCGCGCCTGCAACTCGCTTTGGTCCTCGATAACGCCGAGCACCTGTACACCAGCGCCGGCCTGATCCTGTTCAGCGAAAAGTGACTGATCCGGCTGTCCGTTGGCGTTCTGAAGCATGGTGGCAAATACCGGGTGGCGCGCACGATAGGTTTGGTCAACGCTGGACGAGACTGTCTCGGCGTTGGCGATGTTGCTGGAGATAGTGTTCAGGCGAGTGCTTTGGGCACTCATACCACTACCGGCAATATTGAATACGCTGCTAAGGGACATGAGCTCCGCTCCTTTTATTCGCCACGCAGGGCGCTCATGAGCCCCCTGAATTTGCTATTGAGCATGGTAAAACTTGCTTGAAAATCGATGGCGTTCTTGGCGTAGGCGGCTTGTTCTACCTGAGCATCGACGGTGTTCTGGTCTAGAGAAGCGTGCGCGGGGGTGCGGAATCGAAGGCCCGGGTCCGCAATCTCCATGCCCTCAGCAGCAATGTGCTTGTTGCTGGTAACGGCAATACCGAACCCGCCTTGGTTTTTGCTGTTCTGAGCGGCAAGAACAGCGCTGAAATCCAGGTCACGAGCCTTGTAGTTAGGCGTGTCGGCATTGGCGATGTTATTGGCCAGCACCTCGGCACGCTGTGATCGAAACCCAAGCGCTTTCTCGTGAATACCCAGTGCACTATCAAAACTGATGCTCATGATCTGGCCCTCTGCCGGATACAAGTCTGCTTAGCAAAACAGCAGCAAAGGCCGTGCCATAAATTCAATCTATTGATTTATAAGGACTTTAACCAAGGCGGTCACGAGCAAGCGTCAAAAGCGGCAAGCCTTTTCCAGGCTTTGCCGCCTTCTTCACTCGTAACCGACAGATTTCTGCCGCTACCTCGTCGCGAATCGGGCCAGGTAGCTATTTCGCTTTATAGATGATGCCCGGACTGCACTGAACCATCTGATATAGCTCGGGGAGTCCGTTCAGCGCTTCGGACGCACCCAGAAACAGGTAGCCGCCAGGCTTTAAAGTCGCGTGGATACGCTTGAGAATGTCTTTCTTCACGTCTGCGGAAAAATAGATAAGGACGTTGCGGCAGAATACAACGTCGAATTTTCCGAGTACCGCGTAACTGTCGAGCAGGTTCTGCACACGAAATTCAACACGACTGCGAATAGCCGGCTTGACCACCCAACGGCCAGGCGTCTTGACATCGAAATAGCGCTGCAGTCGCTCGCTGGATAACCCTCGAGCAATAGCTAGGCTGTCATATTCAGCCGCTTTGGATGCGGCAAGCATAGTCCCCGACAATTCGGTGGCCACGATCTGTACAGCCGGCTTCGGCTGGCTAGGACTGCTGCGCTCGTATTCGTCGATGGACATCGACAGCGAGTAAGGCTCCTGCCCCGATGAACAGGCCGCCGACCATATGCGCAGGCGCTGACTTGGCGCGCCTTTCAACAGCTCCGGCAGAATACGATTTCTAAGCACCTCAAACGGATAAGTGTCGCGAAACCAGAGCGTTTCGTTGGTCGTCATCGCATCCACGACCTGCTCGCGCAGACCACTGCGTGGCTGGGCCTGAATCTTCCTGACCAGCTCCCCCAGACTCTTGAGCCCTTGCTGCTCCATCAGCTTATTCAGCCTGCTGGACACTAGATACTGCTTGTTTCCGCCCAGCAGGATGCCGCAAGTCTTCTCTAGGAATACTCGGAACTGATCAAAATCCGGATCACCTGACACTAATAATGCCCACCAGTCGTATTGAGAGGACGACGCCTCAATTGTTATCCGAAGTCCGGATCCGTTCTATTACTCGGTTGGCCAGATCGTCCGCCTGGAATTTGGCAAGAAAATCGTCGGCGCCGACTCGCTTGACCATGCTCTGGTTGAACACGCCGGAAAGCGAAGTATGCAGCAGAATATGCATATCACGCATTGACGGATCTTGGCGCACCTCGGTGGTCAGCGTGTAGCCATCCATCTCCGGCATTTCGATGTCGGAAATCATCATCACGAATTCCTTCGATGGTTTTTTACCGTCTGCCACCAGCTTTCTCAGGTAGGTCAACGCCTGACGACCATCGTTTTGTGCCACAACCTCAATCCCCAGATTCTGTAGACAACGAATAATCTGTTTTCGCGCAACAGAAGAGTCATCGACGACCAAGACCCGGCTGATGGACGCTTTGCTACTGGTTTCCTCGTCGACAATGCCAACCGACAGCTGCTCGGATACAGGCGCCACCTCTGCCAGAACTTTTTCGACATCGATGATCTCAACCATTTGCCCTTCCACATGGGTCACGGCAGTCAAATAATGATCATGCCCAACACCTTTCGGAGGCGGCAGGATAGCCTCCCAGTTCATGTTGACGATTCGCTCGACGGAGCGCACCAGAAAGCCGAGCACCTTGGTGTTGTATTCGACAATGATGGCGAAGCTGTTCGGCAAATCCTGTAGCGCCGGTTTCCCGGTAGCAAGGGACAGGTCGAGAATGGAAAGCGTATTGCCTCGTATGTTCGCGACCCCACGAACAACCGGACTCGACCGTGGCATGACCGTCAACCGCGGGCACTGCAAGACCTCTTTGACCTTGAATACGTTGATGCCATAGAGCTGCTTGTCGTCCAGTCGGAATAGCAGCAGCTCTAAGCGATTTTGCCCGACCAGCTGGGTACGCTGGTTAACCGAATCCAATACACCGGCCATGCCAGTTTCCTCTTGCGTGCAAAATGAGCGTCAGCTGCCATGCAAGCTCGGGCTAACGGCACGTCCCTTGCTTCTGCCATGACATGAGCAAACAGATGACTTTTTTCCGGCGTCCATGCAATACGCTTTTCCGAGCGATCCTGTTACCGGTTTTGTGCGGGCTGAGCCAATTTGCTGACTCGGCTAGCGTGACACGGCCTGAACAGCTTATCGACGCGACCCGCGAATTTCTTGAGCGTGAAGTGACCGACTATTTGCAGCGTAGTCAAATTCGAGCGCGCCATGAGATAGAGATCAATAGGCTAGATCCGCGTCTGCGTCTGGCGGCTTGCGACCGCTCATTGACGGTCAAGCTCGAAAGCCCCGCGCAGCCGGTCGGCCGCACCACTTTGCGGGTCAGTTGTGAAGGCGCTGCACACTGGTCCGTTTTTGTTCCGGCACAGGTCCATTTGTTCCGCGAGGTAATTGTCGCTCGACGCCCGCTGGCCCGTGAAAGCATTGTCGAGCTGGCGGATGTTGCACTGGCCGAGCGGGACGTTAGCTTGCTAACTCAGGGTTACCTGACCGCGTTCGATCAAGTGTTGGGTAATAAGATTACCCGTAGCGCCCTCCCCGACCAGGTGCTGCCGCCCACTTATATTTCCGCTGCCGAGATAGTCCGCAAAGGCGATCAGGTAGTAATCAGTGCGAAAAATTCGACGATAAATGTCAGAATGCCGGGCGAAGCGTTGTCCGATGGCGCACTCGGCACCCAGATTCGGGTCAAAAACCAGCGATCAGGACGAACGATCAAGGCTCGCGTAATTGGTCCTGGTCAGGTGGAAGTCAATATGTAGCCGAAAGCTGACTGTCGACGCTGCCACTGTCAAAAAAAGGCTAAAGTTTTCTGTAGCATTGCCGAAAAGCAGGCAAGCGTCCTGACTTATTCGAGGTTTCGATCATGGCTATCGATTTCAACCGGCCCAACAGTGCCGTCAATTCAACAAATAGTGGACGCAGTGCCAGCGTCCAGAACACCGAACGCCCAGCGGCTCAGCAGGCGCCTGCTGAAGCATCGAAGAGCAGCAGCGCAGCGGTATCCGGCGAGAGCGTCCAACTAAGCCCGGAAGCACAGCGCCTTCAGCAAACCACGGAGCAGCTGAATCAGCAGCCCGTCGTTGATCAGGAACGTGTAGCTCAGATCAAGCAGGCTATCGCCGACGGCAGCTATCAGGTAGATGCTCAGCGAGTAGCATCGAAGTTACTGGCGTTCGAAAGCCAACGTTGAGTCTGGCGGTAGAAGGTAGCCAGGCGTCAACGCGTTAGAGGCCACTATGCAAGATACCGAATTGCTTCAGCAGCTCGTCGATGATATCGGCACCGCCCGTAAGCTTCTTGAGCTCACCGACGCCGAATACCAGGCACTTGCCGAGCGCGATCTCGCAAGCCTGGAACAGCTGCTCACGCAGAAGCAGACGCTGCTGGCGTTATTGAGTCAGCATGGCTCCCTTCGCAGCCAAACGCTTGCCAAGGCCCAGTTGAGCGCCGACAAAAGTGGGCTATCGACATTTGCCGCAAGCTCGACGGTAGGCGCCGAGATTGTTGAGCAGGCAGAAAAACTTGATGGAATTCTCCAAGCTTGTCGAAGTGCCAATGAGCGCAACGGCAGGCTCATCCGCGTCAATCAAAATGCTGTTGGAAGCATGCTGCAAGTATTGCAGGGCACCAACCAGACACCCGATCTCTACGATCGGCGAGGCGCTGCTGCCAGAAGCGCCAATCATCGCCCGCTCAGTCAGGCTTGAAACACGCGCAGCCACGTAGAGTCAAAATGCTATCATGCGGCTGACGTCGTTACATGCCGGAGAGCAGAGCTAAGTGTCTAATCCCTTTACCGAGGATGAAGGTCCCCAGCCTCCTCAGATACTCAAAACCGTAGGCGAGGTTCATACGAACCTGCGGCTCCTGATGGATAATCGAATACCGCTGTTGGTTCGCTTTGCCGAACGCAATCAGCGGTATCAAACCTATTTGATCGAGGTAAACCGCGAAAAAGGTTGGATTGCCTTAGACGAGCTGATACCCAGCGATGGCGAAAGAATGATGACCGCCGGAGAGCCGTTTCAGATCGAGGGCTATTACGAGGGCGTACGTATCGCCTGGAGTAACGAGCACGCTGCGCACCTTGGCGAACTGGACGATGCACGCTGCTACTGGATTCCCCTACCCGACCAGGTTATTTATCACCAGCGGCGTAACGCTTACCGCGCCCACCTGAGCGGACAGCCTATCGTTGCCGAGCTGAACGGCAAAGCAATCAAAAAGCCTCTTGAAGGCAAAGTGCTGGACATGTCGGCTACTGGCTGCAAGCTGAGCTTTCAAGGCAACGTACAAAGCGGGCTACAAACGGGCCGTGTGTACGAGCAACTGTCTGCCAGACTGCCCTTCGGCACCATTACAACCGCAGCCGAACTACGACACGTTATCTTCGACGAGAAGCTGGACTTAACGTTTTGCGGGATGCGCTTCTATCGCATTAGCGGCCTGACACAGCGGCACATCGAGCGATTCGTCTATCAACTCCAACGTGAAGCACGACGAGACCAAGCAAGCGACCGTTTTAGCTGACGCAGACCACGCGCTCCGTCATCTATCGTGCGACGAGACGTCACCGCAAGCGCTTTAGTACCCAACCAGCCGAGCCGAATCGCCCCTTACTGGGATCGATGCATCTTAGCGCTCCCACTGCGGCCTAACGGCAGTCATAACCGACAGCGACGGCCACCGCTTCACTCACGTGAGAATTGGTGTCCCAGGCGAGGTTCGAACTCACAACCTTCCCCTTAGGAGGGGGACGCTCTATCCAATTGAGCTACTGGGACGCACGGGCGGCAGCATGTTAGCGAGCCTTGGCCCATTTGTCATGCTCGCTGCATCGCCGACTCATCAGCCAAATATCGAATTGCCGAGAGCGATCGCGAACTAATCGACGATATTGCAATCTGCACGACAAAGTTTCCCGGCATCATGCAAAGCGCATGAACACTCACAGCTAGCGACCTATAAGTCTTTGTAATATAAGGGATTTTTTTCTAAAAATGCTGGCACGGCGAATGCTTAACTTATCCAGACCATTACGCGAAGGAGACGCCGATGCTACGCCTAACCTGCCTGTTCAGCACCGCGGTTCTGGCTGCAGTCGCCTCAATCCAGCCGCCAGACGCGATGCATGCCCCAGATTATTTACCCGCGACGTTGAAGCAGCCCAGCGCATTAACTACTCAAAAGCTGTCAGCCCCGGCGCAAATCATCAGCCAGGAAGTGAGCAACCCTGTACAGCCGCAACGCTGGATCTTCTAGAGATCCGTTTTAGCCGCCACAGGTTCCATCGGAGATAACAAATGTCTATTTATGGTTGCTTCTTCCTCTTTTTCAGCGTTGTCTGCGGTGCGCTAAGCATCGGTATCAGTCTCCCAGAGCCCTGGGGTGCGCTTGTTGACGGAGGCGCCGTGCTTTTTGGAATGCTTTTTGTCATATCCCTAGTGCTTGGACGACGGATCAAATTCGACCCCATCTTGCGCTAGTAGCGGCGGTTTTTCGGCTAGATCAGCGGTAGGTCACAGTAAAGGCTATTTGCCACCACTGAAATCCTTTACTGATTATTTTGTCGTCGTATAATTGACGTCATTAAGTCGTCTAGCATCTTTTTTGTAGGTCGTGGAACAGCAAGCGCTGTTTGGTGTCAGACCGGTGACTAGAACGGCAATAAGCCACCATCGCCCACCTGACTAACCGGTTTACTATGCGCCCAATGAAGCAGGCAGTTTATTCCAGCCGCACGGCTGACAAATTCGTGGTTCGGCTACCAGACGGGATGCGCGAGCGTATCGCCGAGGTTGCACGCAATCATCATCGCAGCATGAACTCGGAAATCATCGCCCGGCTGGAGCAAAGCCTCCTTCAGGAAGGTGCGCTCGATGACGATTCGGCCATGCGTCTAGACAGTCCGGAACTGACACTTCACGAGCGCGAATTGCTTCAGCGTTTTCGCCAGCTCGCCCACCGGCAACAAAACGCTCTAATTTCATTGATCGCGCAAGATACCGAGTCCGCAAAGGACGAAGACTGACATTTGCCGGTAGCCTGCGGCAGGTTTCAAACGCCTCGACTTCAGTCGGGGCGTTGTTGTTTGTTTAACTTGGCAGGCTGAGTTGCTACCCAACGCGTCTGGAATGCCTCGCCCTCGTCTTCCCAATGACCGAGCGGCATCTACGATTTGAAAAACCTGTATCACATCGATACAGGCATCATTCTCAGCGCAGCAGGCGTGGCGATAAGCAGAGCGTTTCGCCTAACCTACAAAACTCAGCAGTACCCCCGCCGCCACCGCCGAACCAATCACCCCTGCCACATTGGGCCCCATGGCGTGCATGAGCAGGAAGTTCTGCGGATTCGCTTCGAGCCCTACCTTGTTTGACACCCGCGCTGCCATTGGCACGGCCGATACGCCTGCGGAGCCAATCAGCGGATTGATCTTGTTCGAACTGAACATGTTCATCACCTTAGCCATCAGCACGCCCGCAGCGGTGCCTCCGCAAAACGCGACCATCCCGAGCAATAAAATCCCAAGCGTCTTCATTTGCAGAAAGGCTTCGGAAGACAGCTTGGAACCCACCGTCAGCCCCAACGCAATGGTAACGATGTTGATTAGTGCGTTACGTGAGGTGTCAGCCAGGCGATCAACCACACCAGATTCACGCAACAGATTACCAAAGGCGAACATGCCCACCAGCGGGGCTGCATCGGGCAGTAAGAAACCAACCATCAAAGCAAGCATGAGCGGGAAGACTATCTTTTCCGCCTGCCCGACATGGCGCAGCTGCGTCATGACGATGGCGCGCTCTTCCTTGGTCGTCAGCGCGCGCATGATCGGAGGCTGGATCAACGGGACCAGCGCCATGTAGGAGTAGGCAGCCACGGCGATCGGACCCAGGAGATGCGGCGCAAGCTTCGCAGTGACGAAGATTGAGGTCGGGCCATCGGCACCTCCGATGATGGCGATCGAAGCCGCCTCACGCAAGGTGAACTCCATACCCGGAATCCCCATCGCCGCCAGCGCCAACGCACCGAGCAGGGTGGCGAAGATGCCGAACTGCGCCGCAGCGCCGAGCAAGAGGGTTTTGGGGTTTGCCAGCATCGGACCGAAGTCTGTCATCGCCCCTACGCCCATGAAAATCAGCAGCGGAAACACGCTTGTCGGCAGACCGACTTCGTAGAACAGATGAAGGATGCCAGCACCCTCGGCCATGTTCGCGACCGGAATATTGGCAAGCACGCCACCAAACCCGATCGGGATCAACAGCAAAGGCTCGAACCCTTTGCGAATCGCCAGATAGATCAATGCCAGGCACACCACGATCATCAGCAGCTGACCGGGCTCCAGGTGATACAAGCCGGTGCTGTGCCACAGCTTGAGCAACTTATCCATGCAGCACTCCTTAAGCGATGGTCAGCAGGCTATCGCCTACGGACACCGCATCGCCGACCTTGACGTTCACACCGGAGATGGTGCCGGCCTTGAAAGCACGGATTTCAGTTTCCATTTTCATGGCTTCGAGGATGATCACGAGATCGCCCTCCTGCACCAACTGACCGGGCTGTACGAGCACCTTGAAGATATTGCCAGCCAGCGGTGCGGGCTGAGGCTCGCCCGCGCCAGCGGCAGGTGCGGAAACGGTTGCGGACGTCGCGCCCGGCATATCACCGAGCGGCTTGAGTCCCTCGATGTCGCCGCCTTCGTTGACCTGCACGACGAATGACCGACCATTGACCTCGACGGTATAGACCTCAGGGGCGCCAGGCTCGCGTGGCGCCTGCTCGCTACCAGTTGGCATTGGCTCGAAGGCGGCAGCATTGCCCCGGTTCTCGAGAAATTTGAGACCAATCTGAGGAAACAGCGCGTATGTCAGAACGTCGTCAATTTCATCCTTAGCCAGCGTAAGGCCTTTGTCCTGCGCCAACCCTTTCAGCGCTGCAGTCAGCTTGTCCATTTCCGGTTGCAGTAGATCGGCAGGACGGCAGGTGATGACTTCGGAACCATCGAGCACGCGCCGCTGCAGTTCGGTATTGAAAGGGGCCGGAGCAGCGCCATACTCGCCCTTTAGGATGCCTGCAGTTTCCTTGGTAATGGACTTGTAGCGCTCACCGGTCAGCACGTTGATTACCGCCTGAGTGCCGACGATCTGCGAGGTCGGCGTTACCAGCGGGATGAAACCGAGGTCTTCACGCACACGAGGGATTTCCGCCAGCACCTGGTCGAACTTGTCGAGGGCACCCTGCTCCTTCAACTGACCTTCCATATTGGTCAGCATGCCTCCTGGCACCTGAGCGACCAGGATCCGTGAATCGACGCCCTTGAGCGTACCTTCGAACGCGGCGTACTTCTTGCGCACCCCGCGGAAATACGCAGCGATTTCTTCCAAAAGCGCCAAATCGAGCCCTGTATCGCGCTCGGTTCCTTGGAAAATCGCCACCACCGACTCGGTCGGCGAATGCCCGTAGGTCATCGAAAGTGAAGAAATCGCGGTATCGACATTGTCGATCCCCGCCTCGACGGCCTTGAGAATCGCCGCGGTCGAAAGGCCTGCCGTCGCATGACACTGCATATGAATCGGAATGGACAGGCTCGCCTTCAGCCGCGTGACCAACTCGTAGGCCGTATATGGCGTAAGGATGCCGGCCATATCTTTGATCGCCACGGAATCGGCGCCCATGTCTTCGATCTGTTTGGCCAGATCGACCCACATTTCCAGGCTATGCACCGGACTGGTGGTGTAGGAAATAGTGCCCTGGGCGTGCCTGCCCTGCCGCTTGACAGCGCGTAGCGCAGTTTCCAAGTTGCGCGGATCGTTCATCGCGTCGAACACGCGAAACACGTCGACTCCGTTGACGGCCGCCCGCTCGACGAACTTCTCCACCACATCGTCAGCGTAATGCCGATAGCCGAGCAAGTTCTGACCCCGTAGCAGCATCTGCTGACGGGTATTAGGCATCGCTTTCTTAAGTTCGCGAATACGCTCCCAAGGGTCTTCACCGAGATAGCGAATGCAGGCATCGAAGGTTGCGCCGCCCCAGGATTCAACCGACCAGAAGCCAACCTGATCGAGCTTGCCGGCGATCGGCAACATGTCTTCCAGGCGCACACGAGTGGCGAGAATGGATTGGTGGGCATCACGTAGCACCACATCGGTGATGCCGAGCGGCTGTTTTGCAGAAGTCATGAGCGGGAACTCCTTGTTCTGAATCACCCGCGACGTGCGCGGTGCTGATGAATAGCGGCCTGAATGGCTGCAAGAACATCGGCGTCCATTTCAGCCGTGACAGCGGTCGACTTAATGGAGGCAGGCTGAGGCGTCGGCGCGCTACCAAAGCGGCCGATCATGAAAGACATCAGACGGATGCAGATAATTAACAAAACAAGGAAAAGGAAGACGGAACCTAAGCCGAACAGCATAAGTTCGACACCTTCAAGCAGGAGTTCGCTGGGGGTCATCGGGTTTCCCTTTAATCAGCAGCTCGGGCCGCCTGTTATTCGCATCGGGTTCAAAGCTTCGCCGGAGCGAAACTTACAAACAGTAGCCCGAATAACAGGCGCAAGGCAACGCCAGGTCGCCGCAGTTGGCAGGGATCAGAGGAGAAAAAGAGTCGCCAAGCCGAGAAAAATAAAGAAACCGCCACTGTCGGTCACAGCTGTGATCATGACGCTGGAACCCAGCGCAGGATCCCGGCCCATACGGGCCAGCGTCACGGGAATAAGTACGCCCATCAATGCGGCCAGCAGCAAATTGAGCGTCATCGCTGTGGTCATCACGACCCCCAGGGACCAACTGCCGTATAGCCAATAGACCACGATACCGATAACGCCGCCCCATATCAGGCCATTCAGCATGCCGACACCTGCTTCCTTGCGCAGCAAGCGAGCGCTATTACCGGTCCCCATCTGATCCAGCGCCATCGCCCGAACAATCATCGTGATGGTCTGATTACCAGAATTACCGCCGATGCCGGCAACTATCGGCATCAAAGCGGCCAGCGCGACCAGTTTCTCGATCGAACCGTCGAAAAGTCCGATTACCCGCGACGCTATAAAGGCGGTGATGAGATTAACCGCCAGCCAGGCCCAGCGGTTACGCAATGACTTCCAAACCGATGCGAAGATATCTTCCTCTTCGCGCAGGCCCGCCATGTTAAGCACTTCACTCTCACTTTCTTCGCGGATGAGGTCGACCATTTGGTCGATGGTCAGACGCCCGATTAGCTTGCCGCCTTTGTCCACTACCGGGGTGGAAACCAGGTCGTAGCGCTCAAACGCTTGCGCCGCCTCGTAGGCGTCCGCATCTGGATGGAAGGTTACCGGATCGCTAGCCATGACCTCTGAAACGTTCCGCTCCGGATCATTGACCAGCAAACGCTTGATCGGCAGGACACCTTTGAGTACGCCGTCGTAATCAACGACGAACAGCTTGTCGGTATGCCCCGGCAATTCCTTCAGGCGCCGCAGGTAGCGAAGAACCACTTCAAGGCTCACATCCTCGCGGATCGTGACCATCTCGAAGTCCATCAACGCCCCTACCTGATCCTCTTCGTAGGACAGCGCCGAGCGGACACGCTCACGTTGCTGCGCATCAAGGGTTTCCATTAACTCATGCACGACGTCGCGAGGCAGTTCTGCGGCCAGGTCCGCCAGCTCATCGGCATCCATTTCCTTGGCCGCCGCAAGGAGCTCGTGATCATCCATGTCGGCAATGAGCGTCTCGCGGACCGCGTCGGAGACCTCAAGCAGGATATCGCCGTCGCGGTCCGACTTAACCAGCTGCCATACCGTCAAACGATCATCGAGCGGTAGCGCCTCGAGGATGTGGGCGATATCCGCAGGGTGCAGCTCTTCCAACTTGCGCTGCAATTCGACGAGGTTCTGGCGATGCACCAGGTTCTCGACCACCGCCTGGTGCTGCCCGTCCTGGCTCTGGCGATGAGCCAGGTCTTCCACGATCTTGTGGCGATGTAGCAGCTCGACGACTTGCGCCAGACGATCCTGGAGACTTTCTTGCGGCTTTTTTACTTCTACTTCAGTCATGGCGCACTCCACCCCCAGCGGTCGGAGCGCACCAGGGGATCAATCATTCGAAACGTGATTGGCAAGCGAGAGTTTTGTACGACTACTGGGCAAATCCATGAAGGGGGATCCAGAAGCCCAAAGGGGCAGACCACGTGATAATACCACCGCAACCGCCAAGCCAGACCACAAATGCAGGCAATACAATTGCTTGCATCGAAGCCCTGAGAGGCAATCGCCTGTTATCAGTGTCGACGCATTCACGTTGCGAGAAGGCACGACTGCGTGGCAAGAAATTATTGGCTAGGCTGGTCCGACCCATCGTCAAGGAGGACGACTATGAACAAGCTATTCGCCGCAAGCTGCTGTGCCCTGCTTTTCAGCACTACCCCAACGTTCGCGACCAGCGTCTATCGCTGCGTCGATGAAGCAGGCAAACTCACGTTCAGCCAACAGGGCTGCCCAGTGAATCAAACCGCTCAGATCCAGGAGGCGTTAAACCCAACGCCAAGTTCCGGTAAAGCCGTACCCATGGCCAAGCTAAGAGCGCAACGCAAACTCTCCAAGGAACAAGCAGTCAGAGCGCTTACCGTCGTGGGCGAGCAGGACGACGGATGCGGAAACCGTCTTACAAGTAATGCGAGGCGTAATGCGATGATCAGCCAGCAGATCCGTCCCGGCATGACTCGCGCAGACATCGAAAGCACCTTCGGCACGCCCGACACTGTCACAAGTCGCAATGGACAAGTGCAATATCGCTACAGTAGCGACAAAGGCCGGACGCGAACCGTCAGCTTCGACGAACACGGCTGTGTCGGCGGCAAGCGTTGAATCGAAAACAAAAAAAAAGGCCTGCATCGCTGCAGGCCCTTTTCCGATTCTGGTGCACTCAGGAGGATTCGAACCTCCGACCGCTCGGTTCGTAGCCGAGTACTCTATCCAGCTGAGCTATGAGTGCATGGGCGCTTGATAAACCAGATCACCGCTGGTCATAACACCGAACAGCATTTCTGCAGCTCGTTGCAATATGGTGCACTCAGGAGGATTCGAACCTCCGACCGCTCGGTTCGTAGCCGAGTACTCTATCCAGCTGAGCTATGAGTGCACTGAGGGTGCGCATTATAAGTTTGTAAATGTGTTGGTCAAGCTCTTTGATTCAATGATTTTCCATCAAACCACAACGCCCAAACCGACTCAAAAACCTATTATGCAAAATGGCGGAGAGGGGGGGATTCGAACCCCCGACACCCTTTTGAGATGTACTCCCTTAGCAGGGGAGCGCCTTCGGCCACTCGGCCACCTCTCCGCAACACGGGGCGCATGATACCCATCTTCGCCCCGCTTGCAAAGCCAAAAATCACATAAATATTAATGGCTTGGTTCTTGATCTTTTTCTTTCTGGATCCGTTGATAAATCTCCTCTCGATGCACCGCTACCTCTTTGGGTGCATTTACTCCTATGCGCACTTGATTTCCTTTGACACCCAGCACAGTGACAGTCACATCGTCACCCACCATCAGGGTCTCTCCGACCCGGCGAGTCAGAATCAGCATTCCTTTCTCCTTAAAAACGGATTCAATTCAGTAAACAGTCTGCAAAGATAAAAACGGATAATGTTCCGTGAAACATCGACCCTAGAGCCGTTCACCAGCTATTGACCAGCAGGGGCGACTCTAAAGTTCCTTTTTGCCCCATCTAATCGACGGAAGGCGCGAATTAGTCGCAATTCTGCCGAGTCACTCCCCTTTCCCGGCGGGAGCATCCAGTTCGAACGCGGTATGTAGAGCCCGCACCGCCAGCTCCAGATATTTTTCCTCGATTACTACCGAGACTTTGATTTCCGAGGTGGAGATCATCTGTATGTTGATGTTTTCCTTCGCCAGCGCCTCGAACATCCGGCTGGCGACGCCTGCATGCGAACGCATGCCGACGCCAACTATCGACACCTTGGCAATATCCACATCGCCGATAACTTCCCGAGCGCCCATATCCCGCGCAATGCCTTCGAGGACTTGCAACGCGTTATGGTAGTCGTTCCGGTGAACGGTGAAGGTGAAATCCGTGGTGTTATCGTGCGCGACGTTCTGCACGATCATATCGACCTCGACGTTCGCCGCGCTGATCGGGCCGAGAATCTTGAAGGCCACCCCGGGCGTATCCGGCACACCACGAATGGTCAGCTTGGCTTCGTCACGATTGAAAGCGATGCCGGAAATGATGGGCTGTTCCATGGATTCCTCTTCATCAAGGGTAATGAGGGTCCCCGGACCCTCTTGAAAGCTGTGCAGCACGCGCAACGGCACACTGTATTTGCCGGCGAACTCGACGGCGCGGATCTGCAGCACCTTGGAACCGAGACTCGCCATCTCGAGCATTTCTTCAAACGTGATTTTATCGAGGCGCTGAGCCTTGGCCACAACGCGAGGATCGGTTGTGTAGACGCCGTCGACATCGGTATAGATTTGGCATTCATCCGCCTTCAGCGCAGCGGCCAGCGCCACACCGGTGGTATCCGACCCGCCACGCCCGAGCGTGGTGATGTTGCCGTCCTCATCCACACCCTGGAACCCAGCCACCACGACGACACGGCCAGCCTTGAGCTCCTTGTTGATGCGCTGCGAATCGATCTGGAGAATGCGCGCCTTGGTATGGGCGCTATCGGTCAGGATGCGGACCTGACTGCCGGTGAAAGACACCGCCGGCACGCCAATTTTGGTCAGCGCCATCGCCAACAAGGCAATGGTGACCTGCTCGCCAGTCGAGACCATGACATCCAGTTCGCGCGCAACGGGCTGCTCGCTGATCTGTTTCGCCAGATCGATCAGGCGATTGGTTTCCCCGCTCATGGCCGAGACCACCACGACAATGTCGTCGCCGCTGTCACGGAATTTCTTGACCTTCGCCGCCACTTGCTCGATGCGCTCGACGGAGCCCACCGAAGTACCGCCAAACTTCTGTACGATCAAAGCCATTTCATCGCCGCCTAAGCCCATCTCGGGCGCTTATTAAACAATCTTCCCAAGCACCGCAATGCACACGCCCGGTCAGCGGGCCTGCCAGCTCACACCCCACCATCAACGTGACCGCCGCCCACGCTGATCAAAGGCTAAGCCGCCTCGTCGTCGCTCTGGTTACAAGCTTTGCTCAACGAATACCTGGGCAAGCCCCAGAGCTTCTTCGAGCCGGGCCGCGTCGCTGCCGCCACCTTGCGCCATATCCGGACGCCCGCCACCCTTGCCGCCTACAACCGCAGCCGCTTGCCTCATGAGATCGCCCGCTTTCAAACGGCCGGTGAGATCTTGCGTCACGCCAGCCACCAACACGACTTTCTCATCCTGCACACCGCCGAGCAGAATCACGCCGCTGGCGAGCTTGTTCTTCAGCTGATCGACCAAGGCGAGCAATGCTTTGCCGTCCAGGCCATCCACGCGAGCTGCCAGTGTTTTCACACCCTTCACATCGACAGCGGAGCTGGCAAGATCATTGCCGGTGGCACTGGCTGCTTTGGCCTTGAGCTGCTCAAGCTCCTTTTCCAGCTGTCGGTTGCGTTCGAGCATCGCGCCCAGCTTTTCCAGCAGGTTTTCGCGGCTGCCCTTGACCAGTGCAGCCGCGTCCTTCAACTGCTCCTCGGCACCGTTCAAGTACGCCAAGGCCTGTTCGCCCGTGACCGCCTCGATACGTCGCACCCCAGCGGCCACGCCGCCTTCACTGATAATTTTGAACAGGCCGATATCACCCGTCCGCTTGACGTGGGTACCGCCACAGAGCTCGACCGAGAAACCGCTGCCCATGGTCAGTACGCGCACCTGATCACCGTACTTCTCACCGAACAAAGCCATGGCGCCCTTGCTCTTGGCCGTTTCGATGTCGGTTTCCTCGATTTCCACCGCCGTGTTGCTGCGAATCTGGGCGTTGACCTGGTCTTCCAGCGCTCTCAGCTGCTCGGGCTTGATTGCCTCGAAATGACTGAAGTCGAAGCGTAGCCGCTGACTGTCGACCAGCGAACCCTTCTGGGTCACGTGCTCGCCGAGCATCTGGCGCAATGCGGCGTGCAACAGATGCGTTGCGGAGTGGTTCAGCGCGGTGGCCTGACGAACCGACGCGTCGACGGTGGCGTCGACGGTCGCCCCGATTTGCAGGCTTCCGCTATCGAGGATGCCATGATGCAGAAACGCGCCACCCGCCTTGCTGGTGTCGCTCACATCAAAGCGCATGCCTTCCGCGGACAGATAACCACAGTCGCCGATCTGCCCACCGGACTCGGCATAAAACGGCGTCTCGTCGAGAACGACTACGCCCTCCTCCCCGGCCGAAAGGCTCTGTACGGACATGCCTTCCTTAAACAACGCCAGCACCTTGCCGCTGCCGGAAGTGCCCAGATAGCCGGTGAAGCGTGTTTCCCCCTCGACCTTGACCAGGCTGTTGTAGTCCATGCCAAAGGCGCTGGCCGAACGCGCGCGCTCACGCTGGGCTTCCATTTCTCGCTCAAAGCCTTCCTCATCCAGCGTCAGCTCACGCTCACGTGCGATATCGCCAGTAAGATCGACCGGGAAGCCGTAGGTATCGTAAAGCTTGAAGATAACCGCGCCAGGGACGACACCGCCTTCCAGCTCTGCCAGGTCCTGCTCGAGAATCTTCAGCCCTTGCTCGAGGGTCTTGGCGAACTGCTCTTCTTCGGTTTTCAGCACGCGCTCGATATGCGCCTGCTGCGTTTTCAATTCCGAGAAGGCATCACCCATTTCTGCCACCAACGCTGGGACGATTTTGTGGAAGAAGCTGCCCTTCGCACCCAGCTTGTTACCGTGACGACAGGCACGACGAATGATCCGCCGCAGCACATAGCCACGCCCCTCGTTCGACGGCGTCACGCCATCGGCGATGAGGAAACCGCAAGAACGGATGTGGTCGGCCACGACCTTGAGCGAAGCTTGGCTCTCATTACTGCAGCCAATGGCCTGGGCGGAGGCTTTGAGCAGGTTCTGAAACAAGTCGATTTCGTAGTTGGAGTTGACGTGTTGCAACACCGCACTGATCCGCTCTAGTCCCATGCCGGTGTCCACGCTCGGTGCCGGCAGCGGGTGCATGACACCGTCTGCGGCGCGGTTGAACTGCATGAACACGTTGTTCCAGATCTCGATGTAGCGATCACCGTCTTCCTCGGGCGAGCCGGGTGGGCCGCCCCAGATATGCTCGCCGTGGTCGAAGAAAATTTCAGTGCAGGGACCACACGGGCCGGTATCACCCATCGCCCAGAAATTGTCCGAAGCGTAAGGTGCGCCCTTGTTGTCGCCGATACGCACCATGCGCTCGGCCGGCACGCCGACTTCTTGGGTCCAGATGTCGTAGGCCTCATCGTCACTGGCATAGACGGTGACCCATAGCTTGTCCTTGGGCAGGTTCAGCCATGTGTCGGAGGTCAGGAATTCCCACGCGTAGCTGATGGCGTCGCGCTTGAAATAGTCGCCGAAGCTGAAGTTGCCGAGCATCTCGAAGAACGTGTGATGCCGCGCGGTGTAGCCGACGTTCTCCAGATCGTTGTGTTTGCCGCCGGCACGGACGCATTTCTGGCTGGTGGTGGCCCGGGTATAGGCGCGCTTTTCCAGACCGAGGAAACAGTCCTTGAACTGGTTCATGCCGGCATTGGTGAACAACAAAGTCGGGTCGTTCGCCGGAATCAGCGAACTGGAGGCCACACGTGTGTGGCCCTTCTCTTCGAAGAAGCGGAGGAAGGCTTCACGGATTTCTGCGCTTTTCATAGATTTCTTCCAGAGGACTGCGGCCGAACGGCTGCAAAACGACACGGCGAGGCGGCACCGGGAGCCGGTTCGCAGCTATCCAAACGGATAGCCGGCAAAGGGCCGCATTATATCGGGCCCACGCCGCGCGCATAGAGGATAAATAAGATTGAATCAAGCTATTCGACAGCGATTCAGGCCTATGCGTCGACGAATGCGGCGAAGCTCTCGAGGATCGGATCGACATGCTCGGGCTGCACATCCAGATGCGTCACCATCCGCAGCCGCGGCGCCGCGGTCAAGCGTACGCCACGCTCGGCGCAGAATGCCTTCAGCGCCCCAGCGCGATCACCCATCTGTACGTAGACCATGTTCGTCTGCACCGGCTCGACGGCATAACCCAGGGCTTGCAGCCCCTCCGCAATAGCCCGCGCGCGCTGGTGATCCTCTGCCAGACGCTGTACCTGGTGCTCCAGCGCATAGAGTCCTGCAGCCGCCAGCACACCGGCCTGACGCATGCCGCCGCCGACCATCTTGCGCAAGCGACGAGCCTTGGCAATGAAAGATACATCGCCGCAAAGCACCGAGCCGACCGGCGCGCCCAACCCCTTGGACAGGCACACCGAAACGGAGTCGAAGTGGCGACTGATGTCCCGCGCTGAGCAACCCAGCCTGACTACTGCATTGAACAATCGAGCACCGTCGAGATGCAGGGCAAGCCCCCGATCGTGTGTGAACGCACGCGCCTCGGCCAGATATTCGAGTGGCAGAACCTTGCCCTGCATGGTGTTTTCCAGCGCCAGCAAGCGGGTACGGGCGAAATGAAAGTCGTCCGGTTTGATCGCTGCTGCGACACGATCAAGGTCCAAAGAACCGTCCGCTTCCACCTCGATCGGCTGTGGTTGAATCGAGCCGAGCACCGCAGCGCCTCCGGCCTCGTATTTATAGGTATGCGCCAGTTGACCGGCGATGTACTCATCACCACGTTGGCAATGCGACATGAGCGCCAGCAGATTGCTCATGGTGCCGCTGGGCACGAACAGTCCGGCGTCCAAACCCAATTGCGCCGCCAGCGTCTGCTCCAGCCGACGAACCGTTGGATCCTCGCCGTAAACGTCGTCTCCGGTGGGGGCGCTTAGCATGGCGTCACGCATGCCAGCCGTAGGCTGGGTAACCGTATCGCTGCGAAGATCAATAAGACTCATGGAAGTTCCTTGCTTGAATGACACCCGTCGTACCGGAAACGGAAGCCGCAGATCGCACCCTAGCGTTTAACGTAACAGACGAACATCCAGGACTTTCGAGCCGCCACCCAGCAGTGTTTCAGTGATAGCGATAAAGTCCTCAGTCGTGACCTTATCGAGGCGCATCAAGCCGCGTGCGACGTCGTCCAAGGAGTGGCGGCTCTTGCTGCGCTGGCGGATTTCCTTGTCGAGATCCTGAAGCAGCAGTACGGCCTTCGCGGTAACCGGGCCAGTAGAGTGCTCGGTGCGCAGGCTGTCCACCTTGCGGCTCCATTTGGTCAGGTGCTCCCGAACCGCCTGGTAGCGATCCTCGCTCATGCCACCGGCACGACGAACCAACTCGATGGCGTAATACTCGGCTAAGCCTTCGCTGATCCAGTCGCTGCGATCGGCGTCTGTGATCCGGCTGAATACATGTACGAGCTCATGCACCAACGAACTGGTCCCGTTTTCACTGACGAGCGGACGGTCAGCGTGCATGAACAAAGAATTCGGACCGGACAGGCCACCTCGCCACATCGGATCGCCCGCGCCGACGACCAGCAATTTCTTGGGATCACGCGGAAAAACGTTCTGCACTTCAGGCCAGACGAAGGTGAGCAACGTGAGAATATCCATCCGCCGCAACCCTTCGCCCACAGGCCCCGCGACCGTCACATCGGTTTCTCCCAGCTTGGCGCGGCGACTACCAAGCTTGCCAGCAAGTATCCAGCCGGTCGGGCGGTCGAAAAGGCGTTCACGGTTATCGATACGAAAGCGATTCTCGCCAATACGCGGCCAACCCGTCTCGACGCTCTTCCAACCCTCGGGCAGCTCGATACTCAGTCGGGAAATCAGCCTGACGCCATCCTGCTGGCTGACACGACCGGGAGGTATCAGATCATCACCACGAAGCAGTACCCAGTCATCCGTCATTCGCGCATCGAAGCGGCCGCTTTTACGCTGATGACTGACCTTTACCCGATAGCTCAGCCGTGCCTTCCCAGCGGCGGGCCGCCAGACGCCGCGGCCGCCTGCTGCCTGCCAGTTGCCTTGGGCATCGGTTTCGAAATCGCTATAAAGGCCCTCGTCACCAAGATTGAAGTCAAGCTGTGTGACCGCGGTGCCCTCCTCAAGCAGCAGCTGGATCTCAGCAAGGTCCTGCTCTGGAACGAATTTGACGGTGAAATCCAAATCGACTTGCTTGGCCGCATGGGCCGGGGAGATGAACAGCAGCAAAATAACGGCTAGCAGCGGTAACTGACGGTGGGACATCGAGCAGCTCCAAATTGGGGGCCTTGCTAAGACGACGCGGTCAGCGGTTGATTCAACCGGCTCGGAAAATCAGGTGATCCTCCCAATCCGCGTCCGCGATAGAGCCCTCAGCGATCATTCGGCCGGACTGGGAAATGCGTTCGGCATGGACTGCATCCGGATCACCACAGACCAGATGGTGCCAAAGCGGGAGGTCTTTGCCTTCAGCCACGAGGCGATAGCCACAGGTGGACGGCAGCCATTTGAATTGTGCAGCGTCCACCGCGTTCAACTGAATGCAGTCGGGTACGCTGGCCCGCCGGTTGGGGTAGTCGGTGCAGCGACAGGTGTTCAGGTCGAGCAGTTTGCAGGCGACACGGGTGTAATAAACGCTGCCGTCCTCTTCGTCTTCGAGCTTTTGCAGGCAGCACAACCCGCAACCGTCGCAAAGGGATTCCCACTCGGCCGAGTCCAGCTCGGCGAGGGTCTTGCGCTTCCAAAAGGGTTCGACTTTTGCCGCCATGGAAATAGTCATCTCGAATAAAGATGCGAGTCTAGCCACTGGCTCGCAGTGAACCAAGTCTGACTGCACGTGGAACCATCAGCGCTCAGCGGCCAATCGATTGCACATAGCACTAAACCGGGTCGTTGCGACGCAGCAACTCCTCGGGCAGATGTTCGATGTACTCGTCCTCAGGCGGCGGCATCTGAAGGTGGTAACCCTGTTTTTCCAGGTTATCCAGCACCGTCGCGATGTCTTCGCGTGCCAGCTTACGCTCTGGTGTCAGGACCATGTCGAAGGCATGCTGCGGCGGCCCGAAGGCAGCAAGCAACGCTTCTGGCACCCGCGCCAACGCCTCGCTGCGTTCGACGTACAGATACATTTCGTTCTTCCGCGGGCTTCTGTAAATGGAGCAGATGCGTTTCATGATTTCGCTTCCAGCACGTCTAGAAGGGCTTGGCCCATCCGCTCGCGACGCCAACCGCGCAGCGAATCGGGCAACTCATATGGGCCATCCGGATATCCGGTTTTCAGCAAGGCTTCGAGCACTTTCTTGCGCAACATCAGCTCAGAGGCGATGCCCAGGACTTGCGCTTCATGCTGACCGACAGCACGCAGCTTCTTCAACAGCCCCGACGCCTCCAACGGTAATGGCTCCGGCAACGGTTCCGGATAATCCTGCTCAGCCGTGGCGGCAGCGGTGCGGATCAGCTCGAGCAAGGTTTCGCCATCCTGGCGCACGGTGCGAGGATGCATGTCGTCGATACGCGCCAGGCTAACCAGATCGGTTGGCTGAGTACGCGCCAGCGGCCACAGACTGTGCTCGCGCAAGATCCGATTACGCGGCTGATTGCGTGCCCGCGCCTCACGTTCTCGCCAGGCGGCCAGCACCCGCAACACTGCAAGCTGTCGCGGTTTGAGTCGCCAGGCCTGCTTGACTTCACGGTACGCCTCATCGGGATCGGTTTCGCGCTGCAGATTCGCGACCAGTTCGGCACCGTCTTCCAGAACCCAGGCGCGCTTGTCATCGGACAGCTTCGGCAGCAACGCCTCGTACAGCTCTGCCAGATGCTGCGCATCTTCGGCGGCATAACGCACCTGCATCTCGCTCAGCGGTCGCTGGAGCCAGTCGGAGCGTGTTTCACCTTTGGGCAGCTCGATGTCCAAAACGCTCTGCACCAGACGCGAATAGCCCATGGAGAAGCCGATATTCAAATAGCCGGCGGCAAGCTGTGTATCGAACAACGGCGCCGGCAGGCTGCCGGTCAAGCGCCACAGTACTTCCAGATCCTCGCTGCAGGCATGCAGTACCTTTGCCACGCTCCGGTCTTCCAGCAACCCGGCAAAAGCCGCCCAGTCGGTAATCAGCAATGGGTCGATCAGATAGGCACAACGCCCGTCACCCACCTGCAGCAGAGCGGCGATCGGGTAGAACGTATCGACCCGCATGAACTCCGTATCCACCGCTACGTAAGGCAGCTGGCGCCACTCGGCACAAAGGCGGGCCAGATGTGCATCATCCAGCACCCATTGAGTTTCGATGGCCACTAGGCCCTCCTTGTTATTGGGTATGACGACCGGCGGGCGGGCGAAGAGGCGCGCAGTATATATCGCGCCCCGCTATTCGCAGCGCATTCATCGGGCGTGTCGATTGGCGTGATAACGTTTTGTCGATAATCCGAACGGGGTCCTACCATGCCGCTTGCTCAACTGATCGATGCTGAACAACTGTCCGCGCGTCTGCTACAGCCCAACCTGCATATCATCGACTGCCGTTTTGCTCTGGAAGATCCAGCTTACGGCAGGCGCAGTTACGAGCAGGCTCATATTCCGGGCGCAGTGTTTCTCGATCTGGAACAGGATCTGTCGGGCCCGGTAGTACCCGGCCAGGCCGGCCGACATCCCCTACCGCAACCGGCTGCACTGACCGCACGCCTGCGCGCTGCGGGCCTGACTGATGACAGCGTGGTGGTCCTCTACGACGATGGCTCCGGCGCCTTTGCCGCGAGAGCCTGGTGGCTGCTGGCATGGTTAGGCAAGCGCACCGGCGTGTATCTGCTGGACGGCGGTTACCGGGCGTGGTGCGACGCCGGCGGGAGCGTAACGAGCAGTCCGGCCGTTACTTTACCGGGAGACTTCGAAGGCACTCCGGACGACAACCTGCTGATCGATGCACAGCAACTGCTGACACGCCTGGAGCAGCCCGATCTGACCTTGCTCGACGCGCGAGCCTTACCCCGCTTTCTCGGCGAGCAGGAACCCATCGATCCGGTGGCCGGACACATTCCGGGCGCTCGCTGCATGCCATTCGCCGAAAACCTCGACGCCACCGGGCGCTTTCTCTCGCCCGACCAACTGCGCTCGCGATTCGATCAACAACTGGCGGGCCGACACGCGGACACGCTGGTGGCCTACTGCGGGTCTGGCGTAACGGCGTGCCATAACCTGTTTGCGCTATGCCTCGCCGGATATCCACTCGCCAAACTTTACGCTGGCTCGTGGAGCGAGTGGATCACAGATCCAAGTCGACCTGTCGCCTGATCTAAAACCGACAAAATATGACTTATCGGTCAAGATAAGCCCAGGTGGTTTTATCTGCTGTTCCACCGCTTATCGCCGCCGATCGTCGTTCTTTACGAAAAATTGCACTCTTTCGTTTGCGATGGATCAGAGAAGCTTGATAGGGTCCGAGCCGCTTTTTCCCCTGGAGTACAACAATGAAAACAACTTGGTTGAAGACCGCCATTGCCGTAGCTGTAGGCGCCCTTTCCACTCAGGCCATGGCGTCCGGTTTCGCCCTCAATGAGCAGAGCATCAGCGGCATGGGTACCTCGTTCGCAGGTCGCTCCTCTTCTGCCGATGACGCCAGCACCCTGTTCGGCAACCCAGCCGGCATGTCGCGCCTCAAGCGTGAAGAAGTCAGTTTCGGAATAGCGGCGATCAATGCCAAGACGGATATCAAGAATTCCAGTGGCGCACCAGGTAGCAATGATGGAGATATGGTTCCGGTCACCGCTGTGCCGATGGGCTATTACGTCAAGCCGCTCGACGAGAAATGGGCTGTCGGCGTAGGCGTATATGTCCCGTTCGGCTTGATTACCGATTATGAAAGCGGGTTCTCCGGCCGTTATCACGGCGATTACAGCGAAGTACGTGTCATCACCGTACAGCCTACCGTCAGCTATCGCTTCAATGAAAAGTTGTCGGTTGGCTTTGGCCCGACGATTAACCGTATCGATGGGCAGCTGGAAAGTGCAGTGCCCACAGGAACTTTTCCTGATAGTCGCGTAAAAATTAAAGGTGACGACACAGCTCTCGGTTTTAACATCGGTGTGCTGTATGAAATTACCCCTCAAACGCGGACCGGTCTTACCTACCACTCCAAGGTGGACTACAAGCTTGAAGGCGACACAAGTTTTTCCGGTCTTGCATTTGGCCCGCTCGCAGGGAAATACGATGCGTCGCTTGACCTGGAAACGCCGGAGTCGATTGATCTGTCTGTTACCCACGAGCTGAATGATCAATGGACTCTGTATGGCGGTGCCACATTGACTCGCTGGAGCCGGCTTGAGTCCATCGTTGTTGAAAACGAGGGAGCTCCGGTGCGAGTTATTGCCGAAGAACAAGACTGGCACGACACCTGGTCCTACGCCTTGGGCGCAGCCTACAAGCTGAACAAGCAGTGGACTCTGCGTACTGGCGTGGCCTTGGATCAAAGCCCGACCAACAATACCCACCGCTCGCCACGTATTCCGACAGGCGACCGTACCGCGGTGAGCTTTGGCCTGGCCTGGAATCCGAGCGACGATGTGACTGTCGACCTGGCTTATTCCTATCTCTGGGAAGAAGACACCAAGATTCGTCAGGCATCCTACAACGCCACCTACGAAAACAGCGCACACGGTTTCGGCGCTGCCATGACCTACCGCTTCTGATGCATCCCGCCCCGACCGTTCGGTCGGGGCATCTCTACTGCTCGCTACTTTTCCAACGCCTTTTCGACCGCCGCGATCAGCTCGGGATCGTCTGGCTCGACCTTGCTGGAAAAGTAGTCCACCACCTTGCCGTTGCGATCGACTACGTACTTGTAGAAATTCCAGCGCGGCGCTGCCCCCGCCTGCTCGGCCAGTTCCTTGAACAGCGGTGTCGCATCACTGCCTCTGACCGGCTGCGTTTGTGCCATCGGGAAGGTCACGCCGTAATCGACATAGCAGACCTTCGCTGTCTCGGCAGCGTCGTCCGACTCCTGAAAGAAATCGTCGGAAGGTACGCCCAGCACTGCCAGGCCCTGATCCTTGTACCGCTGATATAGCGTCTCCAGACCTTTGAACTGTGGGGCGAAGCCACAGAAACTGGCGGTATTCACTACCACTAGCGCCTTGCCTTTGAATTGCTGGCACAAATCAATGGTTTCTTTTGAACGCAGCTTCGGCAGTTCGTGTTGCAGCAGGGCCGAACACTCTTGCGCGGCTACTGGACCGGCCAGCAGCGCCAAAGCGAGCGCGGCGGCATAAAGACGAGTTCTCATTGAAAGTCTCCGAGCGGGATCGCGATCACGCTACTCCCGCCGTGGCGGTCCAGCAACGCTTGGCCTCAGGCCTGCATCATTTTTTTAATATCGCTATATACAACTCTATATAACGATTGCCAGAATGGCCGAGACTGACAGGAGCCAAACATGAGCGATCCGAAACATTTCGAGCCGCTGCGCATCGACGGACAACTCTGGTTCAACCGCGGCGAGAAAGGCTACCTCGGCGGCAAGCGCATCGAGCTACTGGAGCAGATCGAGGCGACGGGCTCCATCAGCCGCGCGGCGAAGGCGATCAGCCTCAGCTACAAGGCTGCGTGGGACGCCGTGGATGCCATGAACAATCTGTCGGAGCGCCCTCTGGTGACTCGAGCGGCCGGCGGCGCCAAAGGTGGCGGCACCCAGCTAACCGACTTCGGCCGTGAAATGCTCCACGTCTGGCAACGCATGCAGCACGAGTACGAACGCTTCCTCGCACATGTGGCGCAAGGCATCGAAGGGTTCGAGGACATCGACAAACTACTCCGAGCGATCGCTATGAAGACCAGTGCACGCAACCAGTTCCGGGGCCGCATCACCCGTGTCGAAAAAGGCGCGGTGAACGGCAGCCTGAGCCTCGATATCGGTGAAGGCCAGACCATCACCGCCACCCTGACTAATGACAGTATCGACGAGCTTCAACTGGAAATCGGCAAGACCGCGATTGCCTTGATCAAAGCCAGCTTCGTGCTGCTGTCACCAGACCCAGCCGTGCAGATTAGTGCGCGCAACCGTTTGACCGGAACTATCAGCGCCCTCACCCCAGGGGCGGTGAATTGTGACGTCAAGCTCTTGCTACCCGGCAACCGCACGCTGGGGGCCGTCATAACCAACGAAAGCGCCGAGGAACTGTGCCTGACGCTCGGACAACCCTGTACGGCGCTGATCAAGGCGTCGCACGTCATCATTGCCGTGGACTAAGGAGCCTCCATGAAACCCCTGCGTACGATTGCCACCGTGCTGACTTGCCTTCTGCCCTTCGCCAGCCAAGCGGCTGAGGTGCAGGTCGCCGTTGCAGCGAATTTCACTAAACCGATGCAGGTGATTGCCGAGCGGTTCGAGCGGGACACCGGACACAAAGCGCTGCTCGCCTTTGGCTCGACAGGAAAGCTCTACGCGCAAATCCGCAATGGAGCGCCGTTCGACGTCTTGTTGTCCGCGGACGAAGAAGTGCCCACCAAGCTGGAGCGCGAGGGGTTGGGTGTCAGCGGGAGCCGCTTCCCTTACGCCATCGGCACGCTGGTGTTGTGGTCGCCCCGAGAGGGTTACGTTGACGGCGCCAAGACGCTGACCGAGCAACCCTATCGCCACCTCGCTATCGCCAATCCGAAAACCGCGCCTTACGGCGCAGCAGCCATGGCGACGCTGGCCAAGCTTGGTCTCGCTGAGTCCGCGCATGACCGATTGGTGCAAGGCGAGAACATTGCACAGGCGCACCAGTTCGTGGCCAGCGGCAATGCCGAACTTGGCTTCGTCGCCCTCTCCCAGGTCGTGGATAAGGGTGCGATCGGCCAAGGTTCGGGTTGGATAGTTCCGGGGGATTACCATCCACCGATTCGTCAGGATGCCCTGATATTGCAAAAAGGCAGTGAGAATCCGGCGGCACAGGCGTTGATCGACTACCTCAAAAGTGAGAAAGCCGCCGAGGTGATCAAGGCTTACGGCTACAACTTGGAATGAGGCCGTCATGATGCCGCTGGACGACATTGGCGTGGCGGCCATCCTGCTGACGCTCAAGCTCGCCGCGACAACAACCGTGCTGCTACTGCTGATCGGCACTCCAATCGCCTGGTGGTTAGCACGGACGCGGTCGCGCCTGAAGGGTCCGATCAGCGCCGTGGTGGCGCTGCCTTTGGTGTTACCGCCAACGGTGCTGGGCTTCTACCTGCTGGTGGCCATGGGGCCGAACGGCCCGGTTGGGCAACTCACCCAGAGCCTCGGGCTGGGCACCCTGCCCTTCACCTTTGCCGGTCTGGTCGTAGCGTCGGTGTTCTATTCCATGCCCTTTGTCGTGCAGCCCCTGCATAACGCGTTCGAGGCTATCAATGAAGGTTCTCTCGAGGCTGCCGCCACATTGCGCGCCGGGCCGCTGGACCGATTCTTTTCGGTCGTCTTGCCACTGGCTCGCCCGGGCTTCATCACCGCCAGCATTCTCGGCTTTGCCCATACCGTGGGCGAGTTCGGCGTGGTCCTGATGATTGGCGGGAACATTCCGGAGAAGACACGGGTGCTGTCGGTACAGATCTATGATCACGTCGAGGCAATGGAATACGCTCAGGCGCACCTGTTGGCGGGGGGCATGCTGCTGTTCTCATTTCTGGTGCTATTGGCGCTGTATAGCAGCCGGCTGAAACAGGGGTGGCGCGGATGACGAGCAGCCCAAACGGCATCCAGGCCAGCCTGCAGATGGACCATTCCAAATTCACGCTGGACGTGCAACTGGAACTACCGGGCCGGGGCGTCAGCGCGTTATTTGGGCCTTCAGGTTCCGGCAAGACCAGCTGCTTGCGCTGCATCGCCGGGCTCGAGCGTAACGCGACCGGACGGGTCAGCCTCAACGGCCAGTGCTGGCAAGATTCGGCGAGCGGCCTGTTCGTGCCACCGCACCTGCGAGCCATCGGCTACGTCTTTCAGGACGCCAACCTCTTTCCTCACCTCTCGGTGAAGCGCAACCTCGAATTTGGCATGAAGCGGGTCGCGCGTAACGAGCGGCGCGTGGTCTGGGATCAGGCTGTGGAACTGCTCGGCATCGGTCATCTCCTCGAGCGCATGCCTGAACGCCTGTCGGGCGGCGAGCGGCAGCGCGTTGCGATCGCCCGCGCCCTGCTGACCAGCCCGCATTTGCTGTTGCTGGACGAGCCCCTGGCCGCGCTGGATTTCAAGCGCAAACAGGAAATCCTGCCCTACCTTGAACGCCTGCATGACGAACTGGAAATTCCAGTGGTCTACGTCAGCCACGCCCCGGATGAAGTGGCGCGGCTGGCCGATTACCTGGTCCTGCTCGATGAAGGTCGTGTGGTGGCCCAGGGCGGTCTACGCGAAACGCTGGCGCGCCTCGATCTGCCCACGGCGTTTGGCGAGGAAGCGGGTGTGGTGATCGACGCGGTGGTGGCCGAGCACGACACGGACTATCACCTGACTCGGCTGGTGTTTCAGGGCGGCGAGGTATTGGTAGCCAGGCGCGACGAAGCCATCGGGCAGCGTTTGCGGTTTCGCGTTCATGCACGGGACGTCAGCCTAGCCCTGGCCAAGGCCGAAGGCACCAGCATCAGCAACCTGTTGCCAGCCTGCGTCGAGCAGGTTGTACCTGCCGACACGCCCGCTCACGTACTGGTGCGTTTGAGCGCTCAGGGCACGCCCCTGCTGGCACGCATCAGCCGTCGCTCGGCCGATCAGCTGGATGTTCGCAGTGGCAAGCAGTTATGGGCGCAGATCAAGACCGTCGCGCTGCTCAGCTGAGTCAGAGCTGCAGCGCCAGTGCAACCAGAACGCCGCATTCGGTCAGTTCCAGCAAGGCGCCTGCCGTATCGCCAGTGGTGCCGCCAATGCGACGAGACATCGCCCGGCGTGCCAGCACCCCAATACCCGCAGCTATCAACAGCGCCAGCCAACCCCTCTCGCCAAGCAGAAGACACAGAACGGCCAGCGCAATCAGAACCCCGCGAACCGCTGCACGGGGCAGGTGCTCCGCCAGGGCCTGACCCAGACCGCCGGGACGCACATAAGGCGTCGTTAGCAACAAACCCAGCAAGGCAGCCCGCCCCAACACAGGGGCCAGTAGCAGGACCTGCAGCTGGCCTTCGTCGAGGAGTGACCAGAGCGCAACGAACTTGAGCAACAGGACCAGCACCAGCACCACTACAGCTATCGGTCCGCTGCGCGGGTCCTTCATGATGGTCAGGGTGCGCTCTCGGTCACCGAAACCACCCAGCCAGGCATCAGCGCTGTCCGCCAGGCCATCGAGGTGCAGGCCGCCGGTCAGGGCAACCCAGACGGTGAGCAACACCGCCGCTTGCAATGGTGTCGCCGCGCTCTCGATCACCTGAGCGACGCACCACAGAAGCGCGCCGATGATCAGCCCCACCGCGGGGTAATAAAGCAGCGACCGCCCAACCTGCTCAGGCCGCGGCATCCCGCTCAGGCGTACCGGCAGGCTGGTAAGGAACTGCAGTGCGATCAGGAATGGCTGCATGCTTCTTCCAGCCAGAGCATGGCGTCGGTAAAGCCGGTCTTCAGCCCGAACATGGCGCCGTGGCCAACCTCTACTTGCAGCAGCTGCTCGCGCGGCAGCCCGCGTGCCTCGGCCAGTAGCAGGCGCATCACGCCGCCGTGAGTGATTAGGAGAATCCGATCGCCGGCGTAACGGTCGGTCAGGCGTTCGATGGCCGTCAGGATGCGCGCTTCGAAATCGAGCAGCGGCTCGCCACCCGGTGGCGTGAAACTGTACGGGTTCTCCCAGAAGCGACCTAGCGCTTCGCTCTGATCAAGCATGAGATCGGCTGCGGTGCGCCCTTCCCATTCGCCGAAATCAAGCTCGCGCAGGTCCGGTTCCAAGTCCAACGGCAGATCACGCTGCTGCGCCAATTCAACTGCTAAGGCGGCGCAACGGCGTAATGGAGAGCTAACTATCCGATCCCAGGGGCGTGCATGCACGACTGCCTGGCGCATCTGCTGCCAACCGATATCAGTCAGCTCATCATCCAGGCGTCCGCGAAAGCCACCGCTGGAAACTGTTTCGCCATGACGCAGCATGTCCAGATGAAGGCTCATTCGCCCTGCCTCGCAACAGCCGCTTCGGCGAAGGTCGCCATCCCATTGTGCAGCGCACAGGCCAGACGTAGCAGAGGCACCGCCAAAGCGGCGCCACTACCCTCACCCAGCCGCAGGCCGAGATCCAGCAGCGGCTCTGCATCCAGCGCCTCCAACACGGCCAGATGTCCAGGCTCCGCCGATCGATGCGCGAACAGCAGCCAGTCACGGCAACCGGGATTCAGGCGCACCGCACAGAGCGCCGCCACGCTGCAGATGAATCCATCCACCAGCATCGACGTGCCCTGCTGAGCACAGGCCAGGTAAGCGCCAGTGAGCGCTGCCAGTTCGAATCCGCCGAGCCGCTGCATCCAGCCCAGCGTGTCGTGCGGACCGGCATGAAAGGCAAGCGCACGCTCGATCACGGCGCGCTTGTGCGCCACTCCCTGCGCATCCAGGCCGGTACCCGGCCCTGCGAGGCGGTGCGGTTCGCATCCCAGTAACGCGCAGGCCAGTGCAGCGGCGGTTGTGGTATTGCCGATGCCCATTTCCCCACCGATGAATAAGGCGGACTGCTCGGCATGGGCACGCAGCGCGCTGTCCCGTCCGGCCTGCATCGCCTGTAGGCAGACATCCATGCTCATCGCAGGCCCCGTGGCGAAATTCTCCGTACCTGTGCCCAATGCCAGATGCCGCACACCGGGCAATGGACCGACCGGCGTCGCCGTGCCGAGGTCGATCACCTCGAGCCTGGCGCCCAGCTGACGGGCCAATACGCTGATCGCTGCCCCGCCGCTGACGAAGTTGGCAAGCATCTGCCCGGTCACCGACTGCGGAAAGGCCGAGACGCCCTCCGCCGCAACCCCATGGTCGCCTGCGAATATGCTGATCCAGACGGGGTCGACGCCTGGCCGCCCCTGGCCGCGCATCGCAGCCAATTGCGGGACCAGTGCATCGATACGCCCCAGCGCGCCGCCGGGCTTGGTCAGTTGTGCGTCACGCTGTACGGCGGCCTGACGCGCTGCCTCGTCCAGTCCATGACACGGGGCCTGCCACCAATGCTCGGTCAAAGCGGTTCTCCTTTCAGAATCATCGGCAAGCCGGCCACGGTGAACACCACGCGCTGGCAGCGCTCGGCCAGGGCTTGGTGCAGCCAGCCAGCTTCATCGACGTAACGACGGCTGAGTTCACCCAGCGGCACCACGCCCATACCGGTTTCATTGCTGACCAGCAGAATGCGGCCTGGCAGCTCGGTCAGGCATTCGAGGAAGGCGTCGCGCTCATCGGCCAATCGGGTCGGGTCATCCAGCATCAGCAAATTAGTCAGCCACAGCGTCAGGCAGTCGACCAGCAGACAGCGATCGTCGCTGGCGTGGTCGCGCAGCACTCGGGCCAGTTCCAGCGGCTCTTCCAACAGCATCCATTCGCGCGGTCGGCGGGCGCGGTGATGGGCGATGCGTTCGCTCATCTCGCCGTCCAGCGGCTGGCTGGTGGCGATATAGGTGACGGCCAGGCCACTGTCACTGGCGAGGCGCTCGGCCAGCCGACTCTTGCCGGAGCGGGCACCGCCAAGAATGAGTTCGATCATTCGCCTGTCTCCGCTGGCAGTCCGCAGAGTGCGCGCAGAGTCGCCGCGTCCAGATGCGCTTCGACCAGATCGGCGAGACGTTCAATGTCGCGTTCACGCAAGGTCTGATAGTCGACCCGTTGCACATCCTCCAGGCCCGCCCAGCACAGCAGCGCCTGGCAGGCCTCCGGTGACTCGAATAGACCGTGCAGGTAGGTGCCGAGCACTTGCCCGTCCTCGCTGATCGCACCGTCGCAACGGCCATCGTCGAGTCGTACTGCGGCGCCCTCAAGTGCCGGCCCGGTGCTGACACCCGCATGAATCTCATAACCACTGACCTCAACATCGCCCACGACCAGGCGGCCACGAACGTTACGCAGCTGCTTGCTGGACATGAGCGTTGTGGAAAAATCGAGCAGCCCGAACCCATCGCTCAGCCCCGGCGCGCCTTCCAAACCAAGCGGATCGGCGATTCGCTCCCCGAGCATCTGCAGCCCCCCGCAGATACCCAGCAGCTTGCCGCCGTAGCGCACATGCCGCGTGATCGCCTGCTTCCAGCCGTTTTCACACAGCCAGGCGAGATCGGCACGTACGCTTTTCGAGCCCGGCAGGATGATCAGATCGGCGGCCGGAACGGACTGCCCGGGGCCAACGAAATGCAGATCGACCTGAGGGTGCAAACGCAGCGGGTCGAAGTCTGTGTGGTTGCTGATACGCGGCAGCACTGGCACCACAACCTTGAGCGTCTGCTCGCCCTTGGCCGACTGGCGCACATCGATCGCATCTTCAGCTTCGAGGTGGAAATCCATCAGATAGGGCAGCACACCGAGAACCGGCTTGCCCGTGCGCCGTTCCAGCCAGTCCAGGCCTGGCTGCAGCAGTGCGATATCACCGCGGAAGCGGTTGATCACGAACCCCCTCACCCGCGCCTGCTCGCTCGGGCTGAGCAGTTCAAGCGTACCGACCAGATGGGCAAAGACACCACCTTTGTCGATGTCGGCAATCAGGATCACCGGGCAGTCCACCGCTTCGGCAAAGCCCATGTTGGCGATATCGTTGGCGCGCAGATTGATCTCTGCAGGCGAGCCGGCACCTTCGACCATCACCACGTCATACGCCGTGCTCAAGCGTTGATGTGACTCGAGCACAGCCGTCATCGCCACACGTTTGTAGTCATGATAGGCCGCTGCATCCATGTTGGTGACGGCTCGCCCGTGGATGATCACCTGTGCGCCAATATCGCTGTTGGGCTTGAGCAGAATCGGATTCATGTCGGTGTGTGGCGCCAGCCCGGCGGCCTGTGCCTGTACGGCCTGGGCCCTGCCGATCTCGCCGCCATCAGCGGTCACCGCGCTGTTGAGCGCCATGTTCTGCGGCTTGAACGGCACAACCCTCACGTCTTGGCGCCGCAGCCAACGGCACAGCGCTGTCACCAGCGTGCTCTTGCCCGCATCGGATGTCGTGCCCTGAACCATCAAGGTGCCCATGCATCGATCTCCCTGAAGGCGGCCAGCGCGCTGGCAAGACGAGCCCAGCCCGCCTCATCCGCCGGAAGGCCGAAACGCAGGCTCGACGGATCGCGATAGCGGCGCGTGAGAATGCCCCGCTTAGCGAGGAATTCGTACAGCCGGTTCGATTCCTTCGTAGCCACCCACTGAAACAGCCCGCAGCCGCCAGCCGGAGGCAGGGCATGAATCGTCAGCAGTTGCGCCAGGCGCTCAGCATCGGCCAGCAGCCGCTCGCGTTGATGGCATTGCGCGCGGCGATCCGCCAACAGCGCGATACCCATGAACCGAGAAGGCCCCGCAATCGGCCACGGACCCAAGGCCTCGTCGAGCTGACCGAGCAGTTCCGCTTCAGCCAGCACGAAGCCGAGCCGCGCCCCCGCCATGGCGAAGAACTTGCCGAACGAACGCAGCACGATCAGCCCCGGAAGATGGCTGTGCATGGCCAGGCTTTGCGCCGGGGTCGGGTCGATGAATGCTTCGTCGACGATCAGCCAGCCCCCGCGCGCAGCCAGATGTGCATGCCAGTCGAGCAGTTGCGCGGGTGGCAACAGCCGTCCGGTCGGATTATTCGGGTTGACCACTACTAGCACATCGAGCTGATCGAGCGCGCGCGGTACGCCGCCTTCGCTAAATTCGATCAGACGGTGCCCACCACGGCGCCAAGCCTCGGCGTACTCGCCATAGCAGGGCGAAATGATCCCGACCTGCAGCTGGCGACGCAGCTGCGGCAAGATCTGGATCGCCGCCTGGGATCCAGCGACCGGCAACAGCGATTCGGCGCGGTAATAATCACGCGCAGCAACTTCCAGCACGTCGTCGGCTTCGGGCAGACGCATCCAGGCGTCCGCCGGAATGGTGGGTAAATCGAAGCCATAGGGTGCAATTCCAGTGGACAGATCGAGCCAATCCGACAGCGGGACGCCGAAGTCACGCGCTGCCGCACGTAGACGGCCACCATGCTCAAGCATCCAGCCAACCTCCCAGAAAAAAAAGCATCAGCAGCCAGACGCCCACGCCGGCCCAGACCATATCCAGGGCACGCTCGATATCGCGCGCGCCGGGTACTTCACCCTCACCGAGCGTGGGCCGCTCGTGCAGCGCGCCATGATAGATCGCCGGCCCGCCCAGCGTGACGCCCAAAGCGCCCGCACCAGCGGCCATGACCGGACCGGCGTTGGGGCTGTCCCAAAGCGGCGCCTGGCGCCACCAGCAGCGAAGGGCGAGGCGCGTGCGGCCAAGCAGCGCGTAAGTCAGAGCCACCAAACGGGCGGGAACGAAATTCAGTGCATCGTCGATCCGCGCGGCCGCCCAGCCGAAGCGCTCGAATCGCGCATTGCGGTAGCCCCACATCGCATCCAGGGTGTTGCTCAGGCGGTACAACACGACGCCCGGGGCACCGGCGATGGCGAACCAGAACAGCGCGGCGAATACCGCGTCGCTGCCATTTTCCAGCGCCGACTCGGTCGCGGCGCGGGCCACGCCGTGCGCGTCCAGGTCACGAGTGTCACGACTGACGATGAAGCCTACTCGCCGACGTGCTTCGGTGAGGTCGTACTTGCGCAGGGCGAGCGCGACTGGAATCAGGTGCTCACCCAGGCTGCGCAGACCCAGCGCGACATACAGCAGGATGACTTCGACCAGCCAGCCGATCCCTGGCAGCAAGCTCAGCAACCAGGCGGCTACTGTGAGCGGTACTACGGCCAGACACCAGGCCGTGACGCCATGACTACGCCAGCCGCGTCCGTCGGGACCGTTGAAGTGCTGTTCCAGACGGTCCGCCAATCGCCCGAAGGCCACCAATGGATGGCCTCGACGAGCCTCGCCGAACATCCCATCCAGGCCAACGCCAGCCAGGCAACTCAGGGCCACGCTCACTCAGTGGTTCCCCAGCCGTTGTGGAACAACAACTCATCCAGCGGTCGCGGCTGGGCCCAGCCTTCCAGCGCCAGCATCGGCGCCGGATAGAACTTCGCCACCGGCCCCAGGCAGATCACAGCGACCGGTTTTGCACCTGCGGGCATTTGCAGGAGTGTCGCCAGTGCTTGCGGCTCGAACAGCGATACCCAACCCATCCCCAGACCTTCGGCGCGCGAGGCGAGCCACAGGTTCTGAATCGCGCAGGCGGCCGAGGCGAGATCCATTTCCGGCAACGTGCGACGGCCGAACACGTGGGCGTCCCGACCATCCATCAGCGCGACCACCAGCAATTCGGCGCAGGCTTGAATCCCTTCGACTTTCAGTTGCATGAACGCGCTACCGCGCTCGCCCAATGCCTCGGCTGTCAATACACGCTCCTGCTCGACCCGCTCGGCAATGGCCGTGCGCAGGTCGGGCCGGGTAATGCGGATGAATCGCCACGGCTGCATCAGGCCGACACTGGGTGCCTGATGCGCGGCCTCGAGCAGGCGAGCAAGCAGCTCCGGCGCCACTTCGCCCCCAATGAAATGACGCATGTCGCGGCGTTCGGCAATTGCGCGGTAGACGCCGAGTCGCTGTGCTTCGGTGAAGGCATGCTCGCTCATGGTTTAAACAGCGCTGCGGCTGCCTCGGGAGCGGAAGGCAGGTAGAAATGAATGTAGGAGGCGGTCAGTCGGCCCTCTCGATAGACCGCTTCGGCCGTGCGTTTGTAGTTTGGGCACTCGCCCCGAGCCAGAGGCTGCAACAGGGAATCCATCGATGAGTGATGGAAGGTATGACCTCGCAAACGCCCTTCCGGCAGCTCGACCTCCTGCAGTGCCAGCGCCGTGAGGCGCTTTTGCATCCTGGCTTCGCCGGGCAGCAGACCGAGCATGACCTCGCGCGTACCGGCCTGATCGGTCAGTCCGTCGAGCAGATAGAGCATGCCGCCGCATTCGGCCAGCAGCGGCTTGCCCGCTTGATGATGCGCGCGGATCGCGTCAACAATTGCCCGGTTGCCTGCCAGCGTGTGCATATGCAGCTCCGGATAGCCACCCGGCAGGTACAGGCTGTCCACCGTGGGCAAGCGGGCATCATGCAGCGGCGAGAAGAACAGCAGCTCGGCGCCAAGCGTTTCGAGCAATTCCAGATTGGCCTGATAGATGAAGGCGAAGGCGGCATCGCGCGCCACACCGATGCGCACGCCCTGCAACAGCGGTGGCAATTCGGGCATACGCGACGGTGGAAAGCTCACTGGCGCCGGCATCTGGCTGTTGGCGCTCGCGGCCAGCGCATCGGCAGCAGCGTCGAGCCGGGCGTCCAGATCCGCCAGCTCCTGTGCCTGCACCAGGCCAAGGTGACGGCTCGGCAAGCTGACGGCCTCGCTGCGTGGTAGCGCACCAAACCAGTCGATATGACTCGGCAGACAATCGCGAAGAATCTCCCCATGCCGACTGCTACCCACCCGGTTGGCGAGCACGCCAGCGAACGGCAGATCCGGCTGATAGCTGGCCAGACCATGGGCCAGCGCACCGAAGGTCTGCGCCATGCCGGAGCCATCCACCACCGCCAGGATCGGAATGCCGAAATGCCGCGCCAGATCGGCGGCTGACGGTGTGCCGTCGAACAGACCCATGACCCCCTCGATCAGGATCAGATCGGCCTCGCCCGCCGCCTCCCACAGCAAACGCCGGCTGTCCTTTACACCGACCATCCACAGATCGAGTTGATAGACCGGGCTGCCACTGGCGCGCGCCAGCACCATCGGATCGAGAAAGTCTGGCCCACACTTGAATACCCGTACTCGCTTGCCCTGGCGGCTGTGCAAGCGAGCAAGGCCCGCCGTAACGGTCGTCTTGCCCTGGCCCGAAGCGGGTGCGGCGATCAGTAATGCCGGGCAATGGCGTGGGCCTTTCATCATCAGGTTGCGCTCCTGGCGGAGATCGGTTGACCGGCAACGGACGCGGCACCGTAGGGTGGATGACGCTCCACCCATCCACCAAAAACGACCTCAATGCCAACGCCAACGCCAACGCCAACGGTGGATGAAAAAAGCGTCATCCACCCTACGTGGCTCCGGATCGCAGGCATCAGAACTCCACCCCTTTCTGCGCCTTCACCCCGGCCTTGAAGGCATGTTTGACCAGACTCATTTCCGTTACGGTGTCGGCCGCTTCAATCAACCCTGGCGGCGCGCCTCGTCCAGTAACCACCACGTGCTGCGGCATCGGTCGCGATTCGATATCAGCGAGCACGGGGTCGAGGTCGAGATACCCGTATTTCAGCGCGATGTTCAGCTCGTCGAGCACCACCAATCCAATGCCCGGATCGGCCAACAACTCGGCCGCCACCGTCCAGGCTTCACGTGCCTTGGCGATGTCGCGCTGGCGATCCTGGGTTTCCCAGGTAAAGCCTTCACCCATCACGTGATAGCGGACCTCGTCAGGAAAGCGCCGAAAGAAGGTTTCCTCACCAGTGCTCGCAGCGCCCTTGATGAACTGCACCACCCCGACCTTGATGCCGTGGCCGAGCGCACGGGCGACCATGCCGAAGGCCGAGCTGCTTTTGCCCTTGCCGTTGCCGGTGTGCACCAGCAACAGGCCGTACTCGTCCTGCGCCTCGGCGATTTTCGCGTCGATAACCGCCTTCTTGCGCTGCATCCGCGCTTTGTGTCGCTCGTCGCGCCCTTCCATCAGTGCACCTGCCGCGTGCGACTCAGGCGCAGCGCCGAAACGATGCCAATGTGCAGGACCAGCGCCGTACCCGTGTAGAAAGCCATGTTGATCAAATGACGCGGGAAGTACTCACCGATACGGGGCAGGAAGCCAGTCAGCGTCGGCTCGGGGTAGCGACCGGAGAAGAAGTAGAAGCCGCCGCCAGAGATCAGGTAGGCGACGAAGGTCGCCGCCACCAACGTCATCACCAGCAGCGTCAGGCTACGCAGGTCGTCGCGCTGCCAGCTGGCGAACAGCCGCCCCGCCAGCCACAGGCTGCCATAGGCAGGCACCAGCGCCCAGTAAGCCGGCGACAGACACCAGTCGCTGATGCTGCCGCTGGCCAGTGAGCCGAAATCCAGCACGGACGCCTCGGCGAACAGCAGCACGAACATCCAGCGCGGGCGCAGATAGAAGCCGGCCAGGAAGAAGATCGACCAGCTGGCGCTGGGCAGATTCTCGACGCTGGCGAAGTGCTGACCACGGGTCATGGCCATCAGCAGGATCAGCGCGGCGCCTATTGCCAGCTGTGCGCGCGTGGAAAGGACGTGCATGGAAGTGCTCCTTGGGTGGGGTTGTCGGTCACAGGGCCTGGTAGCGGACGGTGAAGTACACCGCGCGGCCGGGCTGCTCGTAGGTTTGTGTCGTTTCGTATTCGCGGTCGAACAAGTTCGCCAGCTTGGCCTGCAGGCGCCAGGCCTCGTCGATGCGGTATTCGCCGCGCAAGTCCATCAGTGCGTAGCCGGGCATGCGGGAATCTTCGACATTGCTTACCTTGTCGAAGCGCTCGCTCGCCGCATACAACGAAGCGCCCAGGCCGATGGCGCCGAATTGGCGATCCAGATCCAGGTTGAACTGGCGCTTGGCGCGGCGCTGCAGCAAGTGGCCATGGTTGGCCTTGCTGCGGTCCTGTGGATCCATGAAGGTCAGGTTGGCGGCCACGTTCCAGCCGGCCAGCACGGTGGCGACGGTGGTTTCGATACCACGGATGCGCGCCACATCGACATTCTCCGGACGCATCGGGCTGCTGCCCGCCCAGACGATCAAATCCTCGATCTGGTTTTCATAGGCGTTGACGCTCCACTCGCCCCAGCCGTGGCTGCCGCGGACGCCGATCTCGTAGCTTTCCGACTCTTCCGGTTGCACGTCCGGGTTGCCGGCAGTAGACGCGCTGGCCGGGTAGTACAGGTCGTTGAAGGTCGGCGCGCGATAGGCCGTCCCGTAGGCGGCGGTTAGCGTCAGCGCGTCGCTCAGGTCGAAGCTGTAGCCCAGGCTGCCGGTATCGTGCGATCCGAAAAATTCGTCATCGTCGCGGCGCAGGCCGGCCTGCACGCCATGACGACCGAAAGCGGCCTGATACTGGATGAAATAGCCTTTGTTGTAGCGGCTGTCCTCAGCATAGTCGCCGCTGCTGTCGATGCGGTCCGTCTGGTAGTCCATGCCGAGGCTCAGCACCTGCGCCTCGCCGAGACGCAGGTCGTTCTGCCAGCTCAGGCTGTCGCGGCGAGTGTCGAAGCGCGAAAAGAAGTTGCCGTCCTGGAAGTTGTCGCTCAGGTCCTCGCTATGCGCCGCTTGCAGAGTGACGTCCCAGAAGGCCAACGGTGAGAAGCGCGCGCGGCCGCTGATCGCTTGCAGGGAGCCGTCGCTATAGGCGTCGCGACCGCTGGCACCGCTGCTTGAACGACTGTCGAAGTCGCTGTGGTTCTCGCTCTGCAGCCAACTGCCGTCGAGTTCCAGACCGTTGTCGAGGCGATAGCCCGCACGCAGCAGAGCGGACAGTTCACGATAGCCGTCAGCGTCCGGCTCAAAAGCATTGGGCGCAGTGCTGCGGTAGGCGCGGGCATTGATGCCATCAGTGGACTCGCTGGCCACGCCGAGGTTGAACCAGCCATTGCCATGGCCGCCGGCCACGCCGGCCGATCCGCTATAGCTCGAACGCGAACCGGCGCCCACTGAGAAGTATGGTTTGACACCATCGGCACCGCCGCGGCGGGTGAATATCTGGATCACGCCGCCCATCGCCTCCGAACCGTACAGGCTGGAACGCGGCCCACGCACGATCTCGATGCGCTCGATCTGCTCCACCGGAATGCTTTGCAATGCGGCGCTACCGGAGGTGGCCGAACCGATCCGGACGCCGTCGATCAGTACCAGTACATGTTTGTCGCTGGTGCCGCGAATGGACACCGAGGTGCTTTTGCCGCGACCGCCATTGCTGGTGATGCTGACTCCGGCCAGACGCTGCAGCAACTCCGGCACGTTCGTGGCTTGCTGGCGTTCGATTTCGTCGCGAGTGATGACACTGCTGGACGCAATGGACACCGGCGAACCACCGGTGCGGCTGGCGGTGATCAATTGCTGGTCCAGGTGCAAGGCAGCGCTAGACTCGGCAAGTACATAGGTAGGGAGGCCCAGCAGGACGACTGCCAGGGAGAGGGGACTTCGCATTGGTTAGGGATTCTCCGTCGTGCCCGCCGCACGACATACAGTCGATAAAGGCAGACGGAGAGAATGAAAGAGGTGCAGGTGCAGGCAGCCGCACCCCGATCAGCGCCCGCCGCACTGCCGTGGAATGCGACAGGCCGGTCTCCGGGCTTGCGAGCGGACGCATGAAGCATCCCGAAACCACGCCTTCCCATGCCTGTGGCACAGTGGCTGTGAGCGGTTTCTTGTCTCGCCTACCGTTGCGGGGGCAGCGCCGGAATTTTCGTGAGAATGGACCGGCTTCCCTGTTTCACCCAACTGGCTTTTCGCCAGGGGGCACCTGAAGCAGCGCGGAGGTTAGTCCAAGGCTCTACGCAGCGCAACTGGAAGCGAGCCAGCCAGTGCCTCGGCACACTCGAATGCACTTCGCTGGCGATTTACCGGAACGCCAGACGCTGATCGGCTTCGAATGCAACAATGATCCACTCGCCATCGGCCCACTAACCGAGAAACGCCAGCCTAATGACGACCATCGTGCAGATCTCTGACACCCATTTCGGCACTGAGCAACCGGCCGTGGTACAGGCCATGGAAGAACATGTGCGCGAGCACCGCGCCGACCTGTTGATCTTTTCGGGCGATATTACCCAGCGCGCCAGAGCCGAGCAGTTTGCTGCGGCACAAGCATTCGTCCAGCGATTGCACGGTCATGGCATAGCCGAAACGCTTGTAATCCCAGGCAATCACGATATCCCGCTGTACAACATCTTTGCGCGCTTCCTGACACCTTACCGAAACTACCGCCGACACTTCGGGGACGATCTTGAGCCCACGTTCGAAGATGACGAAGTGTTGATAATCGGGCTCAACACCACGCATCCGCGGCGGCACAAGGATGGGTTGGTCACCGAAGAGCAGGTTCTAGCAGTCACGCAGCGGCTCAAGCGGACCGACCCGAACAAGCTGCGCATCGTGGTCGCGCACCAGCCATTCGGTGCGATGGTCCTGAGCGATCTGAGCAATCTGCAGCATAACGCTGATGATGCGTTGCATCGCTGGGCTGACGAGGGACTGGACCTGGTAATGGGCGGGCATATCCATCTGCCCTACGTATTGCCGTTATCCAAGCAGTACCCCGGACTTTCGCGGGAGATATGGATGGTGCAGGCCGGCACTACGCTGTCGTCGCGGGTCCGCGGCACCTCACCGAACTCCTTCAACCGCCTGAAGCTCCATCCCGGCACTGACAAGAAAGCCTGTGTCGAGCGCTGGGATTTGCTGGATGACTGCTTCGTGCTGGGTTCGCACTTCAATCTGCACTGGTAGTGCGCAGCGGGCCGCCCGTTGCAGGCACCCGCTGTGAACGAATGACCTCAGCCGATTGCGCCTGCCACTGCCAGCCCGGTGAGGTACACACCAGCAAAGCCCAGATTGAACGCAACGAACAGATATAGGCTGTACCTGAGGTAACTGCCAAAGGTCAGTCCTTGCACCTTGCTCATGGCGACGATCCCGGCGGCGGAGCCAATCACCAGCAGCGAGCCGCCAACGCCAACCGAATAGGTCAGCACCATCCATTCGGCGATGCCCATTTCCAGACCGGACTTGAGCAACGCGGCCGTCAGCGGGACGTTGTCGATCGAGGCCGACAGCACGCCCATCAGGTAGTTGGCCAGCACCGCCGGAACCTGGTCATAGATGCGTACCAGCCCGTCGAGTACATGGATCTCCTTGAGCATGCCGACCAGCAGCAGAATGCCGAGGAAGAACAACAGGGTTTCGAATTCAACCTGGCGAACGTACTCCAGGATCGGATCGGTTTCGATGTCGTCGCTGAAGAAGCGCGCCACCAGGAACATGATCGAAAGACCGGTGAGAAAGGTCAGCACCGGCGGTATCTGAAAGAAAAAGTTGCCGGCAATGGTGCACAGAATGGTGCCAAGGAAAATCAGTGCAATGGCGATATCGACCCGGCGCACGTCGGTACGGTGGCTGTTCACCACCACCTGTCCGTTCATCCCGACCGAAAGCAATGCCGCCAACAGCAAGACCGCTAAAAACGCCGGGAATGCCAGCAACAGCAATTGCAGTATTTTTACCTTGCCGGCAAGGAAGATCATCAGGGTGGTGACATCACCGGTGATCAGCGCCACGCCGCCGGAGTTGACCGCAAACACCACCAGAGCGGCGTACTTAATGGTCTTCTCTGCGCTGAGTTTGAGCGACATGATCAGGGTTATCGATACGAGAGTCGCGGTGATGTTGTCCGCCAGTGAAGAGAATACGAAGCAGAATGTCGCGGTCAGGAACAACAGCGCGCGCTCACTGATTCGCTTGGGCAATACCAGATAGATCAGATTCTCGATCATGCCCTTCTTGTTCAGGTAGGCGACGAAGGTCATCGCAGCCACCAGAAAGATCCAGAGCCCGGCAATTTCCGCGATGTTCTCGTTGAGGCTGTCCAGCACCAGATCGCGCTCAGCGCCTTCGGGCGAAAAAATGAACAGCAGCATCCAGGCCAGGGTGCCGAAGAACAGCGTGACCTTGGCTTTGTTTACATGGGTTATTTCTTCCAGAACGACACCAAGCAGAGCGGCCACAGCGAGGCCGATCAGCAGGTACTGAAGTACTACAGGCATGGGGCACCAAATGTATAAGAGGGAACGGTTCGTGCGCGGCTAGCGCACCCGAGAAGTTGGGGCGCGGATCATAGCCAAAGCGCGACAATTCGACAGCTGGCAGATGTCAAATACGGTGTATTTCCAGATATTCCATGTGGAATCAATGACGAGGCACGAATCCGGCAGGCTTGCTAGACAGCCAGTCAACGAACGTGCGCAAGCGAGGATCGCTCAACAAGGCGTCGCGACTGTTGAAGGTGAGCGCCAGCTCCTTCTCGCTGAACAGGCGATGGATCTGGTTATGACAGGGTCGACAAACCCACAAGGTGGCGGTGATCCGCGCTTCCCGTCCGAAGCGCTTGCGCACGTAGGTTTTGCCATGCAGAGCTTTGGGAATCAGATGATGGCGAGTCAGCGGCGCCTGACGGAGGCAGAGCTCGCAGGCATCAGGCTGGTCCGGAAGTCGCATGATCGGCGCCATTGAAAGAGCCTCGAGTCGCAATGCCAAACGCGACCGCCGTCAAGGTTTGCTAGCCCTGTCCGCCGGCACGCAAGAAGTGCCCCGCTCCGGGCTCCCATCCCGATCAGCCGCAGGCAGCTACGGATTGCGAGCGAGGCGCTCGCTGTCGAGAACGCGCTTGGCACTGAGGTAGTTTTTCTGCCAATAACGGTTGGAAAGACTGTCCAGGCGTACGGTTCCACCGGTCGATGGCGCATGGACGAAACGTCCTTCGCCCACATAGATTCCCGCGTGGCTGACATGGCGCCCACCACTGGTAGCGAAGAACAGCAGATCGCCCGCTTTCAGCGCATCGCGCTTGACGGCCTGACCGTGCATGGCGTTCATCTCACGCGTGGTCCGTGGTAGCGCGACACCCGCCGCTCCTCGGTAGACATAACCGATCAAACCGCTGCAATCGAAGCCGCCGTCAGGTGTATTACCGCCGTAGCGATAAGGCGTGCCGACCAGACCCAAGGCGGTGAACAACACCTCTTCGGCCGTTCCGGGATATTGCTGCGTCGGCCGGGGTGCAACGACCGTCGGCTCGACCGGCGCCCGACTGGAGCAGGCAGTTACCAGGACGGCAGTTACCAAGACGGTCAGGAAACGGGCCAGAAGGAGCATGACAGAGCGGTCCAGGCAAATGAGCCATCACTCTGCCGGCATGCGTTTGCGGATGCAAGCCCGACGCAACGCTCTTTCAGCGGTCAATGATGAGTGGGAACCGCGCTGGAATCGTGCGCCAGCGCCAGGACACGCTTGGCCTGCATGAAACTGGTGCGCCAGTACTTGTCGTCCAGGCTATCGACACGAACGCCTCCGCTGCGGCGACTGGCCGAGTGAATGAACTGATCGTTGCCGATGTAAATGCCGGTGTGGCTGACACGCCCGCGGCCGCGATTGTTGAAAAACACCACATCGCCGGGCTCGAGGTCGCTGCGGGCAATCTTCGGCGCGTCCAGATTGATCATTTCGCGAGTCGAACGCGGCAGGTCGATTCCCGCTTCCTTACGAAACAGAAAGCCGACGAAGCCGCTGCAATCGAAGCCCGTCTTGGTTGAGCTGCCCCCGTAGCGATACGGTGTGCCAACCAGCTTGAAGCCGAGCTCCAGCACGCTATCGGCCAGTGCCGGGAGTTCGTAGCTTTGTTCGTCGGCGAGTTCACGCAGTTGCTGTTCCGTGGGCTCTTCCGACTCGGACTGGGCACCGCTCTGCGCGTCGGACATATTGTCAGAAAAGTCGAATGCGAAGCCCTGCGGCACGACCGGAACTTCGGACTGCTCTGGATGAACGGCACAGGCCGCCAACAGTATGATCAGAGAGATGGGCAACAGCGGTGCGAGGCGTTGGCGCATGGCACTAGACATGTCGGGAAGTCAGAAGTGGCGGAACTATGCCTGCCGACGCCCCGTGACAGCAAATTTAATCAGTGTAAATGTGACGAACTAGCCGCGGCAAAACGTCTGAGGCGGCCTCGGCTATATGAACATCGACCAGGAGCGACAGCTCGCTGGCGGCCGGGTCGATCTGCGCCGTAAAGCCGCCACTGTTTCGGACGCGAAGTAACGGTTCGACAATATAGGCAAAACTTGCCGACGTCCCCACCGCCACCACGACGTCAAAGCCTTCGAGCAACTGAGCCTGCAAGCGCCCCAGCGCCAAGTCCGGCAGCATTTCTTCGAACAGCACCACTGGCGGTCGCAGCACCCCACTGCAATTTGCGCAGCGCGGAGGCAAGGGGCGGATGAGATGGCTCGCCAGTTCAGCACCTTCCTGACCGCACACCATGCAGAACAGCGGTGCGAACGTGCCGTGAATTTCGATCAGACGCTGTGGCGGGCTTCCCGCCGCCAGGTGATAACCGTCAACGTTCTGGGTCAATACCCAACAGTCCGGTTTGCGCCGCTGCAGTTCAGCGATGGCAAGGTGACCGACGTTGGGCTTGGCGGTCATGCAGGCGCGGCCGATTTCAGCCAGGTATTTCCAGCACAGCGCTGGATCGAGATCGAGCATCGGCCCGGACAAGGCGGCTTCGATCGGCAGGCCATCTTCGGTGTGACCGTTATAAAGTCCGCCCACGCCACGGTAGGTCGGTAATCCGGAGTCAGCCGAAAGCCCGGCGCCGGTGATGATCAAGATGCGCTCCGCTTGTCGCAACGCCTCGCCGACTTGCTGAATGCCCCCGTCCAACCCTGCCCTCCTCCGCCATCGACTTTTGCGCTTCGACCCGCCCTGCATGCTTTTCACGAGGTCCTCGATAACGCTTCGACTCGAAACGCATCGACCTTAATGATTGACGGTAAACGCCAGCATAGCCGACAGCTGGCACATGGGCCGACCGCTGTCGTTGTGCCATTGATTGAATAGCGCTTGTACCGCCGCCTGATCGCGCTGACTACTGGGAACCTTGTCGACCACCTTCTGCGCTTTGAGCGCCGCGACCACGTCGTTGCTGGGGATGAAGGTATCCTTGCCCGCCATGCGCAGCAGGCGCGGCGCCGATAATCCGCCGAGCTGGCTGCCGTGCTTGGCCAGGTAACGCCACAGCCCGACGATATCGGTTACCGGCCACTCGGCGATCAGGTTGCCGAAGCTGCCGTGCTCCTTGGCCACGTCGAGCACGAATTGCGCGTTACGCGGCACGCTCTTGAGCTTGCCCAGGTGCCGGATGATGCGGGCGTCTTGCATCAGACGCTCGATGTGCTCACCGCCCATGAGTACCAGCTTTTCCGGATCGAAGCGGAAGAACACCTCCTCGAAGGCCGGCCACTTGGCATCCACCAAGCTGTGCTTGAGTCCGGCGCGGAATATTCGCAGGCTGATCAGCGACAGGTAACGGTCATCGGGAACGGCCCGCAACTCATCGGGGCTGTTCGGTTGCGGCAGGCGACTTTCCAGAGCCGCGGCTGAACCGAAACGATTGAGACAGTATTCGTGCAGCCATTTGTAATCGTGCATGCGGATCCTGAAACTTGAATCAAAACGAGCCGCACAGGGTGCCCTTGGCAATCCGGCCCCGCAAGCCCGACCGTCGCGGTCGGGCTTGCGGAGTTATCCGCGTAGGCGCACCGCGGCTTGGCGCAGCATCCGCTCGGTTGCCACCCAGCCTAGGCAGCCATCGGTGATGGAGACGCCATAACGCAGGCTTCCGGCCAGAGACTGACAGCCATCGAACAGGTGACTTTCTAGCATCACCCCGCGCAGGCTCGACTCTCCAGCCAGGCGCTGATCGATGACAGCGTCCAGCACTGCCGGCTGACGCAACGGGTCCTTGCCGCTGTTGGCATGGCTGCAATCGACCATGATCCGCGGCGCGATGCGCTGGCGTAGCAACACTTCGCGTGCCAGGGTGACGCTCTTTTCGTCATAGTTCGGCCCAGCGTGCCCACCACGCAACACCAAATGGGTATCCGGATTACCACGGGTCTGCACCAACGCCGGATGCCCAAGGTCGTCGATGCCGAAGTGCTGGTGCGCGTGCTCGGCCGAGCGCATGGCATCGCAGGCGATTCCAAGGCTGCCGTCGGTGCCATTCTTGAAGCCCACCGGCAGATCCAGGCCGCTCACCAGTTCCCGATGAATCTGCGATTCGCTGGTACGCGCGCCAATGGCGGCCCATCCCAACAGGTCCTCGAAATAGCCGGCTGCCAAGGGCTGCAGCAATTCGGTGGCGATCGGCAGACCGCGCTCGAGAATGTCCATCATCAACCGACGTGACAGGCTCAGGCCTTCGGCCATATCGCCACTGCCGTCCAGGTGGGGATCGTAGACCAGCCCTTTCCAACCGATCGTGGTCCGCGGCTTTTCCACGTAGGCCCGCATCACCAGCAGCAGCCGATCATCAACCTGAGGCGCCAGCTCAGCGAGGCGCTCGGCGTATTCAAGTGCGGATTCAGGATCGTGCAGCGAGCACGGGCCGACCACGACGAGCAGCCGCGGGTCGCTGCCATCGAGCACGGCGCGGATGGCGCTGCGGTCGGCATGGATGCGTGTGGCGAGCGCGGCACTGAGCGGCAGGCGCTGACGCAGAACGGCGGGACTGGGCAACGGATGAGCGCTGCGTTTAGACGGGGCAGCGTGGGGATTGCAATCGACGAGTTGAGCGGAAATCGGTGCGTTCATGATCTGGCGGTCCTTTGGCCGGCGCGGCATCTTTGCCGCGTCGGCGCTAGCGAAGTGTTCGGTCTAGAGGTTTCGGGGTGGCAGCGTTGAAACGGCTAAATCGCCAGTCATCGCGGTAGGTGCGGTAAGCGTTGCGGTAGCTGTACATGATGGTGTCCTCGGCTCGAGTGGCCTTTTCAGGCCGGAAAAAAACAAACCCCCGGTCGGGTGGCCGACCGGGGGTTCGAAAACTGTCTGGTGGCGACCCTGCTTGCTAGGGCGCCGGAGGGGGATCAGGCGCGCCTATGGCTAAACCAATACCCAAAGTAATAACCATCAGCCGCGATCACTTGGCCACGCAATTGCGCGGCGCGCGCGGCACCGACGTTTGCATGAGAAAGGGAGGCGAGGCTGAGGGACATATTGAACTCCTGAATGGCGCTTACCTTACTGCTGCAAGCTGCTCGCCGCAAGCATATAGCCTGGATCAGCAGCGTTCCGCCTAGAACCCCAAGCCAAGTCATGGGCGCGATTCACACGGCGGGTGGGCTGAAGCCCGCCCTATATCAAGAGCAGCGGCTGGTTCGAGCTACAGCCGCAAGCATAAAAGCCGAGCAGCGTATCGGCGCCAGGCCGCACGCATCCTTGCGCTATCAACTGGTAGGGTGGGCTTCAGCCCACACAACGGTGCGGGCATAAGTCATTGGCACTGATGGGCGAAGCCGAACGCCGCCCGGCCCACTCCGTCAAGTGACATATCTCAGGCTTTACGCCTCTACTTGCATCTGTGACTCGAAGCTTGCCGCCGCTTTTACAGACTCATCACATCGAGGAAGCGCGGCGTCGCGGCGTCATCGATACGCAGGCTGGTGAAGTCGAAAAGATTGCGATCGGCCAGTTGCGAGGGCACCACGTTCTGCAATGCACGGAACATGATCTCGACGCGCCCTGGCGATTTTCGCTCCCACTCCTGCAGCATTTCCTTGACCACCTGGCGCTGGAGGTTTTCCTGCGAGCCGCAGAGGTTGCACGGAATGATCGGAAATTCCTTCATCTGCGAATAGGCTTCGATGTCCGCCTCACTGCAATAGGCCAATGGTCGAATCACCACGTTGCGGCCATCGTCGGACAGCAGCTTCGGCGGCATGGCCTTGAGCGTGCCGCCGTAGAACATGTTGAGAAAGAAGGTTTCCAGAATGTCATCGCGATGGTGACCCAGCGCCATTTTCGTTGCGCCAATCTCGTCGGCGAAGGTATAGAGGGTGCCGCGACGCAGGCGCGAGCACAGCGAGCAGGTGGTCTTGCCTTCCGGAATCTTCTCCTTGACTACCGAATAGGTGTCCTTCTCGACAATGTGATACGCAACGCCGATGGATTTGAGGTACTCGGGCAGAACGTGGTCGGGGAAGCCAGGCTGCTTCTGATCCATGTTCACCGCGACAATCTCGAACTTGATCGGTGCGACCTTCTGCAGATACAGCAGCACGTCGAGCATGGTGTAGCTGTCCTTGCCGCCGGACAGGCAAACCATGACCTTGTCCCCGTCCTCGATCATGTTGAAATCGGTAACGGCTTCGCCGGCGAGGCGGCGTAGACGCTTCTGCAGTTTGTTCTGGTTGACCGAGAGGTTGCCCATTTCAGGAGTCCGGTGAGAATGCGAAAGGCGCGCATTTTACGCGCAAAGCACGCCGCGCCCTACCCCATTGCCCAGCGAATTGACTACTGGCGCTATGCTAGGCTTGCCGGCATGAACGATGACCTCGAACCCGAAATGGACCTGGCCGAGCAGGTGTACGTGTTGCTAGGCGAACAGCCGCAGGGCTGTAGCGAATATCAACTGATCCAACAGCTCAAGGCCCGTCACAGCACTCATATCCCCAACCTGCCGCTGCTCGACAAGTTGGTGCTGTTTCGCACCCATTTTCTCGTGTTCAACGCCCTGTACCGCCTGCGGGATCAGCTCTGGGGCGAGCGCCGCCACAATCTGCAAATCTCACCACTGTGCGTCCAGCTTCAACCCTACGAGCCTGGAGCCAGCGGAATCATTGAGAATGACCCGCTGCGCATGTACTACCTTGACCTGAGCAACCTGCGCGACACCGATGAAAGCGAGGTCGAGCGTCTGCTGGCAAGCTTCTGGTCGCGAATGCGGGGGGATCAGCGCGGCGAGCCCGGCGTTGACTGGGATCCGGAGCAAAAACGCGCAGCCCTCGAGTTGTTCGAGCTGGACCAGGAATCCGCTTCGCTGAGTATCCATACCATCAAACGTCGCTATCGCCAGCTGGTCAGCATCCATCACCCTGACCGAGGCGGAAGCACCGCTCGGATTCAGTCAATCAATCTGGCGATGGAAATACTGCAACGCTATTACCGCTGATCGCATAGCTTCCAAACGCTCTAACAGTGCCCGGTGCGCCGTACCGTCAACTTCCTATACTGCGACTTAAGGTCGCACGCCCGTCCAACTGACGGCACGCCAGGCGAAGCGACCCTCCAAAACCGAGGAGACGCTGGCATGATCAATCACGTTTGGGGACTGTTTGCTCACCCTGGCCAGGAATGGCAGGAAATCACCGGCGAAGAACGCAAAGTCGGACATCTGCACCTTGGGGAGGTAATGGTGCTGGCGGCGATACCCGCCATATCGGCATTCATCGGCACCACCCAGGTCGGCTGGAGCATCGGCGGTGGGGAAGCGGTGAAGCTGACCGAAAGCAGCGCCATGCAGCTTACCCTCATGTCCTACCTAGCGATGCTGGCCGGCGTCGCGGTAATGGGCGGATTCATTCACTGGATGTCGCGCACCTATGACGCCAACCCGACGTTGGTGCAGTGCATCGTGTTCGCGGCTTACACCGCCACCCCGCTATTCGTCGGGGGCCTGGCCGCGCTCTACCCGCACATCTGGCTGGGGATGATCGTCGGTACGGCAGCGATCTGCTACACAACCTACCTGCTCTATGTCGGCCTACCGACATTCATGAATATCCCCTCGGATGAGGGTTTCCTGTTCTCCAGTTCGATACTTGCGGTCGGCCTGGTGGTACTGGTGGCAATCATCGCGCTGTCGGTGATCACGTGGGGTATGGGCGTCGGCCCCATCTACGTACGCTGATCTGTTCGTCAACTCAGCCGGCGCGCCCCATTCCGCGCCGGCTATACCTTTGCAAAAATTCCCGCAGCACCTTGCCTTTCCTGCTTCGTCAGCGGCCATGGATTTGAATCCCTGTCGCGCTTGAGCGTCTACATCAACAACAGCAGCGCTCAAGCATCGGCATCAGGAGGCACCATGACCCCAGAATTCATCAGCTTGTTCACCCGGCCGGACCGTGCCTGGGAAATCATCCGTCAAAAGGAAGATGCCCATAACCTGCATTACGTGATGCACCTGCTGTTACTGGCGCTGATTCCCAGCGTCTGTCTATTCATCGGAATCACCGTTGTGGGTTGGAGCCTCGTGGATGAAGAGCGAGTGAGGCTCGACTTCGCCAGCGCCTTGCAGCTATGCCTGCTGTTGTACGTCACCATCATCATCGGCACGGTGATCATGGGCTTCTTTGTCCGCTGGATGGCCCGTGCATTCGAGGTGCGACCGAACTTGAACCAGTGCATCGGGTTCATCGCTTACGTCATCACCCCCTTCCTCGTCGCAGGCATCACCGGGCTGTATCCGAACCGGTGGTTTGCCGCCATCGTCTTGCTGATCGCCGGCATCTATTCCACCTATCTTCTGTTTACCGGTCTACCCGCGTTCATGCGTCAGCGCAGCTCGCAGAGTTTTCTCTATGCCAGTTCGATCTGGGGCGTCGCGTTGCTCGTATTGGTTACCGTGCTGGTCAGCATGATTCTTTTCTGGACGCTTTCGCTGGAACCCAACTACGAGCGCACCGTTGAGCAAAACCAGAGTTACGGCACGCAGGAGGAACGGCCCCAGGAGGAACCCGGCGGTCTCTGAACGGTTGCCAGCCTGGCACATTGCGGCATAATTCCGGGCTTCTTCGGAGGCCCCTATGCCCGAACAGCTACATGCCCGTGTCGAAGCCTGCTATCAGTTGGCCGAGACCTTTTTCAACCAGCGATTCGAACGCCCGCAAGTCAGTTTCAAATTACGCGGGCAAAAAGCTGGCGTTGCGCATCTGAACACCAATCTGCTGCGCTTCAACCCGCAGTTGTACCGAGAAAATCGCGAACACTTTCTCAAGCAGACCGTCGCCCACGAGGTCGCGCATCTGATTGCACACCAAATGTTCGGCGGCCGGATTCGCCCTCATGGCGAAGAGTGGCAATTGATTATGCAGGGCGTCTACGAACTGACACCTGACCGCTGCCATAGCTACGAGATCAGCCGTCGGCAGGTCAGCCGCTACATCTATCGCTGCGCTTGTGCCGGTCAGGATTTCCCCTTCACTTCGCAACGTCATGCGCTGGTGCGCAAGGGCCGCCGGTACTTCTGCCGCAGCTGTCGCGCCACTCTGGTATTCAGCGGCGAGCAACGGATTGAGTAAGCCGGTCGCACGCTATAGGCTCCTGGCCCGCCAGGCCGCAAGCACCAATAGCGCCGCGAGCACCGCCATCAGCGGCAGCCAGCCCGCATGTTCCCAGACGTAACCGGCGGCATAGCCCACCACACTCGATCCCAGATAATAAGCACAGAGATACAGCGCGGAGGCCTGCGCCTTGGCACCTTTGGCGTGTACGCCGATCTGGCCGCTGGCCACGGCATGCGCGGCAAAAAAGCCCAGCGTAAACAGTGCCAGCCCGATAACGATCGCGACCAGCCAAGGCGTTGCGCACAACCCGATACCCAGCAACATCAGCCCGATACCACATTGGAGGACGGCTCTAGCGCCCCAGCGCGGCACCAGCCGTCCCGCCCAGCCAGCACTCAAAATGCCTGCCAGATAGACCACGAACAGCAGACCAATGACGGTCGAAGACAAACCGAACGGTGCACCGGCCAGCCGGAAACCGATGTAGTTGAACAGCGCGACGAAGCCGCCCATCAGCAGGAATCCCTGCAGAAATAGATTGCGCAGGATCGGGTTGCTCAAGTGCTGAGCGAAATTGGCCAGCAGTCCGCGCAGCGAAAGAGGCTGCGCCTTGAAATGACGTGACGCCGGTAGTAGCCAGACGAACAACCCCAGCGCCACCAGCGCCAACCCGGCGATTCCACCCAGCGCTAGCTGCCAGCCGCCAATATCGCTCAACAGGCCCGACAGTAACCGGCCCAACAACCCACCAAGAGCGGTCCCGCCGATGTACAAGCCCATCGCTGCAGGTAACGATTCGGGATCGAACTCCTCACCGACGTACGCCATTGCCAATGCCGGCAGGCCGCTGAGCGCAAGCCCCAGCAAGGCCCGCAGGACAAGTAACAGCGACCACGATTGCACCGTTACGCAGGCAAGACCAAGCAGGCAAGCCAGCGTCAGCGCCAGCCCCATGACAGGTTTGCGCCCCCAGCTTTCCGCCAGGCCACCCGACACCAGCAAGCAGAGCGCCAGCGACAAGGTGGTCAACGACAACGCCAGGCTGCTGCTGGCTGCCGAGACGGCGAAATGCGACGCCAGCAGCGGCAGCAATGGCTGTACGCAGTACAGCATGGCGAAGGTGGCGAACCCCGCGCAGAACAGCGCGAGCGTTGCCCGGCGATAGGCAGGAGTACCGCGCTTGAGGTGGGAGGAACCGAGCGAATCAGAAGACATGCGTTTATCCATACACCCGGGCTCTTGAGCGAGCCCAAAAAAGCCGCGCAGGCTAGCACAACCACGGCGAGCCATGCGCCCGGACCGTTGAGCCGATTACTGCATAACGGTCATTTACGAGCCCTAAGGTTTGGATTACGACGACCAGCCTCCGGGCGAACTGGGCCGCAAGAATGCTAATTAGCTGAGCCAGATCTATAGAGGCGCTATCAGTCGCTATAACCACGCCAGCAACCTGGTCACCGCCCCGGAGGTGACTGCGCTTAAGTGGGAAAAGCAGCAGGCCGCCGCTGCTTATTTTCCCTCACGTGCCGTACGCCCGATGCGGCGTCTTACAGAGTGCCGTTATCTGATCGCGCCGTTATCGATCGGGTCCCGAGACGAGCCGAACAACCTTGTTGCACATGAGTCGAACTACCGCTATTCATTTGGATCGCTCGACCCGTCGACTACAACAAGGAGTCCCCCATGCGTTATCCCCTGCTCGGCGCACTGATGACAGTCAGCGCCTTCGCCCACGCTGAAATCCAGACACAGGAAATCCCCTATACCGCCGCCGATGGAACCGAGATGATCGGATACTACGCCTATGACGACGCCGTCGAGGGCAAGCGTCCCGGGGTTGTGGTGGTGCACGAGTGGTGGGGCCTCAACGATTACGCCAAAAGCCGCGCTCGTGATCTCGCCGAGCTTGGCTACAGTGCGCTGGCAATCGATATGTATGGCGAGGGCAAGAACACCGAGCACCCCAAAGATGCGATGACCTTCATGAAAGCCGCACTGGCCGATGCCGACGCCGCTAAGGGTCGCTTCAATGCCGGCCTCGACCTGCTCAAGCAGCAACAGCAGACCGATGCCGACAAACTTGCAGCGGTCGGTTATTGCTTCGGCGGCAAGGTGGTGCTGGACATGGCTCGTCAGGGCGTCCCGCTCGAGGGCGTGGTCAGCTTCCACGGTGCGCTGGCCACGCAAACCCGCGCCGCGCCCGGTAGCGTCAAGGCCCGCGTGCTGGTCGAGCACGGCAGCGCAGACAGCATGGTCAACGCCGAAGACGTGGCGGCGCTGAGCTCGGAAATGGTCGCGGCCGGTGCCGATTATCAGCTCGTCAGCCTGCCCGGCGCTAAGCATGGCTTCACCAATCCCGGCGCGGATAAGTTCCAGGAAAAAGGCGTGGACGTGGCCTACAACAAAGCCGCCGATGAGCGTTCCTGGAACGACATGCAACGCTTCCTCACCGAAACCTTCGCCGGCACTCAGCCATAGCGGCCGCCGCCTGCGTCGTGCCTAGTGGCGATAACGCCCTTTTCGGATCAAGCTTGCCGGTAACCCCGGCAAGCACCGAAATCTTCAAGCACAAGCAAACGCGTTCGATACCGACATATCGCAACGCTTATCTCGCTTCACCCGCCTCAGGTACCTCCAGCTCGCCGCCGTGCTAGCATTGCCCCCCGCGCAATTCCCCCCTCACTCCAATCGATCGCGAGTCATGGCCGAACACGATTTTCGCTACACCCTGCTCAACCCCGGACACACACTGACCGAATGCCGCGCCTTGGCACCGGGCCGCTACCAAGTCACCGGCAATGGCGGCAACGTACGCGCCGGCGACGTTCTGATCGTCACGCTCAAAGGCAGCCGGGACCTTTCCCAGCGCCTGGCCGTAGACAAGGTTCGCCATTTGATCAATCCGCCGGGACAATGGATGGCCGTGGCGAACGGACCGGTCTTTCGCGAACTGGCGATCCTCAATTGGCAGGTCGACTGCGACGGCTGCGGTAAACAGCTCGATTTCGAATTCGCCGTGGATGCCGCCAAAGGCAATGCCGCACGCGCCCCGGCGGCCGAAGCGCGTATCGCCGAGCTGGGCTGGAAGAACGACGCGGGCCAGCATCGGTGTCCGGCCTGCCAAGAGGGCAAGCAATGAAACGACTGGCCCTGGCCGGTGTGGCCGTCTTGTCCGTCAGCGGCTGTTCAGTCGAACCGCTCACGCTTCAACACGATGTCACCTACATCGCCGAATGGATTGGCGACGAGCCCGTAATCGGCCGCAATCCGGTCTCGCTGACCTTCAGCGAAGACCGCGCCTATGGCAATGCCGGTTGCAATCACTGGTTCGCCGATTACCAGCTCGACGACCAACAGATCCACTTCAGCGAAGTGGGTAGCACAAGGAAAATGTGCGCTGAACACATCATGAAGCAGGAGCAGCGGTTCCTGGAGCTGCTATCACAGGTCGAGCGATGGGACGTTTCCAAGATCGATCAGCTGCGCTTCTGGCCCGCTGACGGTGCCCCGCTTCGCGTCTGGCCGGAACAGAACTGAGCTGCGCCAAAGCTGGGCATTGCAACCAGCGCAAACACTTCAAACAGACTGAAACAGTGCAGAAAACCGGGCGCCCCGCGCGCCCTCCCTGCTCGATGCGTCGATGCGCTGCCTCCGACGTTCCCGTTACTGATCCAATCAAATCGGTGCAGGCGGCCTAACTACTGGGCATGTGGCTGCAGGAAGATCATTCAGTCGCACTCGATGAGTCAGCCAGGCACCGCGCGGCAAACCAGCGTTCCGAAACTGGCACGCCCCATGCAAATATCCAGGTAACCGGTTTCGGGGGCCCTGGTACAGGCAGGCCAGGGATCCCCTCTTTTACACCCAAGCAGAGGGCCGCTCAGTGAGCGGCCCTGCTTATTTCTGACGGTAGGTTTCGTCGCGGAAGATCGCTCAACAGGGCCTTCGCAAATGCCGGAGTCGACATCGACCAAGGCAAACCCGCGCAACGAACGACTTAGAACAGGCGCAGTTGCTCGAAACCGCTGCGCAGGTCGATCAAGCGAACCCCGACGCCAATCAGCCGCACCGGGCGCTTGCCTCGCGCAAAGGCGCCAGCAAGAAGGTCGGCATAATCCTCTAGCTCAAGGCCGGCCCCCGCCTGTTCGAGGGTCGTCTGGGTGAAGTCGTGGAATTTGAGCTTGACGAAGGGTTTGCCCGGCCGATAGCCACCATCAAGTCGCCCCATCCTGCCGGTGAGCTCTTCAAGCAGCTCGGGCAATCGCTCAAGGCAGGCCGCGAGGTCCGGCAAGTCGCGATCGTAGGTGTTCTCGACGCTCACCGATTGGCGCCGGCTCTCGATCTGAACCAGACGCTCGTCGATTCCATGCGCCAGCCCCCACAGCCTTTCACCGAACGAGCCGAAGTCCCGAACCAGATCCAGGCGTTTCCAGGTGCGTAGATCAGCGCAGGTGTGAATGCCCAGCCGCTTCAGCTTGTCAGCGGTGACTCGGCCGACCCCATGCAGCTTGGTGACCGGCAGTGCCAACACGAAGTCGTCAACCTGATCCGGGGTGATCACGAAAAGCCCGTCCGGCTTTTTCCAATCACTGGCGATCTTGGCCAGAAACTTGTTTGGCGCAACGCCCGCCGACACCGTGATACGCAGCTGTTGCCAGACCCGTCGACGGATATCCTGGGCAATACGCGTGGCGCTACCGGCGAAATGCTTGCAGGCACTCACGTCAAGGTAGGCCTCATCGAGGGATAGGGGTTCGATCAGATCGGTATAGGTCCGAAAGATCCCATGGATCTCGCGCGAAGCTTCCTTGTAGGCGTCCATGCGGGGCCGCAGGATCAGCAGATCCGGGCAAAGCTTCAACGCGTGCCCCGACGCCATTGCCGAGCGCACTCCATAGGCACGTGCTTCGTAATTGCAGGTGGCTATGACACCACGACGATCGGCGAGCCCACCTACCGCGATGGGCCGATTCGCGAGGCTGGGGTCGTCACGCATTTCGATGGCTGCGTAGAAGCAGTCGCAATCGACATGGATGATTTTGCGTGAAGTGTTAACGGGTGGGATTCCTTGGCTCTGCACCGAATACGGCTCATTGGCACCGCTCTGACATAACTGCAAATTTTTAACGCTAACCACGGTGCGAGCGTGATTATCGTTCATCTACCGATCGCAACGCAGCCATTTGTCGAGATACGTTCGGCACGGACCCAAGGCGTGGCAAATCAACCATTCGGAGATTGCCAGAGACCGAATCGCCACCGAAGTACGGCATTATTCTGCAACAACGAATGATGTCATTTTGATATGTAAATCAGCTGAAGATTGTTAGAATCCCGTCCGTCTTTCACGGACGGAGCCGCATCAATGCCGGAATATCGAGACGACAAGCGGCAGTTTCATGCGCTACGCAAACATATCGAAGAACTGCTGACGTCCGGGGCGGTGATCACCGCACGGAACCCTCTGACGCTGTCTCAGGCAGGCCAGACGTCACGTGTAAGGCATGGAATGCTGGTCAGCTTCCACGTGCAGCCCGATATATCCGAACGATCCGTCGGCCACCGATAATCCCGCCAGCTACCTGCGCACGTCCAAACCACTTTTGGGCGAACGAATCCTGCATACGCCGAGTCGGAATCAGAGAGATCTGAACATATTCCACCAGCCGAGGATTGCCTATGAAAACCCCTCTACCCCTGGCCGCTGCAGTCTTTGCCAGCATTATTGCAACCAGCGCGATAGCCAATCAGGACGATATGCATGACGGCACGCACGGCGCTGCCGGCGACACTCAAGGCAGCGCCATGAGCGAGACCCATCAGCGCGCCAATACCGCCAACGTCGGGAAAGACGGCAAAACCATCGACGAAAAAATGAAGAACGAAGTACAAGATGACTGGCGCGAAGACGCCAAAGAGCGCCGCGACGCCGATACCAGCAAACCGGAACAGCGTTGATCTGTGGTGCGTTAGTGCTCGAGGGGATAAGGCTGAATCAAGGCCTTGCCGTACCCCTCCACGAACTCCGCCGGCATCCGCTTGGGCTTCCCGGTCGACAGCTGGATGCAAACGAAGGTGGTCTGCGCACGTAGCAGCGTACAGCCATCGCCGGACCTGACCAGCTGGAAATTACGTTTCATCTTCAATCGCTGATCGGAGTCGACGATCCAGGTCGCCAGCTGCAGGCGGTCGCCTTGATAGGCCGCTGCCAGGTAATCGATTTCATGCCTGAGTACCGCCATGGCGCGATCCAGCCGGCGATAGTCCTCCAACCCCAGCCCCAGGCTCTGTGAGTGTTGCCAGGCGCACCGCTCCAACCAGGATACGTATACCGCGTTGTTTGCGTGGCCCAGCTCGTCGATATGCTCGGCCTCGACAGTGAAATCGATGATGAACGCGTCGCTCTGGTCCCAGATCATGCCTACCCTCGCTGTGCAGTGCGTCGTCAGATTGCGGTCCTGGTCTATTGGAAGCCAGACGCCAATGGATGTCACGTACGTGGCGATCATCTATGACGAACCATTCAGCACTCCGCATCGTTTCAGCCTGATGAAGATCACTTAGCAACGCCGGCAGCAACTGAAATGGCGCCCAAAACAAAAAGGGTCATTTCGTGAGAAATGACCCTTTGATGCCCAAAAGGGGCAAAAAAAATGGCGTCCCCTAGGGGACTCGAACCCCTGTTACCGCCGTGAAAGGGCGGTGTCCTAGGCCACTAGACGAAGGGGACGAAACCTTCGATGAACAAACCGTAAGCCGCTACGTTCTGTCGTGGATTGGTGGAGCTAGACGGGATCGAACCGTCGACCTCTTGCATGCCATGCAAGCGCTCTCCCAGCTGAGCTATAGCCCCGGATTTAACGTCTCCCGACTCGCACCGCTTACGCGCCGCGATCTGAATAATGGCGTCCCCTAGGGGACTCGAACCCCTGTTACCGCCGTGAAAGGGCGGTGTCCTAGGCCACTAGACGAAGGGGACGCAAGCCCTTCAAAGGCGACTGGTCGAAACGACCAGTGTGGCAATCGAGATTTGGTGGAGCTAGACGGGATCGAACCGTCGACCTCTTGCATGCCATGCAAGCGCTCTCCCAGCTGAGCTATAGCCCCATCTCGAGGACGGGGCGCATATTAGGTGCGGTCCCGCACAGTGTCAACGATATTTTTGCTCCGGCTCGAAGATTTTCTGACATCAGAACAAATACTTACCGCCGACGAGTGGCGACAGCCAAACCTGACGAAGCGGTATCAACCGCTTGCCGCCAACCCAGCGCAGGTCAGGCCATCGATGCGTACAGCTTTTCCCACTCCTTCACTTCTTTCTTCGAGGCACCACCCAGCAGTTCGAGTGCCTGGCGCAAACGGAAGCGGGTCAGGTCCGGGCCGATGATTTCCATGGCATCGAGCACCGAGACCGAACTCGCCTGCCCAGTGATCGAGGCGAACATCAGCGGCATGACATCGCGCAGCTTCAGTTCCAGATGCGCCGCGACGGCTTGGATGCAATCGGTGATGCGCGCCTTGTCCCACTGCCGCAGCGCTTCGAGCTTCCACAGCGTCAATTGCAACACCTGACGAACCTGGGTCGGATCGAGTTTCTTGTGCTCGAACAGCGCCGGGTCCAAGTTCAGCGCGCCGGAGAAGAAAAATCCGGCGAGCGGCGCGATCTGGCTGAAGGTCTCGACGCGCTGCTGCACGTGCGGCGCTATCTGCATCATGTAGTCGGGGTTGAATGCCCATTTCTGTACGGCAGCGGCAAACTGTTCAACCGACAGTTCGCGCAGCCACTGGCCATTGAGCCACGACAGTTTCTCGACATCGAAGATCGGCCCCCCCAGCGATACGCGATTGATATCGAAGTGCTCGATCATTTCGGCCAGCGTGAATTTCTCGCGCTCGTCCGGCATGGACCAGCCCATGCGACCCAGATAGTTGAGCATCGCCTCGGGCATGAAGCCCATGCGCTCGTAGAAAGTCACCGAGGTCGGATTCTTGCGCTTGGAGAGCTTGCTCTTGTCCGGGTTGCGCAACAGCGGCATGTAGCACAGCTGCGGCTGTTCCCAACCGAAGTACTCGTAGAGTTTGATCAACTTGGGCGCCGACGGCAGCCACTCCTCTCCGCGCAGCACATGGGTGATGCCCATCAGGTGGTCGTCGACGACGTTGGCCAGGAAGTAGGTCGGCAGGCCATCGGCCTTCATCAGTACCTGCATGTCCATGCGATCCCAGCCGATCTCGACCATACCGCGCAGCATGTCATTGACCTGACAGACGCCCTCGCTCGGTACCTTCATGCGAACTACATGCGATTCGCCCGCGGCGATGCGCTGCTGCGCCTCTTGCGGCGCGATGTGCATGCAATGCCCGTCATAACGTGGCGTTTCCTTGTTGGCCATCTGCTCGGCGCGCACCTGATCCAGGCGTTCGGCGCTGCAGAAACAGGGGAAGGCGTGGCCCTTGTCGACCAGCTCGTCAGAATATTTCTTGTAGATCTCGCCGCGCTCGCTCTGCCGATACGGGCCATGCGGACCTCCAACGTCCGGACCCTCGTCCCACTCGATGCCCAGCCAGCGCAGCGCGTCATAGATCTGCTGTTCCGATTCGCGCGTAGAGCGCAGCTGGTCGGTGTCCTCGATACGGAGGATGAACTGGCCGCCGTGCTGACGCGCGAAACAGAGATTGAACAACGCGATGTAGGCGGTGCCGACGTGCGGATCGCCAGTGGGAGAGGGTGCGATGCGGGTGCGAACGGTGGTCATGATGTTCTCGGATCAATGCACAGGAAGACACGGCGGCTGCGATAGCCGGCGCGATCGGCTGAGTCAGCGCGTATAAAGGCGCGATGTTAGCAGGCGTGCCTCCACCGGCTCCACCAGGCGACCGTCCATGACAGGCAATGATTGCATCAGGAAGTCGAGAAAGGCTTTGACTTTCATCGCCTGGAAACGCCGCGAGGGATAGACCGCATAGACGTCGCCGGTCGGCAATTCAATGTCCGGCAGCAGCTCGACCAGATCGCCATTACGCACCTCCTGATCGGTGATCATGGTAGGCAGTACCGCGATACCGGCACCGGCCAGCGCCGCTTCACGGGCGAAGGTGATGTTGTTGCAGCTCAGCACACGACGGCAATTGACGTTCTGCTCGAGTATCGGCCAATAACGCACCGGTTCACGCGACAGAGTGATCGCACGATGCCCGGCCAGGTCGGCCACCAAGGAAGGAACGCCGTGTTGCCTCAGATAGGCCGGGCTCGCACAAAGCCGTCGACGGGTCTCGAAGAGCTTACGCGCGATCAGGCTGGAATCCTGCGGTTGTCCGACCGAGATGACGATATCAACGCCCTCCTCAACCGGATCGACATACCGCGAAGCCAGCTCGACCTCGGCATTGATGTCCGGATACAGCCGCATGAAGTCACCCAGCACGCGACCCAAAATCCATTGGCCGAACTCGATCGGCGCGGAGATCCGCAGCAGCCCGGCCGGCGCCTGCTGCAGCTGCATGACGACCTGCTCGGCTTCGGCGAAATCGAGCATGATCTGCCGGCAACGCTCGTAGTAGGCCTGACCGACCTCGGTCAGGCGCAGACGCCGCGTGGTGCGGTTTATCAGCCGCACACCGAGCCGCTCCTCGAGCTGAACGATCCGTCGGCTCACGGTGGACTTCTGCATACCCAGGCTTGAGGCCGCTTGGGTGAAGCTGTGGCATTCGACCACCCGGGTAAAGATCAAGGCGTCGTCGAGGCCCACGGATTGTTCCCTGCATGCAACAAAGTTTAGCGATTGTAACGGCTTATTTCGCAACGGGAACACTGGTAGATTGGCCGGCTCACCTTCGGTCACGAGCGACGACATGCCTGCCAAGCTGCAACGCCGACTCTTCATCTTTATCGCCCTGCTATTGCTGGTCGCAGGCGCTTTTTTTGCCCATTGGTTTTTCGTCGGTCGCCACTACGAGCACACCGACAATGCCTATGTACAAGGCGAAATTACCCGGATTTCCAGCCAGCTCGCGGCGCGGATCGAGCAGGTCCACGTCCAGGACAACCAGCATGTGAAGCCCGGCGATCTGCTGGTGACCTTGGAGCCTGGCGACTTCCGCTTGGCGCTGGCCCAGGCGCGGGCCAATCTGGCGATCCGCGAAGCCGAGCTCGCCCAGGCCCGTAGCCGCCTCGCGCAGCAATCCAGCCTGATCGCTGCCAGCCAGGCGTCGCTCGGCGCGGCACAGGCAAACCTCCAGCGCAGCCAGGTCGACCTGTCGCGCGTCGAAGCGCTGCGCAAACCCGGGTTTGTCTCTGAGGAACGGGTCACCACCCTCTCCGCCGACGCCCAGGTTGCTCGTTCACAGCGGGAGAAAGCCGAAGCCGACCTGGCCGCCCAGCGCCAGCAGATCGACAGCCTGCAAGCCGATATCGAACGTCTGCAGGCGCAGATCGACGGCGCACGTGCGGAAATCGAGCGAGCCGAACTGAACGTCGATCGCACCGAAATCCGCTCGCCCATCAGCGGCATCGTCGGCCAGCGCTCTGCTCGCAATGGACAGTATGTCCCGGTCGGCGCCTACCTGATGTCGATCGTCCCGGACGAGGACATCTGGGTGCAGGCCAATTTCAAGGAAACCCAGATTGGCCGCGTGCAGGTCGGTCAGGGCGCCGAGCTGACGTTCGACACCTTTCCCGATACGCCTATCGAAGGTCGCGTCGAAAGCCTCTCGCCGGCCTCGGGTGCCCAGTTCAGCCTGCTGCCGCCAGACAACGCCACCGGCAACTTCACCAAGGTGGTCCAGCGCATCCCGGTCAAGCTGACCTTTGCTGGCGACAACCCGCTCAAGGGCCGCATCCGTCCCGGCATGTCGGTGGACGTGAAGATCGACCTCCGTGGCCGCTGATGCGTTGATTCGTCCGGTTGGCGAACCCAGCCGGCGCGACTGGATCGCCGTGATGAGCGCCATGCTCGGCGCGTTCATGGCGGTTCTTGATATCCAGATCACCAACTCGTCGCTCAAGGATATCCAGGGCGCGCTGTCCGCCACGCTGGAAGAAGGCTCGTGGATTTCCACGTCCTATCTGGTGGCGGAAATAATCATGATTCCGCTGACCGCCTGGCTGGTCCAGCTGCTCTCGGCTCGGCGCCTGGCGGTGTGGGTATCGGTCGGATTTCTGTTCTCCTCCCTGCTCTGCTCCTTCGCCTGGAATCTGGAGAGCATGATCGTGTTCCGTGCAATGCAGGGCTTTACCGGCGGCGCGCTGATTCCGCTGGCCTTCACCCTGACGCTGATCAAGCTGCCCGAACACCATCGAGCCAAAGGCATGGCGCTGTTCGCCATTACCGCCACCTTTGCGCCCTCGATCGGGCCCACCCTGGGTGGCTGGCTCACCGAAAGCTGGGGTTGGGAATACATCTTCTACATCAACATACCGCCCGGTTTGCTGATGATCGCCGGCCTGCTGTACGGCCTGGAAAAGAAGCCACCGCACTGGGAACTGCTGAAAAGCACCGATTACGCCGGCATCGTCACCCTGGCCATGGGGCTCGGCTGCCTGCAGGTGTTTCTCGAAGAAGGCCATCGCAAGGACTGGCTGGAGTCGACCCTGATCGTCCAGCTGGGCTCGGTGGCGCTGATCAGCCTGATCCTGTTCGTCATCCTGCAGTTGTCGCGCACTAACCCTTTGATCAACCTGGGGATCCTGCGCGAGCGCAACTTCGGCCTTACCAGTATCGCCAGCCTGGGCATGGGGCTCGGCCTCTATGGTTCTATCTACCTGTTGCCGCTGTACCTGGCGCAGATCCAGAACTACAACGCGTTGCAGATTGGCCAGGTAATCATGTGGATGGGGATTCCGCAGCTGTTCCTGATTCCGCTGGTGCCCAAGCTGATGAAGATCATCGCGCCCAAGCTGCTCTGCGCGGCAGGCTTCGCCCTGTTCGGCCTTTCCAGCTTCGCCTCCGGCGCGCTCAATCCGGACTTCGCCGGCGATCAGTTCCATCCGATCCAGATCATCCGCGCGCTGGGCCAGCCGATGATCATGGTCACCGTCTCGCTGATCGCCACGGCCTATATCCAGCCGAAGGATGCTGGCTCAGCATCCAGCCTGTTCAATATTCTGCGAAATCTAGGCGGCGCGATCGGCATCGCCCTGCTCGCCACGCTGCTGGACAGCCGCACGAAGATCTATTTCGACTACCTACGCGAGTCGGTAGTGCCGAGCAATCCGGCGGTGGCCGAGCGCCTGACCGCCCTGACCCAGCAATTGGGCAGCGAGCAGGCCGCGCTGGGACGGCTCAGCGAGATCACACACCAGCAGGCCATGATCATGGCCTACAACGATGCGTTCCATTTCGTCGGTATTGCCCTGGCGATCAGCATGGTCGCCGTGCTGCTGACGCGCAAACTGCCCGAGGACATCAAGGGCGGCGCGGCACACTGAGCCTGCGCCAATCCTTTAGCCTCTAAACCTGCAGCAGGCGCTCGCGCAGCTTGTGAATCTCGTCCCGAGTCTGCGCGGCGGCCTCGAACTCAAGATCGCGCGCATACGCGAGCATCTTCTCTTCGAGCTGACGAATCCTCTTGGTGATTTCGCTCGGCGAACGCAGTTCATTCTCGTAGCGCGCCGCCTCTTCCGCCGCCTTGGCTTCGCCGCGACGCTTCTTGCTGCGCGAGCCGGGTACGGTGGCTCCTTCGAGAATGTCCTTCACATCCTTGAATACGCCCTGCGGGACGATGCCATTGGCCTCGTTGAAGGCGATCTGCTTGTTGCGTCGGCGCTCGGTTTCGCCGATGGCCCGCTCCATGGACCCGGTCATGTTGTCGGCATAGAGAATCGCCCTGCCGTTGAGGTTACGGGCCGCGCGGCCGATTGTCTGGATCAGCGAACGCTCGGAGCGCAGGAAGCCCTCCTTGTCCGCGTCGAGGATCGCCACCAGCGATACCTCCGGCATATCCAGGCCCTCACGCAATAGGTTGATGCCCACCAGCACATCGAACACGCCAAGGCGCAGGTCGCGAATGATCTCCACCCGCTCCACCGTATCGATATCCGAATGGAGGTAGCGCACCCGCACGCCGTGGTCGCCCAGATAGTCGGTCAGGTCCTCGGCCATCCGCTTGGTCAACGTGGTGACTAGCACCCGCTCTTCCTTGGCCACGCATTTGGTGATCTCGGACAGCAGATCATCGACTTGAGTCAACGCCGGCCGCACTTCGATCTGCGGATCCACCAGCCCTGTAGGACGCACCACCTGTTCGATGACGCGCCCGGCGTGTTCCGCTTCATAAGGGCCCGGTGTCGCCGAGACGAAGATGGTCTGCGGGCTGATGGCTTCCCATTCGTCGAAACGCATGGGCCGGTTATCCAGCGCCGAAGGTAGGCGGAAGCCGTATTCGACGAGGGTTTCCTTGCGCGAACGGTCGCCTTTGTACATGGCACCGACCTGCGGCACGCTGACGTGGGACTCGTCTATAACCAGCAGCGCATCAGCGGGCAAATAGTCATAAAGCGTCGGCGGCGCCTCACCCGACGCGCGACCCGAGAGATAGCGCGAGTAGTTCTCGATACCGTTGCAATAGCCCAGCTCCATGATCATTTCCAGATCGAAGCGTGTGCGCTGCTCGAGCCGTTGCGCCTCCACCAGCTTGTTGTTGGAACGCAGGTAGTCGAGACGATCCTTGAGCTCGGCCTTGATGTTCTCGATGGCGTCCAGCAGCGTCTCGCGGGGCGTCACGTAGTGGCTTTTGGGATAAAAGGTGAAGCGCGGCAGCTTGCGGATCACCTCGCCGGTCAGCGGATCGAAGGCGGACAGGCTCTCGACTTCGTCATCGAAGAGCTCGATGCGCACCGCCTCGAGATCCGATTCCGCCGGGAAGATATCGATCACATCGCCACGCACTCGGAAGGTGGCGCGGGCGAAATCCATGTCGTTACGGGTGTACTGGAGCCCAGTGAGGCGACGCAGCAGCTCGCGCTGATCGAGGCGGTCACCCCGGTCCACGTGCAGGACCATTTTCAAATACGACTGCGGATCACCCAGACCGTAGATGCAGGAGACGGTCGTAACGATGATCGCGTCCGGCCGCTCCAGCAACGCCTTGGTCGCCGACAGCCGCATCTGCTCGATGTGATCGTTGATCGAAGCGTCCTTTTCGATGAAGGTGTCCGAGGACGGCACATAGGCTTCCGGCTGGTAGTAGTCGTAATAGGAAACGAAGTACTCCACCGCATTGTTCGGAAAGAACGCCTTGAACTCGCCGTAGAGCTGCGCGGCCAACGTCTTGTTCGGTGCCAGCACCAAGGTTGGCCGCTGCACGTGGGCAATGACATTGGCAATGCTGAAGGTCTTGCCGGAGCCCGTCACGCCCAACAAGGTCTGGTGTGACAGACCGGCCTCGATGCCTTCGATCATCTGCCGGATAGCTTCCGGCTGGTCCCCGGCGGGCTTGAAGCGCGTGATCAGTTCGAACTTCGACATATCGACCTCTTCAGATAGCGTGACGACCCGAAAGCCGAACGGTAGAGCCTGCCAGGCGGCAACTTTTAAGGCGTATCGAGCCGTTGCGGACAAGGCGAACAGCTGACACGGCCCCTTTCAATGCGGTCGCTCTCGACAATATCAAGTGCCCGGCCAGAGAGACAGACGAAGCGAGGCAGAATGGCGACCAGGCGAGCGTGAATCGGTTAGAAAAAACAGCCCCAGCATATCGCGACCCAGAGCCAGTCTCGCTATACTCTTGCCCCGTTTGCGCACCGCCCTCAGCGCGAAGCGAGGGTGCTGCATCAGTCACCTCCTCTCTTCGAGCCTCCCCATCATGAGTTTGTTCTCCGCTGTCGAAATGGCGCCGCGCGATCCGATCCTCGGCCTCAATGAAGCCTTCAATGCCGACACGCGGCAGAACAAGGTCAACCTGGGGGTGGGCGTCTACTACAACGAAGAAGGCCGAATTCCCCTGCTGCGCGCCGTCGCGGCCGCCGAGAAGGCACGCCTGGAACTCAACGCCCCACGAGGCTATCTGCCCATTGACGGTATCGCCAGCTACGACATGGCCGTTCAGGGCTTGCTGTTCGGTGCCGATTCGGCGTTGGTCGCCGACGGCCGGGTGGTGACCAGCCAGGCGCTGGGCGGTACCGGCGCGCTGAAGATCGGTGCGGATTTCCTCAAGCGCATGCTGCCCGACGCGGTCGTGGCGATCACCAATCCGAGCTGGGAAAACCATCGCGCACTGTTCGAGAGCGCCGGCTTCCCCGTGCAGAACTACAGGTACTATGACGCCGCCAGTCACGGGATTGACCGCGACGGCATGCTCGAAGATCTGAAGAATCTGCCGGCTCGTTCGATCGTCGTGCTACACGCCTGCTGCCACAACCCGACCGGCGTCGACCTGCAGCCGGAGGACTGGAAGCAGATCCTAGAAGTGCTTCGTGCCAACGACCACGTGCCGTTCATTGATATTGCTTACCAGGGCTTCGGCGACAACATCGAAGAAGATGCCGCCGCCGTGCGGCTGTTCGCCGAGTCAGGCATGAGCTTCTTCGTTTCCAGTTCGTTCTCGAAGTCATTTTCGCTGTATGGCGAGCGTGTCGGCGCGCTATCGATGGTGACCCAGAACCGTGATGAGTCGGCGCGCGTGCTCTCGCAGATCAAGCGTGTCATCCGCACTAACTACTCCAACCCACCAACTCATGGCGCCACCGTGGTTTCCGCCGTGCTAAACAGCCCGGAGCTGCGTTCGATGTGGGAAACCGAGCTGGGTGAAATGCGCACTCGCATTCAGGACATGCGCCTGACTATGGTTCGCCAACTGGCCGAGAAAGGCGCCAAGCAGGACTTCGGTTTCGTCGCCAAGCAGCGCGGCATGTTCTCCTATTCCGGCCTCACCGCCGCTCAGGTCGAACGTCTGCGCGTCGAGTTCGGCGTCTACGCAATCAGCACAGGACGTATCTGCGCAGCGGCGTTGAATCACAACAACCTGGACCATGTCACCGACGCAATCGTGCAAGTCCTCTGATCCGCAAGGTGTTGACTTTCCTTTAGTTAACAGTAGGATACGCACCGCTGTTCCGCGATAGCTCAGTCGGTAGAGCAAATGACTGTTAATCATTGGGTCCCTGGTTCGAGTCCAGGTCGCGGAGCCAACTTCAAAGCCTCAGGTGAAAACCTGAGGCTTTTTTGTGTCCGCCGGACTTTCACCAGGGACCATCTCCCAGGTGATTCGCTTCGCTCACCCCTTCGGGGCCGCGCTGAAGCGCGTTCTGCTGCGCAGTCGAGTCCAGGTCGCGGAGCCAACTTCAAAGCCTCAGGTGAAAACCTGGGGCTTCTTTGTGTCCGCCGGACTCTCACTAGGGACCATGTCCCTGGTGATTCGCTTCGCTCACCCCTTCGGGGCCGCGCTGAAGCGCGTTCTGCTGCGCAGTCGAGTCCAGGTCGCGGAGCCAACTTCAAAGCCTCAGATGAAAACCTGGGGCTTTTTTGTGTCCGCCTAACTCTCACCAGGGACCTATCCCAGGTGATTCGCTTCGCTCACCCCTTCGGGGCCGCGCTGAAGCGTTCGCTGCGCGTAACAGGTTCGCCATGTAACAAGACTTTCATGAGCAGAAACGAAAACGCCCCGCATAGGCGGGGCGTTCGATTTAGCCGAAAAATTACTGAGCGTTGCCTTCTTCGGCAGCCTCAGGCTCGGCTTCTGCAGCCGGAGCCGCTTCGCTCTCGTCGCCCTTGATGCCCAGCAGCTCCAGATCAAACACCAGCACCGAGTTGGCGGGGATCAGCGGACTCGGGCTCTGCTCGCCATAGGCCAGTTCGCTCGGGATATACAGCTTGTACTTCTCGCCGACGTGCATCAGCTGCAGGCCTTCGACCCAACCCGGAATCACACCGCCGACCGGCAGGTCGATTGGGGTGCCGCGCTTGATCGAACTATCGAAGACGGTGCCATCGGTCAGGCTGCCTTCATAATGGACGGTAACGACGTCGTCCGGACCCGGCTGAGGACCGTCAGCCTTCTGGACTACTTCATATTGCAGACCGGACTCGGTGGTTTTCACCCCGTCACGCTTGGCGTTGTCTTCGAGGAATTTCTTGCCCTTCTCCGCAGCTTCCTTATTCATCTCGACCATGCGCTCTTCGGCACGCGCCTGCAGGGCGGAGAACGCCTCCATCAGCTGCTCGTCGGTCAACTTCTGCTCTTTCTTGCCAATGGCATCGTCGATGCCCTGCGCAACCGCGTTCGAATCGAGATCAGCCATGCCTTCCTGAGCCAGGCTCTTGCCCATGTTCAGGCCGATACCATAGGAAGCTTTCTGTGCCGGAGTATCCAGCTTGACGCTGGTTTCTGAATCACAGCCCGCCAGGACTAGGCCAATCAGGGCTATCGCAGACGCCAAACGTTGATGTCTCATTCTGTTTCCTTAAATACGCTTGAAGGGGTGAAGCAAATGGATTGCCGGAGCTTAACAGTCACCCCCAGCAGTGGCTACCGAGCGGACCGAGGTAATAGGTAAAGACAATGCAAAGTCAGGAAGTGCCGCACGAAAGATACAAAGAGTGCGAACGGGGTGAAAAACCCAAATCGGAGGCGAAAAAAAAAGCGACCCTAAGGTCGCTTTTTTTCGAGCTATCAAGGCGTTCAGTGGTCCTTGATGGCGAATATGGCGCAGCGGACGGGACTCGAACCCGCGACCCCCGGCGTGACAGGCCGGTATTCTAACCGACTGAACTACCGCTGCGCTAAACCTCGAGTGGTGGGTGATGACGGGATCGAACCGCCGACCCTCTGCTTGTAAGGCAGATGCTCTCCCAGCTGAGCTAATCACCCGTTTGCTCTCGAAGTGGGGCGCATTCTAGAGAGGGTTCCTGACCTTGGCAAGCCCCTTTTGAAAAAAAAATTGAAGAACTTACAAAGACTTAGGAACCCCTCTGTTTATTGGCCGTTTTTGCGGTTTCCATCGGCATTGCGGCTCGGCAGGGTTGGCCTGGCTTGCCGGGACGGGAATAATGCGCCCTTTGCTTTTACCGGAGTTTCAAATCGCCATGTGGTTTCGTAATCTGCTCGTCTACCGTCTCACCCAGAACGTGCCTTTCGATGTCGAGACACTTGAAGCTGCATTGGCCGCCAAGCCCGCCCGCCCCTGCGCCAGCCAGGAACTGAGCACCTACGGCTTCGTCGCGCCCTTTGGCAAGGGCGAAGACGCACCGCTGGTGCATGCCAGCCAAGGCTTCCTACTGATCTCCACGCGCAAGGAAGAGCGCATCCTGCCTGGCAGCGTGGTCAAGGACGCACTGAAGGAAAAGGTCGACGAGATCGAAAACGAGCAGATGCGCAAGGTCTACAAGAAGGAACGCGACCAGATCAAGGACGACATCATCCAGGCCTTCCTGCCCCGCGCCTTCATCCGTAAGTCCGGCACCTTCGCCGCCATCGCGCCCGATCAGGGCCTGATTCTGGTCGACGCATCCAGCCCCAAGCGCGCCGAAGATTTGCTGTCGACCCTACGTGAAGCCATCGGCTCGCTGCCGGTGCGCCCGCTGACCGTGAAGATCGCGCCTTCGGCCACTATGACCGACTGGGTCAAGACGCAGAAAGCCGCGGACGATTTCTTCGTGCTCGACGAGTGCGAACTGCGTGATACCCACGAAGACGGCGGCGTAGTGCGCTGCAAGCGTCAGGACCTAACCAGCGACGAGATCCAGCAGCATCTGGAAGTCGGCAAGCAGGTCACTCAGCTGTCGCTGGGCTGGCAGGACAAACTGTCCTTCGTGCTCGACGACAAGCTTGTGATCAAACGCCTGCGCTTCGAAGAGCTGCTGCAGGACCAGGCCGAACAGGACGGCGGCGATGACGATCTCGGTCAGCAGGACGCCAGCTTCCTGCTGATGATGCTGACCTTCAAAGAATTCCTGCCCGCGCTGTTCGAGGCACTGGGTGGTGAGGAGATCCCACAGGGCATCTAAACTGCTCTGGCCGTCAGCCCAGGCTGACGGCGCCTCTTCCATAACTACAAGGTAAGCCCGATGCGTGCCCTCGCCGCCCTTAGCCGCTTTGTCGGCAACACGTTCGCCCTCTGGGTCCTGCTGTTCGCCATCCTCGCTTTCTTCCAGCCCAGCTGGTTCCTGCCGGCCACCGCCTGGATCGTCCCGTTGCTCGGGCTGATCATGTTCGGTATGGGCCTGACGCTGAAAGCGGCGGATTTCGCTGAAGTCGCGCGCCGTCCGCTCTGGGTGGCGTTGGGTGTCGGGTCGCAATTTCTGATCATGCCTGCCCTCGCCTGGCTGCTCTGCCAACTGCTGGGGCTGCCTGCGGAAATTGCGGTCGGTGTGATCCTGGTCGGCTGTTGCCCGGGCGGTACCGCTTCGAACGTGATTGCCTGGTTTTCCCGCGGGGACGTCGCGCTGTCGGTGGCGATCACCGCTGTCACCACCCTGCTTGCTCCGCTGGTCACACCCGCACTGATCTGGCTGCTGGCTTCGGCCTGGCTGCCGGTCAATTTCGGCGCGCTGTTCATGTCCATCGTGCAGATCGTTCTGTTACCGATCGCCCTCGGCCTGATCGCTCGCCGCCTGTTGGGCAACCGGGTGCATCAGGTGGTCGATATCCTGCCGCTGGTTTCGGTGGTGAGCATCGTGATCATCGTGGCCGCCGTGGTCGCGGCCAGCCAGGCCAAGATTGCCGAATCCGGCTTGCTGATCATGGCCGTTGTCGTGCTGCATAACACCCTGGGGCTTGGCATCGGCTACCTTGTCGGACGCCTGTTCGGCCTGCCACTGGCGCAGCGCAAAACGCTGTCAATCGAAGTCGGCATGCAGAACTCAGGACTCGGGGCGGCCTTGGCCAGCGCTCACTTTTCACCGCTGGCAGCGGTGCCCAGCGCGCTATTCAGCGTCTGGCACAATCTGTCCGGAGCGCTGCTGGCGACGGTCTATCGCCGCATGAAGGAGAAAGGGCCTGACGCGTCCTGATACATCCACCGGTCCGGGCCACTTGCCCGGACATTTTCACTGTGCACAATAGCGTCCGCTGAGGACGACCTCAGGCGGCACCAACTCACCGGGGACGGCCCCACCCAATTACCGTCCTATCGAGGTGCGCATGTCTTGGATCATCCTGTTTTTTGCCGGCCTGTTCGAAATCGGCTGGGCTGTCGGACTGAAGTTCACCGATGGCTTCAGTCGCCCGCTTCCCACCCTGCTCACCGTTGCTGCGATGGCAGCCAGCCTTGGCCTGCTAGGGCTTGCCATGAAGGAGTTGCCACTGGGCACCGCCTACGCCATCTGGACCGGAGTAGGCGCGGTGGGCACTGTGATCGCCGGCATCATATTGTTCGGCGAGTCGATGAGTCTGTTTCGCCTGGGCAGCGTGCTGCTGATCTGCATCGGTTTGCTTGGTCTGAAGCTTAGTCACTGAAGCCGCCACGGCAGCTGGTCGAGCGCCAGCTGCCGGAGGGCGGTCAGCCGAACAGTGCCGGCTCTCGATAGTGCCGACCACAGGCCTGACCATCGGCGCGGAACAGGTGGCATTTGCTGGCCAACAGTCCGGTTGTGTAGACCTGGCCCACCGCAACACGGCGATTGCCGTCGCTGGCGACCGCGACCATCTCGTCCACACCCTCGAAGTTCAGATGCAGCAGGTTGTGATCACCGAGTCGCTCGGCGACTGCAATCTCGCCGTTGAAGACGAAATCCGCCTGCTCGGCATCGACGAAGTGCTCAGGGCGAATACCCAGGGTCAAGGCATCTCCAGGGCTGACCTGGCGGCCATCCACCGGCAATCGTAACGCGCTGCCACCTGGCATCGACACCTCCACCGAATCGGCGTCCGTTCGCAGCACGCTCACCGGCAGAAAATTCATTTGTGGCGAGCCGATGAAGCCGGCCACGAACTGATTGCTCGGGTAGTGATACAGCTCCAGAGGCGGCCCGACCTGGGCGATGCGCCCGGCGTTGAGTACGACGATCTTGTCGGCCAGGGTCATGGCCTCGACCTGATCATGGGTCACGTAGATCATCGTCGCCCTGAGACGCTGATGTAGGCGCGAAATTTCGATTCGCATCTGCACACGGAGGAAGGCATCGAGGTTAGACAGCGGCTCATCGAACAGGAAGACCTTGGGTTCGCGCACCATGGTCCGGCCGATGGCCACACGTTGGCGCTGCCCGCCGGAGAGATCCTTGGGCTTGCGATCGAGCATCCGGTCGAGCTGCAGGATCTTCGCCACCGAGTCCACTCGGCGATGAATCTCGCCTTTGTCGACCTTCGCCAGTTTCAGGCCGAACGCCATGTTTTCCGCGACATTCATGTGCGGATAAAGCGCGTAGGACTGAAACACCATTCCCACCGAGCGATCCATCGGTGGCAGCTCGTTGACCCGCTCACCGTCGATCTGCAATTCGCCGTCAGTGATGTCCTCGAGGCCGGCAATCAGCCTCAACAACGTCGACTTGCCGCAACCGGATGGGCCGACGAATACCACGAACTCACCATCGGCGATATCCAGATCGATGCCGCAGGTGATGGGCACCTCGTCATAGCTCTTGCAGATATTCCGCAGGGTTACGCTGGCCATTATTGTTGTTCTCCTTCAAAACAATCGCTGCGACGCATCGCAGCGAGCGAAGCGGCGGAAGGCGGCCGGTCGAAACGAAGCGTCAGCCTCGTCTCGACCCGAGCAACTCACCCGAGCCGACGCGCAAATCCGAATCCATGCGCAGGCAAGTGTACCCCGTGGCCCTCGAAGACAGCCGATGCCGAGGGCACGTCGAGGCCTTCGACCGGGGCCGACAGGTCAAAGTGCCGTGCGCTGTCGCCCATATTGAACAGGCATACCCAGACCTCGTCATTCAGGCGGCGTTCGTACACCAGCAAGGCGTCGTCGTGGTAGACGGTGCGAATGCCGCCCTCGATCAGCAGGCGCTGATCCTGGCGCCAGGCGAGGAAGCGCCGGTAGATGTTGAGCATCGAGTTCGGGTCCGGCTCTTGCGCGGCGACCGAGAGAAGCAAGTGTTTGTCTGCCATCGGCAGCCAAGGCGGTTCCTGACTGAAGCCGCCGTGCTGATCCTGATCATGCCAAGGCATCGGCGTACGGCAACCGTCGCGGCCTTTAAATTCAGGCCAGAAACGGATGCCGTAAGGATCGACCAGCTGATCGAATTGCAGCTCGGCTTCGTCCAGGCCCAGCTCTTCGCCCTGATAGAGGCACACGCTACCGCGCATGGTCAGCAGCATCGCCATGAACATCCGACCGCGAGCATGATCCGGCTGATTGGCCAGCGCCCAGCGACTCATCACGCGCACCACATCGTGATTACCGATCGACCAGCAGGGCCAGCCATCGACCAGCTCGCGCTCAACACAATCGATGGTGTGCCGCAGGAAGGCTGGGCTGCACTGCTCGGTGAGCAGGTCGAAGGAATACGCCATGTGCAGCGTGTCGCTGCCGCCGGTGTAGGCGGCCATGGTGCGCAGCGAGTGGTCGCAGCCGATTTCAGCCACGGTGGCGCTGCCTGGGTAGCGCTCGAGCAGCTGGCGAATGCGGCGGAGGAAGTCGAGGTTTTCCGGCTGGGTCTTGTCGTAGACGTGCTTCTGAAACGCGTAAGGGTTGTCAGCGCGCACGCCGATGCTGCCTTCGCGAATGTCGTGGTTTGGCGGATTGTCGCGCAGCTCGCGGTCGTGGAAGTAGAAGTTCGCCGCGTCCAGACGGAAGCCGTCGACGCCCAGCTTCAGCCAGAACTCCATGTCGTCGAGCAGCTGCTGCTGGACTGCTTCGCAGTGGAAGTTAAGGTCCGGCTGGCTGGAAAGGAAGTTGTGCAGGTAGTACTGCTTGCGGCGGCTGTCCCAAGTCCAGGCCGGGCCGCCGAATACCGAGAGCCAATTGTTGGGGACGGTGCCGTCATCCTTCGGATCGGCCCATACGTACCAGTCAGCCTTTGGATTGTCGCGGCTGGAACGGCTTTCCTTGAACCAGGCGTGCTGATCGGATGAATGATTGAGCACCTGGTCGATAAGGATGCGAATGCCGCGCGCATGGGCGACATCGATGACCTGCTTGAAATCTTCCAGCGTGCCGAACAGCGGATCCACACCGCGATAGTCGGACACGTCGTAGCCGAAATCTTTCATCGGCGAGGTGAAGAACGGCGATAGCCAGATGGCGTCGACATTGAGGCTGGCGATGTAGTCGATCTTCTCGACCACACCGAGCAGATCGCCGACCCCATCGCCATTGCTGTCATAGAAGCTGCGCGGGTAAACCTGATAAATGACGCCGCCGCGCCACCAGTCGTTGCGATTCATACAACCAACCTTCGATGTTTGGGGGAACACGCCACCACTTTAGGTGCGGCAACCCGCCGCAACATCCTCCCGCCCCTGTATTAGCGAGGCGTATGGCGCGGGCGTAGAGACGGACCGATCAGGGGGCGTAGGCAGCGGTCCAGGGTTGGGCCCGATCCCGTAGCGTCGCGATCAGCACGCCCAGGCGGATCGCCATAAAACCGTCAACAAACAAACGAATCGACACTTATTTGTCACGAGCAACTTCTAGGATCGATGCAGTTCCGGGACTGACTCTGCAGTAGCAGCCGCGCCAGCAACTCCCCGCGCCGCCGCGCCAGCCAGGAGCGACACGCATTCACACATCCATGGAGAGATGACAATGTTCAAGTGCAAGCCCCTCGCAGCCGCCATCATCGCGATCCTCGCCACCCAGGCCTACGCCGACGACAACAGTGCAGAACAGAGCCAATCCGGTGCCGACAACATTGTTGAAGTCACTCAGATCGGCGGCCAGGACAACCTGTCCTACCAATCGCAGATCGGTGCCGGCAACGATGGCATGGTCACCCAGAACCAGGCCACCTTGTCGGATGCCGTCCAGACCCAGACCGGCAACCTGAACCGCGCCGACATCGTGCAGAACTCGACCGAGCAGAGCGAAGCGATCCAGCTGCAGCAAGGCGACAATCACGACGCCAGCATCGTCCAGAGTGATTCCTTTGGTGCTAGCGCTCGCCAGTATCAGGACGGCAGCTTCAACACCGCGATCACCGAGCAGACCGCGGCCGACCTGAGCACCGCCATCACCGAGCAGGACGGCACCGACAACTTCGCCGAGGCCATCCAGAGCAACACCGAATCGAGCCTTGCCGAGCAGCGTCAGGTAGGTAACGACAACGTCTCGCTGGTGTGGCAGGAAGGCGGCGCGCGCAACGACGGAGTGGTCAGCCAGATCGGCAATGGCAACGACGCGACCATCTATCAAATGAACGTCTCCGATTCGAGCGCCGAGATCGAGCAGCAGGGTGATTCGCAGGTCGCATCCGTGATGCAGGAAGGCGCGGATCACAGCGCCAGCATCCAATCGATGGGCCTGATGAACGAGGCGTACATCGACCAGAGCGGCAACCTGCAGACCGCTTCGATCTACCAGGACGGTACCTCCAACAGCGCCGACATCTTTCAGGCTGGCGAGAGCAACACTGCCAGCGCCGAGCAGACTGGCGATAACAATTACATCACTGTCGACCAGCTGGACGGCAGCTTCCAGACCGCCTCGCTACAGCAGAACGGTGAATACAACGAAGCCTATGTCACTCAGGCAGGCACCGATCACCTGATCGACTTCGCCCAGGACGGCACCGACAACCTGCTCACCGTGACCCAAACCGGGAATGGCAACGAGCTGACCGGTTCCAGCTACGGCGACAACAACCGTGTGGACGTGATGCAGGGCGGCGATCTCAACGTCGCTGACATTCAGCAAATCTACGGATCGGACAACGAAGTCAGCCTGACGCAAGATGGCCAGGCCAACCTGGCGACCGTCATTCAAGGCGGCGTAGGTAACCAGGCAATGCTGATGCAGAGTGGCATGAGCGACTCGGCAATGGTGTCGCAGATGGGCTCGGGCAACGTGGCCACCGTAACTCAGCAGTAAGCGGTACCGGCAGCCGGTCCAGCGCTGGCTGCCATCCCATCATCCTTCAGCGTATACGGGCCGGGTTACCTACCGCCGTCGCGCCCGGTGCCACATCTCGTGTCACGACACTGCCCGCACCGATAACCGCATCATCGCCGATGGTCGCGCCCGGCAGGATGATCGCGCCACCACCGATCCAGA